>CAYWXQ010000263.1:0-1500 GCA_964462475.1 uncultured Rhodobacterales bacterium | reverse complement strand
GAACCAGTGACCCCTTCGATGTCAACGAAGTGCTCTCCCGCTGAGCTATACACCCGAAAAAGCAACAAGCGCTGCATAAGCAACGCCCGCGTGTCAGTGTCTATAAGCGCAAGCGCCCACGGGTTCAAGCGCTTTTGCCGCGATAATCACAGATCATGGCAATTTGAGCAAAATAGCCGTTGGGGTGGCGCAGACCCTATGCTAACCTGCTGATCCGTAACAAGAGTTATTGCCATGCAGCACAAGGCATATATTTTAAAGGCAGACCGGCAGCCGCAATCCTGCGCGGTGTTTTCCAGCCCCCATAGCGGCGCAGATTATCCTGCGGCGTTTTTACGCGATTCCTGCCTGCCGCCATTGCTGCTGCGCTCGTCAGAGGACGCATTTGTAGACCGGTTTTTTGCCGATACCTTGGGCGCGCCGGTGCTTTTGGCACGCTACCCCCGCGCCTATGTTGACCTGAACCGCGCCGCCGACGAGCTTGACCCCGCCATCATTCATAAGGCCGAAGGCCGCCCGACCAACCCGCGCATTGCCGCCGGGCTTGGCGTGATTCCACGCGTGGTGGCCAATGGCCGCGCCATTCAGCTGGGCAAAATTTCACTGCCCGAGGCCGAGGCGCGCCTGAACGCGGTTTACCACCCTTACCACGCGGCGCTAAAGGCGCAGATTGCGGCGCAGCGGGCGCGGTTTGGCAGCTGCATTTTGTTTGATTTCCACTCGATGCCGCGCTCGGTGCTGGGCAGCGGTTTTTTACCCAAACGCCGCCCCGATATCATATTGGGCGACCGTTACGGCACCACCTGTGATCCGTGGATCAGCGACGCGGCGGCGGCGGTGTTTGATGAGGCGGGGTTTGTTGTTGGCCGCAACGCACCGTTTGCCGGTGGCCATATTACCCGCCATTACGGCCAGCCCCGCAACGGCGTGCACGCGCTTCAGGTCGAGATCGACCGCTCGCTTTATATGGATGAAAAACGCATCCGTCCCCGCGCCGATTTTGCGGTGCTTCAGGCGCGGATGGGCGATGTGATCACCAAGCTTGCCCGCATTCTGCCCGCCGCGCAAAATTTGGCGGCTGAGTAGCAGGCAAAAAAAAGACCGCGCCATGCGCGGCCTCAGGGAACAGGGAGGAAACGCCCGCTCGGGGCGTCTGGGATCAATATAATGCTGCGCCGCAACATTGTCAATACCGCAGCGCACAATTATTTTAGCGCCCGGCCTTTTTTGATCGCCGAGGGCCCGAATTTTTGCCGGATGCTATCGGTTGCGGTCTCGACCGCGTGGCGCTTGGGGGCGTCGGGGTCCAGCAGGTCGGGCGTGGGGCTGGCGGTGGCTTCGGGGCAAAGATCGGTAATGCCGACCCCGAGCAGGCGAAACGGCCCTTGCGGCAAGGCCAGCTCAAGCAGGCGGCGGGCGGTTGTGTAAATGGTATCGGCGGTTTGTGCCGGGCTTTCCAGCATTATCCTGCGGGAAAGACTGCGAAAATCACCGGTTTTA
>CAYWXQ010000262.1:0-1520 GCA_964462475.1 uncultured Rhodobacterales bacterium | reverse complement strand
GACCACCTCTATCTTTATTTCAGCTTCTGAGCCGATACCAAAAACTCGTGATTGCCGTGCTGTCCCTGTATCGGGCTTTCGGCCTCGCCTGTCACCCGCCAGCCCGCGCCTTCCAGAAACGCCCGCACATCTGCGCGCGCTTTTTCTTGTGCTTCAGGGTCTTTTACAATGCCGCTTTTGCCGATATACGCACGGCCGACCTCAAATTGCGGTTTTATCAGGCCGACAAAAACCGCCGCGGGTGCCGCCAGTGCCAATGCGGCCGGCATCGCCTTGATCAGGCTGATAAACGACACATCGGTGACGATAAACCCGACCTTGGGCACCACCCCCGCCGGTATGTTTTTGGCGTTGACCCCCTGCAGATTGACCACCCGCGCATCTGCCGCCAGCTTGGGGTGCAGCTGCCCGTGGCCGACATCCAGCGCGTAAACCTTTGCCGCCCCTGCTTCCAGCAGCACCTCGGTAAAGCCACCGGTCGAGGCCCCGACATCCAGCGCCACCGCGCCTTTGGGTGACAGGCTGAAAACCTTGAGCGCATGCGCCAGTTTGAGCGCCGCCCGCGACACATAGGGGTTGGGGTTTTCCGTAACGTCCAGCGCCTCGTCCGAGACTTTTTGCGAGGGTTTTCTGGCCGGTTTACCATTCACGCGCACCACCCCCGCCGTGATCAACGCTTGCGCGCGGGCGCGGCTATCCGCCAGCCCTGCTGCCACCAAGGCTTGATCAAGGCGCATTTTCGGCCTTTATCTGGTCGGATGTTTTGCGCGAACCGTCATGGCTCCAACCCGGGGGTTTTAGCGCATAGGCAAAGCGCTGGCGCAGGGTCAGGTTTGGCGCAAATATATCAGCCAGCATCGCGCGCCATTCATGAAACGCCACCCGCAGCGGATTAAACGTGCCAAGGTTTTGCACCAGCCCGTAATCGGGGGTTTCCTGCTCGGGCACAAAGGTGCCAAACAGCTTGTCCCAGACAATAAAAACACCGGCATAATTGGTATCGAGGTATTTAGGATCGCGCCCGTGATGCACGCGGTGGTGGGAAGGGGTGTTCATTACCGCCTCGAACCAACGCGGCATTTTATAGATCGCCTCGGTGTGGATCCAGAACTGGTAAACCAGATTGGTCCCGCCGACAAACAGCACCATTTCAGGGCTGAACCCCAGCAATATCAGCGGCGCGCGCAGCACCATCATTAACGTAAAGGTCGCGGTCCATGTTTGCCGCAGGGCGGTTGACAGGTTGTAGTGCTGGCTGGAGTGGTGGTTAACATGGCTGGCCCAGACCCAGCGCACGCGGTGGCCAAAACGGTGCACCCAGTAATAACGCAGATCATCCAGCACAAAGCAAAGCGCGATCACCAGCAGCGATGTGCCCAGATCAAACAACCGAAACCCCCAAAGCCAGCTAAAAAAACCGTAAGCCACAAAGCCCAGCGCCACCCCCGCCACCACATTGCCCGCGCCCATCAATAGCGAGGTCGCGGTATCGCGGGTTTCATAGCTGCCGCCCTTGCCCT
>CAYWXQ010000261.1:0-1558 GCA_964462475.1 uncultured Rhodobacterales bacterium | reverse complement strand
CTAGGGGCTATTCACTATATCGTTTGTTCTTCATGCAAAATCGCCTCAGTCAATATGCCAAGAAAGTTATACGCGTGAACACCACTTTTCTTCGGGGGGATTACCCTAGCCGCGCCCGTTCTGAGTTCTGCGGTGTGTTTCGATGCCATGCTCATTTTTTTGCGCATATCAGGCGGTTAAGGGCGTGGCGCAATTTCACGGCAAACCCAAGCCGATGGCTGGTTGTGCCGACAGGCGTTTCAATTGGGCGCGCCTGTGTTATGGCAAGGCATGAGCTTTATCAAACCCCGCAAAGATTTGCTATTTGGTCTGGCGATGCTGGCCTTGTTTGCCATCGGCATCGGCGGGGTCGTGCTTTATACCGGCTGGGATACCACGCTGCTGGAAATCCGCCGAATCGGTTGGGCCCAGTTTTTGTTGTTGCTGGTGCTGTCGGCGGGCAATTATCTGTTGCGCGCTTTTCGCTGGCATATTTTTGCTCGCGCGCTGGGGTTAACGACCCCCTACAGCCAAAATCTGATCCATTATCTGGGCGGCTTTGCCCTGACCATCACCCCCGGGCGGGTCGGCGAACTGGTGCGCCTGCGTTGGATAAAGCGGGCAACAGGGGTCGGGATGATGCAAACCTCGGCGATGATGCTGGCCGACCGCGCCGCCGATTTGGCAGGCGTTGCGGTTTTGCTTTTGGTGGCAGCGGGGTTCAGCTTTGGCAGCAGTGGCGGCGCTTACTGGGTGGTAGGGGTGGCGTTTGTGCTGGCCTATTTGGCCACCAACCCGCGGTTTATGGCGGCAATGGTCACGCTGGGGTGGCGCAGCCTTGGCCGTGGCGCGCGGTTTTTTGCCGGGGTGCGGCGGGCGGTCAGGCGGTTGCGGCTGTTCGGGCGTTTGGCGATTATTCTGCCCGCCCTTGCGCTTAGCCTGATTGGCTGGCTGTTCGAGGCCTATGCGTTTTATCTGCTGCTGGGCTGGCTCGGGGCCGATCTTGGCTTTTGGGCGGCGGTGGCGATATTTTTGTTTTCGATGCTCGGCGGCGGGGCTACCGGCCTGCCCGGCGGGCTGGGCGGGGCCGAGGCCGCGATGGTCGTGCTGCTTACCCTGCAAAACGTGCCGCTCGATATCGCGCTGCCTGCCACCGCGATCATCCGCATCACCACACTTTGGTTTGCAATTTTGATCGGAATTATTGTATTCCCGTTTGCAGAGCGAAAGGGGCAAGATCATGCGCTGGAAAAACAATGAGCTAAGCGGCTGGGGCGGTGTGCTGAAACGCGATGCCAAACTGGCCCGCCCCGAGCGGTTGGCCGCCCTTGGCGATACCCTAAAACAGGCCCCCTGTCCCGCGATTGGCAACCGCCGCTCGTATGGTGATGCGCCCTTGGCCAAAAGGGCTATCGACATGACGCGGCTTGACCGGTTTATTGCTTTTGATGCCGAAACCGGCCTGTTAGAGGCCGAATCCGGTGTTACCATCGGGGATATTCTGGCCACTTTCGGCCCCAAAGGCTGGATGCCTGCGGTAATACCCGGCACCGGTTATGCCACCCTTGGCGGCGCTATC
>CAYWXQ010000260.1:0-1569 GCA_964462475.1 uncultured Rhodobacterales bacterium | reverse complement strand
TTACGGGTATAATAAAAAATATTTCCATAAAAATCATCAATTAAAAATGGAAAAATGAAATAAGCATAAAATCAGGTGGTTAGGTATTTATAACGAATTTCGGAACACGTTTTCAGAAAAATTGCAAAAATATATCTGGCGGCTAATATGGCTTAAACGCCCCTCATGCAAGAGAATCACCATGTATAGCCAGAATCCTGTTTTCATCCCCGGCCCGACCAATATGCCCGAAGTGCTGCGCCGCGCGGTCGATATGCCGACGCTTGACCACCGCTCCAGCGCCTTTGCCGATATTCTGCATCCGGCGATCAACGGGGTAAAACAGGTGCTTAAAACCGAAGCGGGCGAGGTGTTTTTGTTTCCCTCAACCGGTTCTGGTGGCTGGGAAACCGCGCTGACCAACACACTGTCAAAGGGTGACAAGGTGCTGGCGGCGCGCAACGGTATGTTCAGCCAAAAGTGGATCGACATGTGCGAGCGCCACGGGCTGGTGGTAGAGGTGGTCGAGGTTAGCTGGGGCGGCGGCATTCCGGCTGACCGGTTCGAGGAAATTCTGACCGCTGACAGCGCCCACGAAATCAAGGCGGTGCTGGCTACCCATAACGAAACCGCCACCGGCGTTGTTTCAGACATCGCGGCGGTGCGGGGGGCGATCAATACCGCCGCCCATCCGGCGCTGTTGTTTGTTGATGGCGTCAGCTCGATCGGCTCTATGGATTTCAAGATGGATGAATGGGGGGTCGATGTGGCGATCACCGGTTCGCAAAAGGGCTTTATGCTGCCCGCCGGGCTGGCGATTGCGGCTTTCAGCCCGAAAGCGGCGGCCATGGTTGAAACCGCCACCCTGCCGCGCTGGTATTTTGACATTCGCGATATGCGTTCGGGTTATGCCATCAACGGCTTTCCCTATACGCCGCCGGTGGGCATGATCAACGGGTTGAAGATGGCCACAGAAATGCTGCTGGCCGAGGGGTTGGACAATGTTTTTGCCCGCCACGCCCGCATTGCCACCGGTGTGCGCAAAGCGATAGCGGCGTGGGATATGCCGCTTTATGCTCATGCGCCCGAGCTTTACTCAAACTCTGTCAGTGCCATTAAAACCCCCGACGGGTTTGACGCCAATACCATTGTTGCGCTGGCCTCTGAAAAATACGACACCGCGTTTGGTGCCGGTCTGGGCGCGGTGGCGGGCAAGCTGTTTCGCATTGGCCATCTGGGCAGCCTGACCGACATGATGGCGCTTTCGGGCATCGCGGTGGCTGAAATGTGTATGAAAGACCTCGGGTTGCGGGTAACACTGGGCAGTGGCGTTGCCGCCGCTCAAGAACACTACCGCACCACAGCCTGAAGGATGACCATGTATATACCAACGCTTGATGATATGCAGACCGCGCGCCAGCGCGTCACCCCCTATATCCACCGCACACCGGTGCTGACCTCGTCGTTTTTGAACGACCTTACCGGTGCCGAGCTGTTTTTCAAGTGCGAGAACTTTCAGAAAGCCGGCGCGTTCAAGGTGCGTGGCGCCTGTAACGCGGTGTTTGGCTTGCCCGATGATATGCTGGCCAA
>CAYWXQ010000259.1:0-1577 GCA_964462475.1 uncultured Rhodobacterales bacterium | reverse complement strand
GGCGACGGCTACCAGTATGACCACGATGCCGAAGACGGGTTCTCGGGGCAGAACTATTTTCCAGACAACATGAAGCGCGGGGTTTATTACCTGCCCGCCCCGCGCGGCCAAGAGCGCGAGTTTAAAAAACGGCTCGACTATTTCGCCCGCTTGCGCGACAAGCGAAACCGATAACGGAGGCACTATGCCAGTCATTTTACAAGTAGCCCTTGGCGGGGCCATCGGGGCCTCTATGCGCTATGCCAGTGGCGGGGTGGCCCTTCGGCTGTTTGGCACCGGCTTTCCCTATGGCACCATGCTGGTCAATATTATCGGCTCGTTTTTAATGGGGCTGGCGGCGATCTATTTGATGGAGCGCATGGATGGCAGCTTTGCCCGTTATGCGCCTTTTGTCATGACCGGCGTGCTGGGCGGCTTTACGACGTTTTCGGCGTTTTCGCTGGATGTGCTGTTTTTAATCGAACGCAGCCGGTTTGTGGCGGCGGCAATCTATATGGGTGGCTCGGTCATCCTCGCGATGCTGGCCCTGGCGGCCGGTATGGCCTTGGCAAGGATGATATCATGAGCGGCGTGCAACACCTGACAGTAGACGAAGACGGGCAAGACCAGCGGCTGGACCGCTGGTTCAAGCGTATGTTCCCGCATATCTCGCAGGGGCGGATCGAAAAGATGTGCCGCAAGGGCGATATCCGGGTTGAAAAGGGGCGGGTAAAGCCCGGCACAAGGCTTGAAACCGGCCAGAACGTGCGCATCCCGCCGCTGCCCGACGCCGAGGCGTTGCGCGCGCGCAATGTCGCGGTGGTCACCGATGCCGACCGCCAGATGATCCTGAACGCGGTGTTGTTCAGGGACGCGCATTTTATTGTGCTCAACAAACCCGCCGGTCTGCCAACGCAGGGCGGCACCGGCCATGATATCCATATCGACATGCTGTCTGAGGAGCTGAAATTCGGTGAGGAAAAAAAACCGAAGCTGGTGCATCGGCTTGATAAGGACACCTCTGGCGTGTTGCTGCTGGCGCGCACGGGGCGTGCGGCCAAGGCGCTTTCAAAGGCCTTGCAAGACCGTGAAACCCGCAAGGTTTACTGGGCGCTGGTCGCGGGGCGGCTGCCAGAGCGGGTTGGCACCATTCAATACGGGTTGATAAAAGCATCGGGCCATGGCCCCCACGGCGCGGGCGAAAAAATGCACTGCATTCACCCCAACGAGGTTGATAGCACCGAGGGTGCCAAGCGCGCCACCACCGATTATGCGGTGATCGAAAACATCGGCACCCGTGCTACATGGGTGGGTTTGGTGCCGGTCACCGGCCGCACCCACCAGCTGCGGGCCCATATGGCCGAAATTGGTTGTCCGATTGTCGGTGATGGCAAATATGGCGGCAGCTCGCAAAGCAATGACGGTGAGGGCTGGGGCGCGAAAATAGGCGGCGATATCAGCCGTAAAATGCACCTGCATGCGCGGTCACTCGCCTTTACCCACCCGTTTACCGGCAAAGAAATGTTCTTTGAGGCCCCCCTGCCCGAACACATGGCCAAAAGCTGGGATCTGTTCGGCTGGAACCTGAAATGGGCCCC
>CAYWXQ010000258.1:0-1605 GCA_964462475.1 uncultured Rhodobacterales bacterium | reverse complement strand
TGGCGATCATGAAATCAATCAGCGTCGAGCGAATGGCGGGGTATGAGATAAGCGCGCGGCAATCAATATAGCTGGGGCTAACCAACCCCGAGGCCAGCTTATAGGGATTTGCAACCTCGAAATTCACCGCCTTTATTTCCAGCAACATGCGGGCGGTCAGGCGGGCCATCTCGGCGCGGTCGGTCAGGGTGGTCATGAGGTGCTCCAATATAGCGGGAAGCCCGGGTCAAACAGGGTGACATCACCGGCCCCGGTGTGGATTTTGGGCGGGAATGCCACGGGGGTCGCGTGCTTGACAAGGGTGATTTTGCCGGTGTTCGGCGCCAGCCCGTAAAAGGCGGGGCCGTTAAGGCTGGTGAAGGCCTGTAGCCGGCCCAATGCGTCTGCGTTTTCAAACACATGCGCCAGGCAGGCCATGGTGTTGGTGGCGCTAAACACCCCCGCACAGCCACAGGCGCTTTCTTTGTTCGGGTCGGTATGGGGCGCGCTATCGGTGCCCAGAAAGAACTTTTGGTTGCCCGAGGTCGCGGCCTGAACCAGCGCCCGCCGGTGGGAGTCGCGCTTGGCGATCGGCAGGCAGTAATAATGCGGTTTTATACCGCCAATCAGCAGGTGGTTGCGGGTGATGATCAGGTGGTGGGTGGTGATGGTGGCGGCGATATTGCTTTCGCTTTTCACATAATCGACCCCGTCTTTGGTTGTCACATGCTCCATCACGATTTTTAGCGTGGGCAGACGGGTGCGCAGGGGGGCCAGCACGCGTTCAATAAACACTGCCTCGCGGTCAAAAATATCGACATCCGGGTCGGTGACCTCGCCGTGCACACAAAGCGGCAGGCCGGTTTTGGCCATCGTTTCCAACACCGGCATCACCTTTTCAATATCGCCGACACCGGAATCCGAATTGGTCGTCGCCCCCGCCGGATACAGCTTTACCGCCGAAATCAAGCCGGTTTTCGCCGCCAGCGCCACGTCGTCAGGGTCGGTAGCTTCGGTCAGGTATAGGGTCATCAGGGGCGTAAAACCATCGCCCTTTGGCAGCAGGTCAATAATGCGGGCACGGTATTGCGCGGCGTCGCGGCTGGTAACAACCGGCGGCACAAGGTTGGGCATGATGATGGCGCGGCCAAAATCACGGCTGGTTTCGGGCAGCACGCCCGCCAGCATATCGCCGTCACGCAGGTGCAGGTGCCAGTCATCGGGGCGAATAATAGTGTGGGTTTGCATGGTGCGGCTCCTGTTTACGGGCTTGGTATAGCAAAACAGCACGAATAGGCTAGAGCCTTTTATACGCATCCTCCACCATGCCCCGCCCGAGCGCAATACAGAAGGTGCCAAACAAGCGCTGCATGGTGAATTGCCCGTGGCCCCGTATTTTGCGCCGTGTTTTGTGCTGTATTTTGCGCCGTGTTTTGTGCCGTGTTTTGTGCTGCCTTTTTCCGGGCCATCGCAGGTATCGGGCGCCGAATGGCTTTAGGGGGCAAGCAACGGGTGGCCGCAAAAAGCAATGGCCCGCCTGTGCCCGGCATCTATTGACCCGCCCTTTAAGCCACCCTATATAAGGGGCGAGAGGATGGCGCGGGCGAACGCCTCGCCAACTTGGTC
>CAYWXQ010000257.1:0-1688 GCA_964462475.1 uncultured Rhodobacterales bacterium | reverse complement strand
GGGGGGGGGGGGGGTGCCACCCCGACCACGTGGATAAGCGGGTGGGAATTTTTGGTGTTGTGGTTGCGGTTTATTTTATCAATCTTTATGTCCAGACCGTCGGCTTTGGCGGCTTTTACAATATCGCCATAAACCTGCGCCGCCCCGGCGGGCCCGCCAAACTTGCGCTCCAGGTATTCAACCCTGTCCATGCCTTCAGCTGGCATGTCGGGGTTTAGCTGAAACGGCTTCCAGCTTATGTCAAACGGATGATCGGGGCGTTTGGCCAGCGCCGCCTCGAACCGGGTTTTGCCAATATAGCACCAAGGGCAAATCGGGTCGGAAATAATTTCGATTGTGGTCATGGTGGTCTCGCTTTCACGCTACCTTGGCGCAAAACCAACCGGTAAGCAATGCGATATCACCCCTTGTTGATCACGCCGGTTTCGGGCCATAATAACCGTAAAGCGAGGTCCCATGCCCGAACTTCCCGAACCCACTGTTTTGTCGATAGAGCGCGACAAGCGTGCCCGCGAAACCCCGGCCCAGATCGACCTTGGCGCCCGCCTGCGCGCCCTGCGCAAAGAACGTGGCTGGACGCTTGAACACGCGGCACAGCAGGTCGGGTTGGCGCGCTCGACCCTGTCCAAAATTGAAAACGGCCAGATGTCACCGACCTTTGACGCGGTGCGCAAGCTGGCCTCGGGGCTGGGGATGTCGGTGCCGCAGCTGTTCACGCCGCCAAAATCCGGCAAAATGCTGGCGCGGCGCTCGATCACGCGGGCGGGGGCTGGCAGGGCCCATATTACCGCAACCTATGAACACGAGATTATCGCCGCCGATATTTCCCACAAGCGCATGCTGCCATATCGTGCCAGAGTGCGGGCGCGTGATTTTGCCGATTTTGAGGGCTGGGTGCGCCACGATGGCGAAGAGCTGCTTTATGTGCTCTCCGGCGAGGTCGAATTTTACAGCGAATTTTACCAGCCAGTGCGGCTGAGCACCGGTGACAGCGCCTATTATGATGCCACCATGGGCCATAACATGATCTCGACCAGCGCTGAAGATGCGCTGATTCTATGGGTTACATCACAAGACTAGCTTCACCTATGCGGGTAATATGGTGCTGGCGGGTTGCGGTATCCATGCGCTCGAAATCAAGCGACAGCCACGCCTTGGCCCGGGCCTCAAGCATCGCATAGGCCACTTCGAAAGCCGCTTTCGGGGCTGAAACTATACGCGCAGGGTCTTCGATACCCCAATGGCCTTTCAGGGCCGTGCGCAGGGCAGGCGGGGTGTCGGCGTTGTCGCCAACAGTGATCACTGCGTCAATGTCAGGTGCACCGGCGCTGATAAAGGTGTCGGCGTTATCTGTGCACAGGTTTTTAACCGGATATGACTTTTCGGCCAGCAATGCCAGCGCGTTCGGGTTCAGCGGCCCGTCGGGTGCAAAGGTCGCCGAAAACGCGGTAATCCGCCCCTTGCCCAAGCGGTTTAGAATGCTTTGCAACATGACGGCGCGGGCTGAATTGCCGGTGCCCAATACGAGAATATTCATGATCGCCCCCTGACAAAGCCATTATAGCGCCGCTTGATGACAGTTTTGTGACGTTAACTTGCACCGAGTGTCGTGGCAAAAAAAAACGCCCTCACAAAGGAGGGCGCTAAGTCTTGAGGCAGGTTTCATACAGGCAAGAAACCTATCGAGC
>CAYWXQ010000256.1:0-1712 GCA_964462475.1 uncultured Rhodobacterales bacterium | reverse complement strand
TTCATAGGCCGATTCATCTTAACAACTGGTCCGAATTTCCGCGACCACCTCTGGGTGAGGCGGTGGTCATTTTATATACCCGTCTCTGGTTTGCGGCAGCTTCATGCCCAGCACCTTGCCCGCCACAAGGTTGCGCAGCATTTGCGCGGTGCCGCCGCCGATCGTAAACATGCGGGCGTCGCGCAGCATGCGTTCCAGCGGCAGGTTGCGCGAATACCCCGCCGCGCCGTGGATTTGCAGCGCGTCATTGGTGACCTTTACCGCCGTATCCGCCGCCAGCAGCTTGGCCTGCGCCGCCATTAACGGGTCGGGAAAGCCGCTATCGGTATGCGCCGCACTTTGTGCCGCCCGCCAGATCATCGCCCGCGCCGATTCCAGCGCCACGCTCATATCGGCCAGCATCCATTGCAGCCCCTGAAACTCGGCGATCGGGCGGCCGAATTGCCTGCGCAGTTTTACAAAATCGAGCGCGGCCTCGTAAGCCCCCTGCGCAATGCCCAGCGCCACCGTGCCCGCCCCGACGCGCTGGCCGTTATAGGCGCTCATCAGGCCGGCAAAACCGCGCTTCAACCCCTCGGGCGGGATCAGCGCCATGGTTTCGTCGATCACCAGATCGTTGAAAAACACCTCGGTTTCGGGAATGCCGCGCAGGCCCATTGCCGGTTCGCGCGCGCCAATATGCAGCCCCTCGTCCTGACCGCGCACCGCGATAAAACCGCCAATGCCCAGCCGTTCACCGTTTTCCTCGACCTGCGCGAAAATCAGGTGGGTTTGGGAGACCCCGCCACCGGTGATCCAGTGTTTTGTGCCGTTCAGCACATATTTACCGCCTTTTTTCACGGCGGTCGTGGTCATGCTGGTTGCAGCCGAGCCGCTGTTTGGCTCGGTAATGCAGATCGCGGGCTTGTCGCCTGCCAATACCAAGGGCGCGATGCGCGCGATCTGGGCCGCATTGCCATAGGCGCAAATCGCGCCGATCGCGCCCATATTGCCCTCAACCACAATGCGGGCGGTTACACCGCAAACCCGCGCGATGGCCTCTACCACCAGCACGATATCCATATACGAAAGCCCGAGCCCGCCATGGGCTTTGGGGATGGTCGCGCCCATAAACCCCGCCTTTGTCAGCGCTTTTACGTTATCCCATGGATAGGATTCGGTTTGGTCGATTTCGGCGGCGCGGGGTTTGAAAGCCGTTTCGGCCAGCTTTAGCGCGGCGGCCTGAATTGCCTTTTGGTCTGCAGTCAAAAACATCGGTTAGCCTTTCGAAAGCCAGTCTTTTAGCACGTCAGCGGTATCGGCCCCGCATAGCGGCGGTGCCTTGGTGTAGCCGACCGGGGTTTTTGAAAACTTCACCGGATTGCCGATCAGTTTTATTTGGCTGTGGGGGTGGTCCATTGTAACCACCATCTCGCGCGCGGCCACTTGCGGGCTGGCAAAGACCTCGGCAAGGTTGTTGACCTCGCCGCAAGGCACATTGGCGGCCTTCATCGCGGTCAGCAGGTCTTGCTTGGCCATCGTCGCCATCTGCGCTTCCAGCAGCGGGATCAGGGCCTCGCGGTTGGCGATCCGGTTGATATTGGTGGCATAGGCGGGGTCGAGCGCCAGCGCTGGCAGGCCCAGAATTTTGCAAAACCGTGCGAACTGGCTGTCATTGCCGACGGCGACAATCAGGTGGCCATCCTTGGCGGCAAATACCTGATAGGGCACGA
>CAYWXQ010000255.1:0-1737 GCA_964462475.1 uncultured Rhodobacterales bacterium | reverse complement strand
TGGCCGTGAATGATGGCGATGTGGTGCTGGTGCCGCGCGGCCACCACCCCTGCGGTGCGCCCTATGGCTACGAGATGTATTACCTGAATGTCATGGCTGGCCCCTTGCGCAAATGGCGTTTCCAGAACCACCCCGATCATAACTGGATATTTGAGCGCGACGCCTAGGGGCGCGTATTGATGCTGGCCGTCGTTTGGCCAGAGCCTTTCCCGAGACGGGGCGGCGCACGGCTGCCACCCCCTAAATCACAGAGGAGTCCCCATGGACCAGATCGTTCATTTCATCAATGGCACCGCTTACAAGGGTGCGCCTGAGCGCACGCAACAGGTGTTCAACCCCAGCACCGGCGAGGCCGAAAAAACCGTGGTTCTGGCGTCGGTTGACGATGTAGACATGGCGGTGGCGGCAGCAAAAGCGGCATGGCCCACATGGTCAAAAACACCGGCCCTGCGCCGGGCGCGCATATTGGACAAGTTTAAAAATATCCTGTGGGAACGGGGCGATGAACTGGCGAAAATTATATCAAACGAGCATGGTAAAACCCATGATGACGCCCTGGGCGAGGTGACCCGCGGGCTGGAAGTGGTGGAGTTTGCCACCTCGGCGCCTTCTTTCCTGAAGGGTGAATTTAGCGAAAACGTCGGCACCGGTGTTGACTGCTATATGATCCGGCAATCGCTGGGGGTGTGCGCGGGCATCACGCCGTTCAACTTTCCGGTGATGGTGCCGATGTGGATGTTCCCGATTGCGCTGGCCACCGGCAATACCTTTATTCTGAAACCCTCCGAGCGCGACCCGTCAGCAGCGGTGAAATTAGCCGAATGGCTGACGGAGGCGGGCCTGCCGGACGGGGTGTTTAATGTGGTTCATGGTGACAAAGTGGCGGTGGCTGCGCTGTTGCACCACCCCGATGTCAAGGCCATAAGCTTTGTTGGCTCGACCCCGATTGCGCGCTATATCCACCAGACCGGCACCGCCAATGGCAAGCGGGTGCAGGCGCTTGGCGGGGCGAAAAACCATATGATTGTCATGCCCGATGCGGATCTCGACATGGCCGCCAGCGCCCTGATGGGGGCGGGTTTTGGCTCGGCGGGCGAACGCTGCATGGCAATATCGGTGGCGGTGCCGGTGACCGACGCGGTGGCGGATGCGCTAATTGAAAAGCTGATCCCGCAGATCGAGGCGCTGAAAATAGGTCCGGCATCGGACCGGGCATCCGAGATGGGGCCGCTGATTACGGCGCAACATCTGGCCAAGGTCGAGGGCTATATTGATAGCGGCGAGGCCGCGGGGGCCAAGGTGGTGGTGGATGGGCGAAACTATCGGCAAGGCGCACAGGGCTATGAAAACGGGTTTTTCACTGGCGGCACGTTGCTGGATCATGTGACCGAAGACATGACCTGCTATCGCGAGGAAATTTTCGGGCCGGTGCTGTCGGTCGTGCGCAAGCAATCCTACCAAGCGGCGGTTGACCTGATTCACAGGTGTGAATATGCCAATGGCACGGCGGTTTTTACCCGTGACGGCGATGTGGCGCGCGCCTTTAGCCAGGATATCGAGGTCGGCATGGTCGGCATCAATGTGCCGATTCCGGTGCCGATGGCCTTTCACAGCTTTGGCGGCTGGAAATCGTCACTCTTTGGCGACCATCATATGCACGGGATGGAAGGGGTGCGGTTTTTCACCCGCCTCAAAACCACCACCACCCGCTGGCCATCGGGCATGCGGGCAGATACT
>CAYWXQ010000254.1:0-1754 GCA_964462475.1 uncultured Rhodobacterales bacterium | reverse complement strand
TTTGGCATCGGCACCCGCTTTCAGGATTTCACCACCGGGTCTTGGGCGCTGTTCAAACACCCCGAACGCAAGATTCTGGCGCTGAATGTGCAGCCTTATGACAGCATCAAACACGGCGCACTTTCGCTGGTGGCGGATGCGCGCGTCGGGTTGGAAATGCTGGGTGACGCGCTCAAGGATTACCGCGCGGCGGACCGCCCGCAGGCCCTGCGCGCGGATTGGTTCAAGGCCGTCGATGCCGTAACCGCCGCCCCTGCCGACAGCAACGCCCTGCCAACCGACATGCAGGTGATCGGCGCGGTGCAGCGGGCGGCAACTGACAACACCGTTGTAATCTGTGCTGCCGGCACAATGCCGGGCGAGCTCCACAAGCTCTGGAAGGCGGGCAATCCGGGCAGCTACCATATGGAATATGGCTATAGCTGCATGGGCTATGAAATTGCGGGGGCGATGGGGTTAAAGATGGCCGAACCGACGCGCGATGTGATTTGTTTTACCGGTGACGGCACCTATATGATGGCCAATTCAGAGCTGGCTACAGCGGTGATGATGGGCATCGATTTCACCCTGATTATCACCGATAATCGCGGCTTTGGCTGCATCAACCGCCTGCAAATGGGCACGGGCGGGGCGGAGTTCAACAACCTGCTGGACCACACGCAGCACGAGACCCCTTCGGCGATAGATTTTGTCGCCCATAGCGCCGCGATGGGGGCCAAATCGCAAAAGGTCGCCTCAATCGCCGAGCTGGAAAAGGCGCTGGCGGGGCGCACCCGTAAAGGGGTCGAGGTGTTTGTGCTTGATACCGACCCCTACCCCTCGACCGGTGCGGGCAGCTGCTGGTGGGATGTGGCGGTGCCCGAGGTCTCGACCCGCACCGAAGTCAACCAGGCCCGCGCCGCCTATGAAGCCGCGCTTAGTGAAAGAACCAAGACATGATCCTTTACGGCACCAACCCGATTGCATGGTCCAATGATGATGACCAAAGCCTTGGCGCGCATATCAGCCTTGCGCAATGCCTGCGCGAGGCCGGCAATATCGGCTTTGACGGCATTGAAAAAGGCCATAAAATGCCGGCAGAACCCGCGGCGCTTAAGGCCGCACTTGCCCCGCATGGCTTGCGGTTTATTTCCGGCTGGCATTCGCTGAACCTGCTGGCGCAGTCAGTCGAGGACGAGAAAAAGGCGATCCAGCCGCATCTTGATCTGCTCAAGGCCATGGGCTGCGCCGTGTGCATTGTCTGCGAAACCTCCAATGCCATCCACGGGGCGGATGATGTGGCGGTGAACGCAAAGCCCTTTCTGGCCGATGACCAGTGGGGTAAATTCGGGGCCGATACAGAGGCCATCGCGCAGTATTGCGAAAATCAGGGCATCACGCTGGTTTACCATCACCACATGGGCACCATTGTTGAAACGCCCGCCGAGATCGACCGCTTCATGGCGGCCACCGGCCCCGCCACCAAGCTGTTGTTTGACACCGGCCACTGTTATTTTGGCGGCGGCAACCCTGCCGCCGTGCTGGCGCGCCATATGGGCCGCGTGGCGCATATCCATGCCAAAAACATTCGGGCAGATATAATGCAACAGGTGCGCACACAGGGTCTGTCATTTCTTGAGGGGGTTCGGCGCGGGGTGTTTACCGTGCCGGGCGACCCTGAGGGCTGCGTGCAGTTTGAGCCGGTGCTCAGCGTCGCGGCGCAGCACAGTTATTATGGCTGGCTGGTGATCGAAGCCGAGCAGGACCCCGCGCAA
>CAYWXQ010000253.1:0-1773 GCA_964462475.1 uncultured Rhodobacterales bacterium | reverse complement strand
TCGATCAGGATCCATTTTTTCTCGATATCGGCCGGTTTGGCTGAATATGTTTTCATGGTCTTGTTTTCCGTTATCGGAGGATAAGCGCACAGGCTCACCCCGTGCAAATCTTGATAGAGGGGTTTTAACGCAATGAAATTCACAGTCAATTGCAAAATGGCCTAAATTCGTTTGCAATAACAACCTCTTAGCAATTAGGTATTATTTTACCCCATATATTACCCCCGTGGGGGGATCGAAAAGGTGATATTGGCATGGGCCACCGGTTTATCGTGAGCATCGGAATAAAGCATCACATCGCCGACGCTCAGGGTCTTGCCGAGCTTGAGGATCCGCGCCTCGGCCCACATGCCGCCCGCCTCGGGTTTGCGCATATAATCTATTGCGGCGCTAGTGGTGACGGTCAGCGCTTTGGGGCCGATCATCGCCAGTGTCGCGACATAAAAAGTAATATCCGCGAGCTCGAAAATCGCCGCGCCAGAAAGCGTGCCACCCGGGCGCAGATCTCGTGCATCGGGCAGCTTGGCGATAATCGCGCCCATTGATGGCAGCGCCCGCACCTGATAGCGGCTGTCGACCTCGGGGAACGCGGCGGTCAAAAACGCGCGCATTTCTGAAACTGTCATCTTGGGCTGCATTTTGTCTTTCCCTTGGTTGGAATTTGCCCCACATTGCCGGTGAAGCCAAAAAGGATCAAGACCATGGATAACATTCTTTTACGCAGCGACACAGGCGCCATCGCCACCCTGACCCTGAACCGCCCCGCCGCGCTAAACGCGCTTAGCGAGGAAATGCTCACCGCGCTGCAAGCCGAGCTGGATGTGATCGCGCAGGACCGTTCGGTGCGGGTTGTGGTGCTGAAGGGCGCCGGAAAGGTGTTTTGCGCCGGTCATGACCTCAAGCAAATGACAGCGGCACGGCAGGTTGAAGACGGCGGCAAAGCCTATTTTAATGCGCTGTTCAAGCAATGCGGCAGGGTGATGACCACGCTGACCAAGCTACCACAACCGGTAATCGCGCAGGTCCACGGCATTGCCACGGCGGCGGGGTGCCAGCTGGTCGCAAGCTGTGATCTGGCGGTGGCGGCGACCGGCACGTGTTTTGGCGTTAACGGTATCAATATCGGGCTGTTTTGCTCAACCCCGATGGTGGCGCTTTCACGCAACATCCCGCGCAAACAGGCGTTTGAAATGCTGACCACCGGCGATTTTATCGAGGCCGACCGCGCTGAAACCCTTGGCCTTATTAACCGTGCGGTGCCGTTAGATAGACTGGATGCGGAAACAAACGCATTGGCTGAAAAGATCGCCTCCAAGCTAGGTGTCGCGGTCAAAATCGGCAAAAAAGCCTTTTATAAGCAGCTCGAAATGGGGTTGGAAGACGCCTATGCCTTTACCGGCGCAGCAATGGCTGAAAATATGCTTTACCGCGAAACCAAAAAAGGCGTCGCAGCATTTTTGGCAAAACGCCCGCCCGAGTGGGAGCAATAACCAGGCGGAAAAGATAAAGACTGCCGAGCGAAGCCCCAAAGACAAAGACTGCCGAGCGAAGCCCCAAAGACAAAGACCGCCGAGCGAAGCCCAAAAGACAAAGACCGCCGAGCGAAGCGAGGCCACCGCCCAATCGCGAGGATTATTTTGCGCCAGCAAAATAACCGGAGTGGCGGGCACCACGGCTGGCGGTTGCGCCCGCCCTCAACCGGGTGTGCCTTTGCCTCGGGGAGGCTAAAGCCCCCCGCTCGACAAAGGCACGGTTTTCAGCAAAGCTGAAAAC
>CAYWXQ010000252.1:0-1790 GCA_964462475.1 uncultured Rhodobacterales bacterium | reverse complement strand
GGCCGTTGGGGCCAAAAAGCCCGAACATATATTGCGCCAGCTCGCCCGGCATGCCGGTGTCGGTGTCGGGGTCTTTGGGCACAAAGCGCGCCACGGTCGAGCTGGCAAAAGCCATATCGACCCGCTGTTTCAGCCGCACCGCGTCTTGCGACGGGCGGCGCGACCGGCCAAGGCGCGGGTGGTCGCTATATTGCGCCTCGATCAGGCGCAGGGCCTGAAAGATATGAAACTTTTCGGGGGTGTCCCTGAGCGCGGCAAAGCGGCTCAGATCACCCGCCTCTTTCCGCTTGTCGCTGGCCACCGTGCGATCTCTCCCCGATCAGGACTATGAATAACGGTTTCGGTAAAACTGTTGACCGAAACATATTTGGCAAAAAACTGTTGCAGCACCAGACCCAGCACATAAATGCCGGTGCCCTCGTAAAAACTCTCGTCGAATTCGACGTTCACTTCCAGCCCGCGCACGGCGGTTGACAGCACCTCGTCGGCCATGCGCCGCACAATCGGCACGGTCCAGACCCGGGTTATGCCCTCTAGCTGTTTGGCCAATGCCTTGTCGCCCAGCGGGCCGTAAATGCCTAAAAGCTCGCGGATGGCGGCGGCGGGGTCGCCGCGGTCGGTCTCGGAAATCGACAGGTAATTCAGCGACAGATGCGAGATCAAGCGCCACGCGCTGTCGCCCTCTATTGCCAGACTGGCGCGGGGGCGGGTAACGGGGGTAAGCGCGGTTACACGGCTGACCGGCCCGCCATCGGGCAGCTCGAAATCGGTCTGGTGTTTGCCGATGCTTAGCAACATCGGCAGGTCACGGTTGGTGACCATGGCCTTGATCGCCAGTTGCTGGATATCGCCGCCATAGGGCGCCTGCATCTGGTCAACAAGGTTGATATACACATCCGCCCCCAGATAACCGGTGCGCGCCCCCTTCAGCTTTTGGCGCTCGGAGCGCTGGTGCATGCGGCGGCGCAGGCTATAGTAGGCGGTGTAGCTTTCACCGGCGGCGGTGAAATCATCGGCCGAATAGAACGGCGCGAAATCGACATCGTCCTTGCCCTCGGAAGATATACCCGTGACGCGGTCAATGCCGTAAATCTCGAAATCAAGCGGCGCGGTGCGGTCAGGGATGATCTGGTAATCAACATCGCGGCCCGATACATGCACGCGGTCGCAGCGCTTTTCAAACAGATTGATGGCGGGGGTGGCGAACAGATCAAACGCAGAGGGCGCGATCGCGGGGCCAAGGCTGTGCACCGACTGGTTGAGCAGGATGTAGATATCAACCGCGTCGCCGTCTTTTACCTGCTGCAAGATCGGCCGCAAACCGCCAATTTTGGTAAAGAAAAACCGGTTGGGCAGGGCGTAATATTCTTGCAACAAACGATAACCGTCAAAGCTTTGGCCCGGAAAGGGCAGCAGGGCCTGATCAGCGGCGCTGCCGGTGGCTTTGATCGTGTTCCAGCGGTTGATATGCGTCCAGTCATGGCGCGGGTCGGTTGAGCGCCCCGCGACCTGCACGCTGTCATTGGCGATATGCTCAAACAACCGCCACGGCTCCCAGCCGCTGCCGGTCATAAACAGCGTCAGCTCGTCCAGCCCGAGCTTGGCCAGCCCCAGCGCGCCCAAAGGTTTTAGCCGCAACCGGATCGCGGCCTTGACCGCGCGGTTTTCACCAACGCCTGCCGCCACAACCTCGCCGCGCCCGTCAAGGTATTCGGCCTCGGCAATTTCGATCGGCCACAGGGTGACATCATGCGCGGTTTTGAACTGACACGCGGTGGTGTCGCCGTCAC
>CAYWXQ010000251.1:0-1807 GCA_964462475.1 uncultured Rhodobacterales bacterium | reverse complement strand
TTTAAGCATAGTTTTTGACAAATGTCAGCACATAGTGTCAAATAAATAAAAAGGAGCTGATATGGCGATTGTAACCCGCAGACGCAATGCCGGGCAGGTGAGCGGTGAAAGCATCGTGATTGAGGCCGCGTGGATGTATTACCATGACGGGCTAAATCAGGCCGGGATCGCCAAGCGCTTGGCTGTATCGCGGGCAACGGTGGTGAACTATCTGCAAGAGGCGCGCGAAAAGGGCTATATCCGCATCAGTCTGGCACCCGAGGTCTTTACCGGCCACCAACTGGCCGAGGATCTGCGCACGCGGTTCGGGCTAAAGGCGGCCTATGTTATGCCCAGCGGTGCCAGCGTAGAGGATTCGCTGCTGCGGGTGGCGCGCGGCGCGGCCGAGTGGTTGCCCAGCCTGCTGGCGCCGGGCGACCGGCTGGGCGTGGCGTGGGGGCGCACGGTTTACGAAGTGGCCGAGGCATTGGAGCAAAGCCGGATGAAAGACGTGACGGTGTCGCAGCTGGTTGGCTCAATGGCGACCCCATACGGGTTTACGGCTGAAATATGCTCGGCCCATATGGCGCAAAATCTTGGGGCAAAGTGCATAAACCTGCACGCGCCGGCAGTGTTAAGCGATCCGGCGCTGGCGGCAAGGCTGCGCAACGAGCCGATTATCCGCGCCCAGCTTGATGCGCTAAGCCATTGCAACAAGGCGATCTTTGCCGCGGGGTCTTGTGACCCTGAAAGCCATATTGTCGGCTCTGGTGTGGCCAGCGCCCAGGACCTTGCGTCTTATGTGGCGCACGGGGCGACCGGGGTTTTGTGCGGGCGGTTTATTGATGCTGCCGGTGCCGCGGTTTCGGGCGCGCTAGACGACCGGATGATCGGGGTGACGCTGGATAAATTGCAGGGGCTGGATATGGGCCTGCTGGTATCGGACGGCGCTGACAAGGTGGTGCCGATGCGGGCCGCGATTGCCGGGGGGTATGTGACCCATATTGTGACCTCGAGCGAGACCGCGCGCGGGATGCTGGCCACAAGCTAGCGTGTGGCCTCGTCAACCATTGCGGTGAGGGCGGCATTGACGGCGGCCATGCTTTCGCCGTCGAATATCTCGTGACCGATCACGATTTTGCCGGGGTTTGCGGCGTCTTCATACACGAATATCCCGTAGGGGCAGAAACGCAGGTTGTTGCGGTCGGCGCTCATGGCATCGCGCGACAGCGTGGCCGAGCAAAAGTTGAACACGGTCGCGCCCAGATATAACTGCTCGGTGGCGCCAACGCTTTCGGCGGTGCGGTCGAGCATTTCGCTGACATGGCTGACGGTGTCTATATTAAGGCCGGTGTCTAGAATAGCGCTTTCAACCGCGAACAGCATGTCTTCGTAATCGTCTTCTACGGTGACGGTATAAACCTGTTGCGCCATAAGGCTAAGGGGCAGAAGCATGACAACAAGGGCAAGGGCAAAGCGTTTCATAGTATATCCTCCGGTATGGTATGGATAAGACTATAGCGTGTTTCGGTTTTGGCGCAAGCGGCGGCGACCCCCCTATATTTAGGGGGCGAAGGGCGCGCATATACCAGCAGCAAATTTTTTTCGGGGTTTTTTCCAATAAATCAAATTTAGCGCTTGCGCGACTCGGATGAACTCCCTAGATAACCCTTCACAGGCAGCGAACAACGCGATGCGGGGTTGGTTGCAGGTTTACAGAGATGAAATAAAGCGGCGGATGCGCGGTAGCGCACCCAATGCTTTTGTCTCTGCGCTCTTTGAAAATGAATATAAAAACGAAGAGATATGCGGGTGGTTTGGGTTTCGA
>CAYWXQ010000250.1:0-1835 GCA_964462475.1 uncultured Rhodobacterales bacterium | reverse complement strand
AGAATAAAGCTCCAGCCCAGCACCGGCGTGACCTTGAGCAAGCCGCCATAGCTGGCCATATCATAGGTATGGCCGCGCTCTTTGAGCATGCCGACCAAGAAAAACAGCGCGCCGGTCACCAGCCCGTGGCTGATCATTTGCAGGGTTGCGCCATCCAGCGCCACCGCCTGCATCGCGGGGTCGGTTGCCATCGCCGCCACCGCCACCCCGATCACCACATAGCCCATATGGTTGACCGAGGTATAGGCGATCATCCGTTTCAAATCACTTTGCGCCAGCGCCACAAAGGCCCCGTATATGGCGCTGACCACGCCAAAGGCCAGCACCACCACGCCGATGGTGCGAAAGGCCTCGGGTGTCATTTGCAAAGCAAAGCGCACCAAGCCATAGGTGCCGAATTTCAGCATCACCCCCGCCAGAATAACCGAGCCAACCGTGGGGGCCTGAACATGCGCTGCGGGCAGCCATGTATGCACCGGAAACGCCGGAATTTTGACCGCAAAGGTAAACAGCATCGCCACCAGCGCCAGCATCGCGCCCGCCCCGACCAGCGGCGGATTGTCGATCCAGACCCGCATATCAAAAGTATAAGGGTCAGACGCCAGAAACATGCCAAGGATGGCCAGCAAAAGCGGCAGGCTACCAAGCAGCGTATAAAGGAAGAACATAAGTGCGGCGCGTTGGCGCTCTGGCCCGCCCCAACCGGCGATCATGAAATACATCGACACCAGCGAGACCTCGAAAAATACATAAAACAGCAGACCATCAAGCGCGGCAAAGGTGCCGATCGAGGCGGTCTCCAACAACAGCATCAGCACCACAAAGCTGCGGGCGCGGTCGCCGAACTTGGCCTGATAGATAAACGACAGCAAAAACAGCAGCGTTGTCAGCAAGATCAGCGGCAGGCTAAAACCGTCAACCCCCACGCGGTAGGCGGCACCAATGGCGTCTATCCAGCTAACCTCCTCAACCTGCGCAAAGCCGCCGGGCACCACGCCGCGCGCCCATATGCCAAGGCTAAGCAAAAACGCCAGCGCGCTGGCCCCGATGCCGACAAGATGCGCCGTTTTACCGGTGCTTTTGGGCAGGGCCAGCAACAGCAGCGCAGCTATCAGCGGCACAAATACGGTAAGCGAAATAAGGGGGATCATAGCGCGGGTTCCTTAATAAAACAGTGGCGCGGCAAACAGCGCGGCGGCAAGAATGCCGGTTGCAATAATGGTGATGGCCAGTTGCCGGTGAATAAGCCCGCTTTGCAGCTTGCGCGCTTGTTCACCGCTGGTCACCGTGCGGCGGGCAAAGCCGAAAATGGCGCGGTCAATACCGGCTTCGTCGCTGGTGCGGCTGGCACGGCCCAGCCGTAACGAGGCATGACCAACCTTGATCACCGCGTTAAACAACCAGGTTTCAAACCGGTTCAGCAGGGTGGCCAGCGCCAGCGCGGGGCGGGCCACCAGCCCGTCCATGCCGCCCGCAACCGCAAACCCGTTTTGCGCCCATGGCAGCAACGAGCCCAGCAATTGCGCGGGCGGCAAAAACCAGCCCAGCACCAGCCCGAGGCCAGCCGCCCCCAGCCCCAAAGCCGCCGCCAAGGCACTGGTGGCAATTTCTGCCCCCAGCAGGTTTTCCAACGCCGGAAAACCAGCGCCCAGAATAACCGCCAATACCACCGGCCCCGCTATGCCAATGCCCATCCAAAGCATCGTTTGGCTTGGGGCGGCGGGTTCCCCCTTGCCGCGCCAAAGCTGCGCCATGGCCCGGGCCATATATGCGCCGGTTAATACCGTGCCCGCCAGCGCCAACGGCAGCAGCCCCGCGCCTGCGGGCGCATAAAG
>CAYWXQ010000249.1:0-1878 GCA_964462475.1 uncultured Rhodobacterales bacterium | reverse complement strand
CCGCCCCCGCCCGATTTTTTTACATGCAGGCTTCAAACAATGCTTTTGTATTGTCAAAGGTCATTTCAACCGGATTGCCGCCCACCGAGGGGTCTTTTAGCGCCATCGCGGTCAAATCATCTATCCGGCTGGCTTCTACCCCCATTTCTGTCAGGTTTTTCGGGATGCCGAGGCTGTCGTTCAGCGCCACCACATAAGCGCGGAAACCATCAAAACCGCCGGTCAGGCCCAGATAGCCGTTCAGGGCCTCGAACCGGTCCTCGATCGCGGCGCGGTTATAATCCAGCACCGGCGGGATGACGACAGCGTTGGTAGTGCCGTGATGGGTGCCGTAAACCGCCCCAATCGGGTGGCTAAGCGCATGCACCGCGCCAAGGCCTTTTTGAAAGGCAGTGGCGCCCATCATCGCGGCGCTTAGCATATGGGCGCGGGCCTCGATATCGTTGGGGTCGGCATAAACGCGCGGCAGGTTGTCTTTAACCAAGCGCATGCCCTCGACCGCGATGCCTTGCGACATCGGGTGGTAGTGGGGTGATGAATAGGCCTCGAGGCAGTGCGCAAACGCATCCATGCCGGTGCCGGCCGTGATGAAACGCGGCATGCCGACCGTAAGCTCGGGGTCGGCGATCACAATTGCGGGCAGCACTTTGGGGTGAAAGATTATTTTTTTCACATGGCTTACGGAGTCCGTAATCACCGAAGCGCGCCCCACTTCAGAGCCAGTGCCAGCGGTGGTAGGCACGGCGATAATTGGCGCAATCGCATCGCTATCGGCACGGGTCCACCAGTCGCCCACGTCCTCGAAATCCCACACGGGGCGGGTTTGGCCAGCCATAAAGGCCACCATTTTGCCAAGGTCCAACCCCGAGCCGCCGCCAAAGGCGATCACGCCATCATGGCCGCCATCCTGAAAAACCTTTACACCGGCTTCGAGGTTTTTTTCGTTCGGGTTCGGGTCCACGTCGGAAAACATCGCGCGGCCCAAACCTGCATCATCCAGAATATCGAGTGCGTTTTGGGTGATCGGCAGGTTGGCCAAGCCCTTGTCGGTGACCAATAGCGGGTTTTTCATGCCAACGGATACGCAGGCCTCGGCCAGCTCTTTGATCCGGCCAGCGCCAAATTTTATCGGTGTCGGGTAGCCCCAGTTGCCAAAAAGTTTCATGATGTGACTTTCTTCAGGTGGTAGGATTTAGGACGGGTCAGGTTCTGGAACCCGATGACGGAAAGCGCGCCGCCGCGGCCGGTGTTTTTGCAGCCGTTCCAGCATAGGGCAGGGTCCAGATAATCGGCACGGTTCATAAATACCGTGCCGGTTTCAAGCTCGGCACCGATGCGGGCAGCGCGGTTTACGTCCTTTGTCCACAGCGAGCAGGTGAGGCCGAACTCTGAGTCGTTCATCAGCTTAATGGCTTCCTCGTCGGAACTAACCTTCATAATGCCCACAACCGGGCCGAAGCTCTCGTCCTGCATCACCCGCATTTCGTTGGTCACGTTGGTCAGAATCTGCGGCATCAGATAGGTGCCGCCATCGTCCTCGGGGAACAGAGCGGGGTCGATCATCGCCACCGCGCCGTCAGCTAATGCCTCGCGCGTTTGGGCGCGGACCTCGTCGGCAAAGCGGATATTGGCCATCGGGCCGATGGTGGTTTCAGGGTCGAGCGGGCTGCCGAGCTTGTAGCCCGATACAATTTTAACCGCTTTTTCGACAAATTCGTCATAAAGGCTGTCGATCACATAGATACGCTCAATCCCGCAGCAGCATTGGCCGGAGTTGAACATCGCGGCATCTATGAGGGTGTCGACCGCCGCATCCACGTCGGCGTCGTCCATCACATAGCCGGGGTCTTTGCCGCCCAGCTCGGTGCCAACGCCGGT
>CAYWXQ010000248.1:0-1928 GCA_964462475.1 uncultured Rhodobacterales bacterium | reverse complement strand
CACATAACCCCACCCGCTCGACAAAAGCACGTTTTCAGCAAAGCTGAAAACCGGCTGCCGGCGGCGGTGGCCTCGGCTTCGCCTCGGTGGGTGCGCATCCGGCCGGTGCTATATATCCAGCAGCGCCGCGCGTGATTGTGAGTTGAACTCACGCCGGTAAAGCACAGCCAGTGTTGCCAGTGTACCACGATCATTGCCCATGCGCCCAGCAGCCACAAAAGCGCCGCCAGTGCGAAATACATCGCCCGCAGCCCGCGGTTAAAACTGCGCGCGGCATAAGTGTTGAGCGCCGCTTGCCCTCGTGCTCAACCAGATAGCCGATCAACGGCCAGCCCAGCAGCAGCAACGCCAGTGCGATACCGTCAACCAGCCCAAAAGGCGCAAAAACTGGGCGAGCATCGGTGACATCGGCATAACCTTTCAAGACGCGGCCATTTTACAGCATTGCCGCAAAAGTAAAACCGGTTAAAATGCGGCCAAAGAAAAAGGCGGGATCGCATGTAACCGGCTAGGTTTCAGCGCGGCGGCCGCGTTAATTTTCAGGGCAGTTCAGGTGGCGCGCAGGTTATTTGGTCAGCACCGCTGCCTTTTTGTTGAAAATTTGGACAGGATAGTTTACCAGTTCTCCAAGCCTGCCGTTTTTCATCCATGGAGCCGCCGATGCAAATGCCCGAATCCAGCGCCAGAATTCTTGCAAGCAAAGCCGAGATCGTGGCGCGCCTGCGCGCAATCCTTCCGGAAGAATCGGTGATCGACAACCCTGTCGAGACCAAACCCTATGAATGCGACGCGCTATCGGCCTATAGCTGCCCGCCCCTGGCCGTGGTGCTGCCCGCCAGCACCGATGAAACCGCCGAAGTGCTGAAAGCCTGCTTTGATATGGGGGTGCCGGTGGTGCCACGGGGGGCGGGCACCTCGCTGGCCGGCGGGGCGCTGCCAACCGCAGACAGTGTTGTTCTGGGGGTTGCCAAGCTTACCGATGTGCTCGAAACCGACTATGCCAACCGTTTTATCCGCGTGCAGGCGGGGCGCACCAATTTAAGCGTCACCGGCGCGGTTGAAACCAACGGGTTTTTCTATGCGCCCGACCCGTCAAGCCAGCTTGCCTGCGCCATTGCCGGCAATATCGCCATGAACTCCGGCGGGGCGCATTGCCTGAAATACGGCGTGACCACCAATAACCTGCTCGGCGTCACCATGGTAACAATGGAGGGCGAGATCATAGAGATCGGCGGCGCCCATCTTGATTCGGCGGGCTATGATCTGCTGGGGCTTATCTGCGGTTCCGAGGGCCAGCTTGGCGTGGTTACCGAGGCCACATTGCGCATTCTGGCCAAGCCAGAGGGCGCGCGGCCGGTGCTGATCGGGTTTGACAGCAACGTGGTGGCGGGGGCCTGTGTGTCTGATATCATCCGCGCCGGTGTGCTGCCGGTGGCGATCGAATTTATGGACAGGCCGGTGATACGCGCGGCCGAAAACTTCACCCATGCCGGTTACCCCGATGTTGAAGCGCTGCTGATTATCGAGGTCGAAGGCTCGGAGGCCGAAATAAAAGAGCAGCTTGATACCATCACCGCCATTGCCCGCAAGCATAACCCTGTCGAGCTGCGCGAAAGCCAGTCGCCTGAGGAAAGCGCCACCATCTGGAAGGGCCGCAAAGCCGCTTTTGGCGCCATGGGGCAGATCAACGATTATATGTGCCTTGATGGCACCATTCCGGTCAGCCAACTGCCTGAAGTGCTGCGCCGCATCACCGAATTGTCAGTGCAATACGGGCTTGACGTAGGCAATGTTTTTCACGCCGGTGACGGCAACATGCACCCGCTGATCCTGTATGATGCCAACAAGCCCGGCGATTTGGAAAAATGCGAGAACATGGGCGCCGATATTTTAAAACTATGCGTAGAGGTCGGCGGTTGCCTGACCGG
>CAYWXQ010000247.1:0-1966 GCA_964462475.1 uncultured Rhodobacterales bacterium | reverse complement strand
ATATCCACTTCGTCATTAAGGCCCGGCACTTATGATTCAATCACCGGCAACCAAAGCACAACATTTACAGAAGGAAGCGGCACCCCCGGTTTATCAGTGCTGGGTCTGAATATAGACGGCAATAATTTAATAACCCGCAGCAGTTGGGATGTTATACGGCGGCAGGCTCAAACATGGGAGCAAAGCTTAGCCATGGGCCTTGCCGCCATCACAATTCTGTTTGACAAAGACCAGTTTGCCGTTGGTTTTCGGGTCATTCGCCTAAATCGAACGGGCCAAAGCTATTCCAATTTGGGGCAAACCGGAAAACCCAGATTCAGGGTAAAATTCTTTCGTCGTGACGGGGTTATGATCTCCGAGGTAATCCTGACGCCGGATGTCGATAAATACATCGCCTTTGCCCGTTGCGGGCAGGCGGCCGATGTCGCGGGCATTCAGATCACCAACTCAACCAGCACCGGCCTTGCCTATGATGACTTCATCTTCGGCGTGCCGGTGGGGCAAGATGATGGCACCGAGGGCGCAGCCACCAACCCGCTTGAGGTCAACCTCTGCTCGAATTTCACCTCATGATCCTAAATACGAAAAGCTGATATGCTCGAATTTCACACCTTGGATGTTTTTACCACTACCCCCTATACCGGCAATCCTCTGGCCGTGGTGCTGGGGGCGAACGGGCTGAGCGACGACCAAATGCAGGCGATCACCCGCGAATTCAACCTGTCCGAAACCGTCTTTGTGCAAAAGCCGGATACCCCCGCCCACAGCGCCAAGGTGCGCATATTCTGCCCCGCCTGCGAGCTGCCCTTTGCCGGCCACCCCACCATAGGCTGCGCCATTTTGCTGGCCGAACTGGCCCATGAGGGGGATTTCAGCGTCGAGATCACGCTGGAGGAAAAGGCAGGGCTGGTGCCGGTTCAGGTAGAGCGCCGCGCGGGAATAACCATGGCCGAATTCATCGCGCCGGTATTGCCACAGCTCGCGGGCGGCACCCCGCCCGATGCAGCCGAGGCCGCCAGCGCGCTGGGGCTTCGGGCGGGCGATATCGGCTTTGGCCAGCACCAGGCGGCCCATTGGCAAGGCGGGCCGGATTTTTTGTTTGTTCCCATCGCCAGCCGCGCCGCACTCAAGCAGGCCAAGCCTAGCGCCAGCTGGCAGGAGATGACCGCCAAAGCCAAAACCCAATCGGTCTATATCTATTGCGCCGATGGCGCGGGCTATGCCGCCCGCATGTTTGCCCCCGAACACGGCATGAATGAGGACCCCGCCACCGGCTCTGCCGGCGCGATCCTTGCCGCGCAGCTACACGCCAGCAAGGCGCTGCCCGAAGGCAGCACTGTGGTTGCGCTCAAACAAGGCGAAGACATGGGGCGCCCCAGCGACATTACGCTAACAGCGGTCGTGGCAGACGGAAAAATCACCGAAATACGCATAAAAGGCGCGGCAACCCGTTTTAATCACGGCCAAATTACCGCCTTGCCCGCCCTGACCAGAATTACGCCAAGGACGGGAAAACCCGCATAGAAGAGTTTCTCGCCCGCCGTCGCCTTGGGCGCGCGGAAGGAATTACTGGTGGGTTCTGAGCCACGAACAGGGAGGCGAGCATTCGGCACAAATTTTTTGCGTGGCGGTATTGGTTGGACCGTAAAATTGGATAACGTAAGTATATAGCCCCCAAAACCAACCAAGTCGCCATTGTTGCAACGGCCAGAACGCGCGTTACAATCCTGAATGCAATGGGGCCGTAATGCAACGGGGCAATATAACCGAGTCTATCAAAAACCCGTGCGAAACCAAAAGATAATTGGCACGGTTTTTATGGCGGGCTAGTTGGCGGGCGGGGGGGTTGTGGGGGCGTGGTTGCTTGCGGCGGGGGCGGCGTGGGGGGTTCGCGGTCCGCGCCGCTTCCCGGGGTGCGTTGGTTGGTGCGGGGCGGAGTGCGGGTGGGTCTCCTGCGTGTCAGTGG
>CAYWXQ010000246.1:0-1978 GCA_964462475.1 uncultured Rhodobacterales bacterium | reverse complement strand
TGGACAACATGGCTGGGAAAACCACCGGACAACAAAGATCTGGACCAACTGTTTATTGAATAAAATACATAACCGGGAGAGTAAAAATGAGTGAGATTAGCCGCGTCGCCTTATTTGGAAAGCTGAACAAGCTGGGCTATAAAGGGATAGAGGGTGCCACTGTTTTTTGCAAAATGCGCGGCAACCCGTATGTAGAGCTGGTGCATTGGCTGCATCAAATCCTGCAAGGCCAAGATAGCGACATTCACCGCATCATCCAGCATTTTGATCTGGACGCGGGCCGCGTGGCCAAGGATTTCACCGACGCGCTTGATGCCCTGCCGCGCGGCGCCAGCAGCATTAGCGACCTTTCAGAACATGTGGCCGATACGGTCGAGCGGGCATGGGTTTATGCCAGCCTTATGCATAAATCACCGCAAATCCGCACCGGTCATTTGATACTGGGCATGATAAAAACCAAGACGTTAAGCCATGTGCTGTTCAGCATCTCGCCCGAGTTCCGCAAAGTAAAAGCCGACGAGCTCGCCGATGATTTTTATGATATCTGCGCCGGCTCGCCCGAAGACGGTTTAGCCCCGCAAGACGGCGTTGGCGGTGGCGCGGTGCCCGGTGAAGCGTCAGACGCCATGGCCCCCGCGCAAATGGGCGCGGGCGAAGCGCTGTCGGCCTATTGCACCGATTTGACCGAAAAGGCCCGCAATGGCGACATAGACGCGATCGTTGGTCGCGACGAGGAAATCCGCCAGATCGTTGATGTGCTGATGCGGCGGCGGCAAAACAACCCGATTTTAACCGGCGAAGCGGGGGTTGGCAAAACCGCCGTGGTCGAGGGCTTTGCCTTGCGCATTGCGCGCGGTGATGTGCCGCCCGCCCTTCAGGGGGCGAAGTTGCTGGAGCTGGATGTGGGGCTGCTGCAAGCGGGGGCCTCGATGAAGGGCGAGTTTGAAAACCGCCTGAAACAGGTGATCGAGGAGGTGCAAAGCTCTGAAATTCCGATCATCATGTTTATTGACGAAACCCACACGCTGGTCGGCGCGGGCGGGGCGGCGGGCACGGGCGATGCCGCCAACCTGCTAAAACCCGCCTTGGCGCGCGGCACCCTGCGCACCATCGGGGCCACCACATGGGCCGAATACAAAAAACATATCGAGAAAGACCCCGCCCTGACGCGGCGCTTCCAGACCGTGGTGGTGGATGAACCCGACGAGCAAAAAGCGATTTTGATGATGCGCGGCATCACCGGCATGCTGGAAAAACACCACAAGGTGCAGGTGCTGGACGAGGGCATAGAGGCGGCGGTAAAGCTGTCGGCGCGCTATATTCCGGCGCGGCAATTGCCCGATAAATCTGTAAGCCTGATCGACACCGCCTGCGCGCGCGTGGCGATCAGCCAGCACGCCGTGCCCGCCGAGGTCGATGACAGCCAACGCCGGATTTCGGCGCTGAAAACCGAGCTTGAAATTATTGGCCGCGACGAAACCGCCGGTTACGAGGCCGATGCCCGCCGCGCCAGGGTTGACCTTGACATGGCCGCAGAAGAAACCCGTTTGGCCGCCCTGACCACCCGCTGGAAGGCCGAAAAAGAGGTGGTGGATGCGATACTGGATTTGCGCGCCAAGCTGCGCTCTGAGGGCGGCGAGGTTGACAGTGAAACCGCCGAAGACGCCCCCGAAGGTGCGGAACTAAGCGACGAAGACCGCGCTGCGCTGCTGGCCGACCTAAAGGCCAAACAGGCCGAGCTGGAGGGGCTTCAGGGTGAAAACGCGCTAATCCTGCCGATTGTCGATGCGCAGGCGATTGCCAGCGTGGTTGGTGACTGGACCGGCATTCCGGTTGGCAAAATGGTGAAAGACGAGATCGAAACCGTGCTTAACCTGGCCGAGGCGCTCTCAAAACGCGTTATTGGTCAGGACCACGCCATGAAGATGATCGCCAAGCGGGTGCAAACCGCGCGGGCGGGGCTGGATAACCCGAGCAA
>CAYWXQ010000245.1:0-2007 GCA_964462475.1 uncultured Rhodobacterales bacterium | reverse complement strand
CGGGGCTTGGTGGCGATGTGTATTCAACATCAAGCTTTCGCACTATATATTCAGAACCTAAAAACAGGCCATTGCCGAATTTATATTGCGCCCCAAGCCCGATATTCGAACCAGCGCCATGGCTTAGGTAAATTGTGTTGCTGCCGGATACGGCTTCGATATTTTCGTAATAGGACATGCCGCCAAATCCATAGAGCAAAAGATTGCTAAACGCGACGCCCCCGCGCAGCTTTACATCAACCAAAACAGGTGCCCCTCGACCAGTCTCGGCAATACTAAAATAGCGCCAAGCGCCATTGCCCGCGCTCGCAGACACCTCGCCACCGAAAACCAGCGCCATATTCTGATGGCCAACCGAACGCTGAAACTGGGTGCCGAGGAATAAACCCAATGGGTTTATCTCGGTGCTGGCGTAATCACGACCACGATAGGTATAGGTTTTTTCGCCACTGCCCGCAAACAGGCCGCCGTAAAAGCCGCCCCAATCCGCGCCCTGAACAATTGGCGTTGCCGCTATGGCAGCTGCTGACGGTGCAACAAATGCGATGGCCAAAATAAAAGGCCGCAAGAACTTTTTCATGATACTGCTCTACTGGTTAATATCGGCACAAAGCACACCGCAACCCATGAATACCGCAAATTCCGGCACGGTGTCGTTGACGTCCGTCAAATATTAATAAAATATTAACCTTTTTGGCGTAACGGGGCTAAGCCCTATCTCACCTCTGAAAGCATTACATTGCTTTCAACCTCTCCCACGCCCGGCAGGGTCATGATCCGCCGTCGCAAAATGCGCTCAAAATCAGACAGATCGCGCGCGACCACCTTTAACCGGTAATCATAAACCCCCAGCACATGCTGCACCAACTGCACCTCGGGTATGGCGCAAACCGCGCGCTCAAAGTCCTCTAGCCCGACTCGCCCTTTGGCCGCCAGCTTAATGCCCAGATACACCACCACATCAAACCCGAGCGCCGCCCGGTTTAACCGCACCCGCCGCCCCAGTATCACGCCGCCCTGCTCAAGCTGCCGAATGCGCCGCCATGCGGCCGACTGGGTTAGCCCAACGACCTTGCCGACCTCGCCCGCGTTCAGCCCGCCATTGCGCCGCAGCGCGCGGATAATCGCGTGATCCTTGTCGTCCAGCTCAATCATAGCGCCAACGCTTCGGTGTTTTTAACCTCGGAAATCAGCATCAGCGCCTCGATGTCGCTGATATGCGGCAGTGCCAAAATACGTTCCTTGTATATTTGCTGATAATGCCCCAGATCGCGGGCGCGCACATCCATCCGAATATCAACCCGCCCGAGCAGGGTTTGAATCCCGCCAACCTCGGGAATCTTGCGCGCCTCGGCGGTAAACACATCAAAAGCATTGCCCTGGGTTTTATCAAGCGTGATCCGCAAAAACACCTCAACCGCATAGCCCATGGCGCGATAGTCAATCACCACCTCCCGGCCCTTGATCACCCCCGCCGCCTCCATTTTTTCCACCCGCCGCCAGCAGGCACCGCTGCTTAGCCCCACCCGCACGGCAAGCGCCGCCATGGTCAGGTTTCCATCCGCTTGCAACTGCCGTAATATCCGGCGATCAATATCTGTCACTTGCATATATTTTACGCCATTCCATATAACACCGCATAGTTTTACCACTATACGCGGCAATCACCCTATATTCAAAAGGTATTTGCCGCCAAACCCGCTATGCTAGTCGCAATCTAAACCAACAAGGATAAAACCATGCGCGTATATTACGACCGCGATTGCGACATCAACCTGATCAAAGACATGAAGGTAGCCATCCTCGGCTACGGCTCCCAAGGCCACGCCCACGCGCTGAACCTGCGCGATAGCGGCGCCAAAAACGTGGTTGTTGCCCTGCGCGACGGCTCGCCGAGCCAAGCCAAAGCCGAGGCCGAAGGCCTAAAGGTTATGGGCATTGCCGAGGCGGCTGCGTGGTGTGACCTGATCATGTTTACCATGCCAGACGAGCTGCAAGCCGAGACCT
>CAYWXQ010000244.1:0-2064 GCA_964462475.1 uncultured Rhodobacterales bacterium | reverse complement strand
GACCTCTGGCGAGCGCTATATGCGGACTCGGTGGCAGACCGGCAGCTCTCGGACGCGCACAACTTCACCGCAAAGGTGAGCAAAGGAAATATGATGAATATCATTGAACAGCTCGAGGCCGAGCAAATTGTTGCGCTTGGCAGCGATATCCCGGATTTCAAGGCCGGTGACACCATTCGTGTTGGCTATAAAGTGACCGAGGGCACGCGCTCACGCGTGCAGAACTATGAAGGCGTGTGCATTGCCCGCAAGGGCGGCAGCGGTATTGCAGCGGCGTTTACCGTGCGCAAAATCTCGTTTGGCGAAGGGGTCGAGCGTGTGTTCCCGCTGCATTCGCCCAATATTGACAGCATCACCGTGGTTCGCCGTGGCCGTGTGCGCCGCGCCAAGCTTTACTATTTGCGTGCCCGCCGTGGCAAATCGGCCCGTATCGCCGAGGATACCCGTTATAAGCCTCTGAAAGCCAAGGAATAGACCGATGAAAAAAGATATCCACCCCGAATATCACATGATCGATGTGAAAATGACCAATGGCACCGTGCTTAAGATGAAATCGACCTATGGCAAAGAAGGCGACATGCTGACGCTCGACATCGACCCGACCGTGCACCCCGCCTGGACCGGCGGCGGCCACCGTTTGCTGGATACCGGCGGCCGTGTTTCGAAGTTCAAGAAAAAATACGAAGGCCTCGGCTTTTAATTTTTCTTGCCTTTGCAGGACAGATAGTGAAAACGCGCTCCATTCAGGGCGCGTTTTTTTGTGGGCAAACCAGCGGGCGCAAAAGGCATAAAAAAACCTGCCCCGGGGTGTCGGGGCAGGCCTGATTTCGCTGATATCGAGGGGTTTATGCCTCGGTGGTGGTTTCTTCGGTGGTTTCTTCGGTCGCTTCATCCTCGTCATCATCGAGATCCACGGTTTTTGAAGCGCCGATATTGGCGATCACAAAGTCGCGGTCCATGATCATCGGGCGCGTGCCTTTGGGCAGCGTGATGTCGGACATGTGGATGGTATCACCGATATCGGTGTCGGCCAGATCAACCTCTAGGTGATCAGGGATATCACCGGCGGTTACCTTGAGCTCAACCTCGTTACGCACCACAACCAATGTGCCGCCTTTTTTGAGGCCGACCGAGGTTTCCTCGTTCAGGAACCGCACCGGAATCATCAGATTGATGCGTGATTTAGCGGACAGGCGCAGGAAATCAACGTGCAATGGCAGGTCTTTAACCACATCGCGCTGAACGCCGCGGCAGATAACGCGCTGTTCTTTGCCATCAATCACAAGGGTCAGCAGCGAGCTTAGAAAGCCGCCGGCCTTGAGCATTTTGAACAGCTCGTTGAAATTGACATTGATCGGGGTTGGTTCCTCGCCGCCGCCATAAACGATGCCGGGCACCATTTTTTCGCGGCGTGCTGCGCGGGCGGCCCCCTTGCCGGTTCCTGCGCGGATAGAGGCGTTGAGAGTTGTGTTCTCGGCCATGATAATCTCCAAAGTTGGGGCGGCGATCCTCCAAGGGTGTAAGCGCCGCGTGAAGCGCTGCCTATACGCCAGATTTGCCGGAAAGAAAAGAGCCAATGTCGGGTTTGACGAAGGCGCAGAAAGGCAATATCGGTATGGCAGTGGAAACAAACGGGGTTTTGCCATGCCGACCATCACCTGTATTGAAGATTTGCGCATTCTGGCCAAACGCCGGGTGCCTAAAATGTTTTATGATTATGCTGATAGCGGGTCCTGGACCGAAGGCACCTACCGCGCCAACAGCTCTGATTTTGACCGTATTCGCCTGCGGCAAAAAGTGGCGGTAAATATGGAAAACCGCTCCACAGCGGCGCAGATGCTTGGGCAGGATGTGGCGATGCCGGTGGCGCTGGCCCCCACCGGGCTAACCGGCATGCAATGCGCCGACGGAGAGATCAAGGCCGCAAAAGCGGCCGAGGCGTTCGGGGTGCCGTTTGTGCTGTCCACCATGTCGATCTGCTCGATCGAGGACGTGGCCGCCGCCACCATCAAGCCGTTCTGGTTTCAGCTATATGTGATGCGCGACAAGGATTATCTGGGCCGG
>CAYWXQ010000243.1:0-2095 GCA_964462475.1 uncultured Rhodobacterales bacterium | reverse complement strand
ATCGGCACGTTTGACACCGAGCTGGTGCGCGAGTTTTTTACCGCTTTTGCCATGAATGGCGGCATAACGCTGAATGTGGCCAAGCTTGACGGTATCAACAGCCACCACATTGCCGAGGCCGCCTTCAAGGCCGTGGCCCGCGCGCTGCGACAAGCGCTCGATACCGACCCGCGCAAGGCAGATGCCATTCCCTCAACCAAGGGAACGCTGAGCGAATGAGCTGTGTCATTGTTGACTATAACAGCGGCAACCTGCGCTCGGCCGCCAAAAGCTTTGAGCGTATGGCGGCCGATACCGGTGACAGTATCATTGTCAGCTCCGACCCTGATGTGGTGGCGAAAGCCGGGCGCATTGTGCTGCCCGGCGTTGGCGCGTTCAAGGATTGTCGTGACGGGCTTGGCCATTATGACGGGCTGTTTGACGCGATCGAGCAGCGGGTTCTGCGCGAGGGCGCGCCGTTTTTGGGCATTTGTGTGGGCATGCAGCTGATGGCCAGTATCGGGCGCGAACATGGCCACGAAACCAGCGGGTTTGGCTGGGTCCCGGGCGAGGTTATAGAGATCACCCCCGATGACAGCACCCTGAAAATCCCGCATATGGGCTGGAACGAGCTGGTGATCGACGCGCCGCATCCGGTGCTGGACGGCATTAAAACCGGCGACCACGCTTATTTTGTGCACTCCTATCACCTGGTGCCCGAAAACCCTGCCCATAAGCTGACCCATGCCGACTATGGCGGGCAAATAACCGCCGTGGTCGGGCGTGACAACATGATCGGCACCCAGTTTCACCCCGAAAAGAGCCAAGTCACCGGCCTGCGCCTGATCAGCAATTTTTTGCGCTGGAACCCGTAATTTTGGGGGACATCATGAAAAAAACGTTTCAGTTGCGCGCCCGTTAAACCAGGATCACCCCCCCGTCAAAGCGCGCGATCCAGACCGCCTTAAGCACAGCCGGCTTTAGCGCCCTTTGCGTTTGGCTGCCTCGCGGGATTTGCCACCCGCTGGCAGTTTGCCAAGCTTGCCGTAGCGCTCTCGGTTCTCGGCGATGGTTGCAGCGCCTTGGGCATCTTCGACCATCAACTTTTGCCAACGCTTAACCCGCTCGGCGGCCACCACGCCGCGCACCGCGCAGCCCGGCTCGCTTTCGTGGGCGCAGTCGTTGAAGCGGCAAGTTTGGGCCAGTTTCTCGATGTCGGCAAACACTGCCTCTAGCCCCTCGCGGGCGTCGGCCAGCCGTAGGGCGCGCATGCCCGGCGTGTCGATCAACCAGCCGCCCGCCTGCATTTGGTGCATTGAGCGCGCCGTGGTGGTGTGGCGGCCACGGGCATCTGAATCGCGGATATCGGCGGTGGGCTGGCTAAGCCCGGTCAGCGCGTTGGTCAGCGTGGTTTTACCCACGCCCGAGGTGCCAAGCAGCGCCACGGTTTGGCCGGTGCCACAATAGCGTGCCAGTTTTGCAGGGGTGGTTTCGGCCTTGGCATCAAGCGCCAGAACCGCCACGCCGGGCAGGCTGCGGGCGGCCTCGGCAAGGTATTTTTCGGGGTCTTGCGCCAGGTCGGCCTTGGTCAGAACCAGCACCGGCACCGCCCCGCCCTGATGGGCGAGCGCGAAATAACGCTCAAGCCGCGCAACGTTGAAATCCTTGTTGCAGGACGAGACCACAAACAGTGTATCGACATTGGCGGCGATCAGCTGGTCGTCGGCATTGGTGCGGGCGTTGCGGCGCTTGAGCAGGGTTTGGCGGGCCAGCACCCGCAGCGGCTGGCCGGTTTTTGGGTCTTTGAGCACCCAGTCGCCCACCGTTACCCCCTGCGCTACCAGATCAAGCGTCATGTTCAGGCGTTCCGGGCCAGCCGCGCCCAGCGCCCCGATGAAGGATTTGTGGATATCGGTCACCCGCAACGGGGTCAAATCATCCGTAAGCTGCGCGGCAAAATGCGGGCTCCAGCCCATTTCGGTCAGGGTCGGGTTGGTCATAATACCGCCTCTAAAAAGGCTGGGCGGCTCCCGCTAGGGCGGCGGCTGAGCGAGCAGATAAACCGAAACATTCAGTATATATTCCACTGTTCCCATTTTCTTCTCACCTGCTCTTA
>CAYWXQ010000242.1:0-2108 GCA_964462475.1 uncultured Rhodobacterales bacterium | reverse complement strand
GCGCGCCGCGCCCGTGGCACGCCTCGTGTGGCGGGGCGGCTTTTGCGCCGCGTGGTTGATTTTGCCATCGTGCAAGGCAACGGCAAGGTGACCGAGGAGATCGCCAATATCGCGCTGACACGGCTCGGGGTCGATGATCTGGGGCTGGACAGCGCCGACCGCCGCTACCTTAAACTGCTGGCCGAAAACTACGCTGGCGGCCCCGTAGGGGTGGAAACAATTGCCGCAGCCCTTTCTGAAGCAAGGGATGCTATTGAGGAGGTCATCGAGCCGTTTTTGCTACAGCAGGGGCTTATTCAACGCACCCCGCGCGGGCGGATGCTGGCAGCCAAGGCGTGGAAACACCTCGGGCTGGCGGCCCCCCGCGCGGATGATCTTTTTGGAGACTAATATGATCAATGACGGTTTTGACGAAAGCCAGATCGAAGCGCTTTTCACCCACGATAACCAATACCGTTTTGCCCGCTGGGGCCGCCCGATTGCACCGGTGGTTTTTGGCACCGACGATAAATCGCTCGACGCCATAAAACAGGCTTTTGCCGCTGTTGCGGGCATTGCCAACATGAAACTGGTTGAGACCGACCCCGAGCTGGGCGCAAATTTTCTGGTGTTTTTCTGCTCGAAATGGGAGGAAATCGCCGAGGTCCCCGACCTTGATAAAATGATGCCGGGGCTGGATGATCTGGTAGGCCACCTTAACCGCGCCGGTGCCAACCAATACCGCCATTTTGCTTTTGACGACCAGGGCGGCATTAAAATGTGCATCCTGTTGATCAAGGCCGATGCCGAGATGGCCAAACTGTCGGTGCAGGCCTTGGCCACCGACCAGATGGCGCGCTCGATTCTGCTATGGTCTGAAACCGCGTTTTTGCTGAAATCGCCGATCGGGATCATTGAAGCCAACAACATGGCCATTGTGCGCCCGCCAATAGCTGCGGTGATTCGCTGCGCCTATGATGCCACCATGCCGGTCGCCGCCGAAGACCCGACCCACACGTTGCGCCTTGCCTCGCGGGTGATGCAGCTGTTGATTGACGGCGACGAAGACGACTAGGCCCAAAGCGCGGGACGGCACGACAATCATTGCCCGATTGCGCACCAACCGCGCCAGTCAACCCACCTATTTTGCCCTCTGCGACATAAAAACCGCTTTTCGCCCCATGACTGCGTGCCACAAGTTGGCACCTGCTTTTTACCTGGACCGATTGCGACGGGCAGTTAGAGACGAAGGCAAGAGACGAGACTTGCGGGCGAGGGGGCCGTTCAATCACGCTTCAAGAACAGCCGAAAAGGTTCACAATAAATCCAACCCATCACATATCGGGCCTAAACTTTAGTCGTATAGTGGTTAAATATATTCGTAATAACAGTTAGTTACGCTATCCTGGAAGAGGCAGATAATAAACCGGTCAGGCACCGATTCCTTTTAGGATAATCTGGGTAACGGCCTCGGTCGCCTGTTGCCATTGGGCGTCGTCCAGCTTTTTACCGCCGTTCAGGGTTACCACCTGATGCTGGAAATCGGCATAATGTTGCGTGGTTGCCCAGATCATATATAGCAGGTGGCGGGGGTTTACCGGGTCTATCTCGTTGGCGTCGATCCAGCGGTTTATGACCTTTATCCGCGTGTCTGTCCACGCCCCCAGCGTGGTTTGCAAATAGTCCTGAATGATCGGCGCGCCCTGAATGACTTCGTTGGCCCAAACCTTTGATCCACAAGGATGTGCGCGGCTGATCTCCATTTTTTTTCTTATATAGCGGCTAAGCGCCTCTCGCGGGCTGGCCGAGGTGTCAAAGCTGTCGGCGGCCTCTAGCCAGATGGTGAAAATGCGCTCGATCACCTCGCGGTAAAGCGCCAGTTTGGTCGGGAAATAGTAATGCAGGTTGGCCTTGGGCAGGCTGGCGGCGTCGGCAATCGCCTGCATCGTCGCCCCCTTAAAGCCGAATTCAGCAAAAATTTGCTCGGCGTGATGCAGAATCACCCCCAGGCTTTCTTTGCGTGCTGTATTTCGCTTTCGGGCTGTATCCACGCGGGGCTCCAAACAATTTCTTGACTAGTTGGTCAGCTATGCTAGCCTCAACCTGACCAATTGGTCAAAGGTTTTATT
>CAYWXQ010000241.1:0-2150 GCA_964462475.1 uncultured Rhodobacterales bacterium | reverse complement strand
GTTACCCCACAGCGACCTCAACGCTGCGCGTCTACCAATTCCGCCACGACCGCATTTTCGAGGCTGAGCAGCGTATAGCATTGTGATTTAGTGAAGGAAAGAGACAAATACAGCCGGTGCTGCAAAAAAACAGCGGCCAATAATTAACGGGTGTTTTCAAGGGGGTAAACGCAATTTCAGGTGCTGGGCCGGCGCGCAAAAAACCGGGCGCAAGATGGCAGGCCAACAGCGTGTCATATGGCGGCCGATCGCCCCGTCCAGGGTTCTCGGACAAATTCGACGCTACTGTGCGTATCTGGTGAGCGTATCTGGATGGCGCACATCGCGCTATGTTGTGAGCCAGAGTCAGGGATGCCCCCGATGCCACGCCAAAATCATCGCCAACAAAGTAAGCTGTTTTTTCATCTGGAAAACTCGTTTAACAATCGAGTTCATATAATTTCGCACGCGAAATGATTCGCGATCCTAAATCATTTTGAACATTTTTTTAACGGATTACCATGCCGGAATGGACCACAACCGAGGGGCTAACCCCCTATCCCGCAGCGCTTGCGTATATGGAAGCGCGGGTAGAATCCATAATCGCCGGCAAGGCAGACGAGCAAATCTGGCTGCTGGAACACCCGCCAATGTTTACCGCAGGCACCAGCGCCAAACCGGCAGATCTGGTGGCACCCGATATGTTCGAGGTATTTCAAAGCCGGCGCGGTGGTGAATACACCTATCATGGCCCCGGCCAACGCGTGGCCTATACCATGCTCGACCTAAACGAACGCGGGCGCGATGTGCGCAAATATGTCGCCAATCTTGAAGCGTGGATCATTGAAACACTGGCGCAATTTAACGTGCAGGCAGGCCGACGCGAGGGCCGGGTTGGCGTGTGGGTCAGCCGACCAGACCGCCCGCCTCTGCCCGATGGCCGCCCCGCCGAAGACAAAATTGCCGCCATCGGGGTGCGCATCCGGCGCTGGGTCACATTCCATGGCATTTCCATCAATGTCGAGCCGGATTTAAGCCACTATAACGGCATCGTGCCTTGCGGGCTGGCGGGCTACGGGGTGACCAGCCTTGCCGATCTTGGCGTCACCGCCACCATCGGCGAGCTTGATATTGCGCTGCGTCAAGCTTTTGTCACGGTCTTCGGGCGTTAATCACAATCGCGCGCCTGCGACATTATTTCATTGAACATCGCGCCCGTATTGCCCTATATTCGCCTCACTTATTTTTGAATTCTCGAGGAGAACTCCATGCTTAAAACCTTGTTTCTTTCTGCGCTGGCCGCAAGCAGCTTTGCTGCAACCGGTGCCTTGGCACAGGCCGATGCCGCCGCGGGCGCCTCTGCCTTTCGCAGCTGTAAAGCCTGCCACAGTATCACCAATGGCGATCAGGTAATCGTGCGCGGTGGCCGCGTAGGGCCAAACCTGTTTGGGGTAATCGGCCGCCCTGCCGGCAGCTATGAAGGCTTTCGCTATAGCAGTTCGATGACCGCCGCCAACGCCGCCGGTCTGGTCTGGACCGAAGAACTGGTCGCCCAGTTCATCACCGACCCTACCGCCTTTTTGCGCACCTATCTTGGTGACAGCGGCGCACGCTCTAAAATGTCGTTCAAGGCGCGCTCGGGGGCACCGGATATTGCAGCCTATCTGGCAAGCCTTGCTCCGGCAGTAGACGCCACCAGCGGTTCTTGATCTCGGCATAATATCCAGAATGTGCCCCCAAGGTTGCAACTTGCCTTCTTGGGGCACATTCACCTGATTTTCGAATTTTGCGGGCGACAGCATTCTGTTTCTGGCGCGTTTCGTTTTGAAATGTCAGACATTTAGATGTTATCAAACACGTCGCACTCACATCACATACCGAATCTTTTCTGGTTTTGTATCGCCGGTGCCAAATGCGCTTTCGTTCAAGCCGGCAAAGTAGCTTTCGGCGACGGCGTTCTGCGCCCTTGAAAGCCCGCCCGGATCGTTCGAGCCACCCCCGAAATCCTTCATTCCAATCCTGCGGACCAGCTTGAACTCATGGCAGTTTTCCGGCGGCTCATGTTGTGTGCTATATTATTTTGCATCAAAAACGATGCCGGTCAAAACTTACGCCCAAATGGTGCTGCCGGAGAGAATCGAACTCTCGACCTCTCCCTTACCAAGGGAGTG
>CAYWXQ010000240.1:0-2203 GCA_964462475.1 uncultured Rhodobacterales bacterium | reverse complement strand
GATGGCACGTTGCTGCCCTCAAGCGACGTGCTGTTCGGGGCAAATTCCGGCACCGGCAATGTGCGTTTTGTCAATGCCTATGAGCTTGGCGGGTTTACCTATGTTATCCCCTCGGGGCGCTATGATGACAACCTGACCGTCTATCAGCTTGATGCCAGCGGCGGCTTTACCGCCACCCAGACCCTGACCAATGCCGGCACCGCCAACCTGACCATGAGCGAGCAGGTGACGGTCGGCAGCTACAATTACCTGTTTTCAGCCAATACCCGCGCCGGGCTGGACCGCTTTAGCATCGCCAGCAATGGCGCGCTCACCAGCCAAACCCTGATCGCCGATAGTGCGGGCGTTGCTTTGGGCGATGTCAGCGCCATGGCCTCGGCCCTGCTGAAAGACCGCGATTTTCTGTTTGTCGCCTCGGCGTTCGACGCCGGGCTTTCGGTGTTCGAGGTCGGGGCAAATGGCGGGCTGACCAGCCGCTATTTGCTAACCCCCGATATGGTCGGCTTTAATGCCATCACCACCATGGCCACCGCCCAAATCGGCCCGCGCGCGTTTTTGCTGGTCGGCTCGGCCGAAACCGACACGCTAATGGTGCTGCGGGTCTCGGCGGCGGGGCAGCTTAACCTGGTTGACCAGCTGGTCGATAAATCCGAAACCCGCTTTGCCCGTATTTCCGAGATCGAGGTGTTTGATTATCAGGGCCGCACCTTTGTGCTGGCGGCGGGCAGTGACGATGGCCTGACCCTGTTTGAGCTCACCTATCGCGGGCGGCTCAACCTGCTGGGCGTGGTGGCCGACGATTTCAACACCACCCTCAACAATATTTCAGACATCAAGGTCGAGATCACCGGCAGCGATATATTTGTGTTTGTCGCCTCGCCGACCGAAAGCGGCTTTACCGAATTCCAGCTTACGCTCAACCCGGGCAACACCTATATCGGCGGCCCCGTGGCCGAAACCATTACCGGCTCGGCGGGTGACGATACCATTTTTGGCATGGGCATGAATGATGTGCTAAACGGCGGCGCAGGCAATGACCGGCTGGTCGACGGTCGCGGTCGCGATGTGCTAACCGGCGGCCCCGGTGCCGATGTGTTCGAGTTCATCGCCGATGGCCGCCGCGACATCATCACCGATTTCGAGCAAGGCATCGACCGTATCGATTTCACCGATTATCCATCACTTTATGCCTATCAAGACCTCGACATCCGCGCCCGCCCCGATGGTGCTGTTATCATGATCGGCACCGAAAAGCTCTGGATCACCGCCATCGACGGCCAGCCGATCGACCCGAGCACATGGGTGCAAGAAGACTTCATTTTCAGCTAAACGCTACCCTTTCAGCGCGGCGCGGGCGCAACCGGCCCACAAACGCCACCGTGCCGCGCCGCCACCGGCAAGCTAGCGCAAATATGGGTTCAGCACGCGGTCCGCTCTTATCAGGTTTTCACGGCTCAACGCGCCAATTTCGCGGTGCCCACAAAACGCCATGGTCAGATCCAGCTCTTTGTGGATAATCTCCAGCACCTTGGTTACGCCTTCTTCGCCCATCGCGCCCAGCCCATACAAAAACGCGCGGCCAATATAGGTGCCCTTGGCCCCCAGCGCCACCGCCTTCAGCACATCTTGCCCCGAGCGGATGCCGCTATCCATATGCACCTCTATATCCGCCCCGACCGCATCCACAATCTCGGGCAGTATCTCTATCGCCGACAGCGCCCCGTCCAGCTGCCGCCCGCCATGGTTGGAGACAACCAACGCATCCGCGCCGGATTTCACCGCGAGGCGGGCATCATCCGCGTCCAGTATCCCCTTGATCACCAGCTTGCCACCCCAGCGTTCCTTGATCCACGCCACATCATCCCAGCTGAGCGCGGGGTCAAACTGCTTGTTGGTCCATGCCGCGAGGTTGCCGACATTTTCAACCCCCTTCACATGGCCCACGATATTGCCAAAGCCGTGGCGCTTGGTGCCCAGCATGCCCAGCCCCCAGCGCACCTTGGTCGCCATATTGACGATATTCGCCACCGTAGGCTTGGGCGGGGCGGAAAGGCCGTTTTTCACATCCTTATGCCGCTGGCCTATTATTTGCAGATCCAGCGTCAGCACCAGCGCGGCACATTTCGCCGCCTTGGCGCGGTCTATCAACCGGCCCAGATAATCCTTGTCGCGCATCACATATAGCTGAAACCAGAACGGCTTG
>CAYWXQ010000239.1:0-2207 GCA_964462475.1 uncultured Rhodobacterales bacterium | reverse complement strand
CGGGTGTTGATACCGTGCGCTTCCGCCATGTTTGCAATAATGCGGCGGGCGGCGAGTTCGGGGGCGGGGGCCTGCCAGATGGGCCGCCCGACAACGATATAATCTGCCCCTTCGGCCAGTGCCTGCGCCGGGGTCGAGATGCGCTTTTGGTCGCCCGCATCGCCCCCCGCCATCCGCACGCCGGGGGTAACGATGAGCTTGCCTTTGGCCTCGGGCAGGGCGCGGATCAGGCCGGCCTCTCGGGGCGAGGCGATAACCCCGTCGGCACCGGCCAGAAAGGCGTTGCGGGCGCGCTCGACCACCAGATCATGCACCGCGCCGGGTTTGAGCAGGCAATCATCAAGATCGTCGCGCTCTAGCGCGGTTAATATCGTGACGGCGAGGATTTTGGTGGCGCTGTTGCGGCGGCCGGCAATGGCGGCGCGCACCACATGGGGGTCGCCGTGGACGGTCAGGAAATCAAGCTCGTATTGCGCCAGCCCCTTGGTGGCGTTTTCAACCGTGGCCGGAATATCAAACAGCTTCATATCCAGAAACACCCGTTTGCCCATTTCCTTCAGCTCGATCGCCAGTGCCAGCCCGCCGCCGGTCAGCATCCCCAGCCCGATTTTATAAAAGCTGACGGTATCGCCCAGCTTTTCAGCCAGCGCGAGGCCCTCTAGCGCGCTTGGCACATCAAGGGCGACAATCAGGCGGGGGTCGGCATTTGGCACCGGTTTTGGCATGGGGCTGGCTCCTGTTTTCAGGGCTGCATAGGGGATGGGCGCCGTCTATGCAACATCACGGTAGATGATGCGCATGTCCGGGTCCTCGGTGCAATACATATGCACCCAGATATAGGCGTGTTGAAAAAGCGCCAGCACCAGCGCGTTCCAGGAGCCGGTGAGCAGGGCTATGGCCCAAAAACCCAGAAACACGATGCTATACATGCCGTTTTCAGAATATTTGAAGATACCGCGATTGACCATCGGCATATTGGCGTAGCGATCATAAAAATGGTCACCCCCCAGCGCGCGCGGAATGGTGAAATATTTGATCACCGAATGCATGCCCCAAATCAGTGGCAGCAATAGCACCGTGCCGGCAATAAGCTGCACCGTGCGGCTGCCCTCAAGCGTGCCCACACTGGCCAGCCCCGTGGCCAATACCAGCAAGGGCCGCGCCGCCAGTAGCGGCAAGAATATTACCCCCCAGATATGCAGGGCGCGATCGCCAAACAGCCGCACCAGCAGGTTCAGGTGCAGTTGCAGCCGAAACACGATTGCGACGATAACCTGATGGGCGACCGTTACCGCCAGCGTGATCTTGGCCCATGTCAGGGCTGAAATGCCCCACAGCCCCGTGCCCTCGTCCATCAGCCAGCCGCAGGCCCCTGCCACCAGCAAGACCGCCAGCATCGCATGCTGGATCTGGCCGCGAAAGAGCTCTGATTTGGGGGTGGTGGCGCGGATTTTGGCTAGGGAACGCATGGCGGTGGCCTCCTGTGCGCGCAGCCTAGCACCGTTGTTAAATTTCTCCAAGCGCCTCTTGCAGCGGTGAAATTTGCCCCCCATTTATAGGCAAAGGCCACGCCATACGGGTGGTCGATATCAAGGCCGTTCTGGCATGCCTTCGGGGTGCCGTATAATGGATGCTTAAAGGAGATAAATATGAATTTCGAGAAATTCACCGAGCGCTCAAAAGGGTTTGTGCAAGCCGCGCAGACCATCGCCCAGCGCGAAAACCACCAGCGTTTTTTGCCCGATCACCTGCTAAAGGCGCTGTTGGATGATGATCAGGGCATGGCCGGAAACCTGATAAAATCTGCCGGTGGTGACCCGCTGGTCGCGCGTCAGGCGATTGAAAAAAGCCTTGGGAAGTTACCCAAGGTCGAGGGTGATACCCAGCTTTACATGGACAGCAAAACCAACAAGGTGCTGGACGAGGCGGCGCAAATCGCCAAAAAAGTCGGCGATAGTTTTGTGACGGTTGAGCGGATTTTGACCGCGCTGTTGATTGTGAAATCAAACGCGGCTGATGCGCTGAAAGCCGCGGGCCTGAGCGCGCAATCGCTGAACGAGGCGATTAACAAGATCCGTAATGGCCGCACCGCCGATAGCGCCAGCGCCGAGGATACCTATGAGGCGCTCAAAAAATTCGCCCGTGATCTGACCGAAGCGGCGCGCGAGGGCAAAATAGACCCGATCATTGGCCGCGACGAGGAAATC
>CAYWXQ010000238.1:0-2268 GCA_964462475.1 uncultured Rhodobacterales bacterium | reverse complement strand
CTGTTGGATCGTTGGCATACAGTTAAACCCCGTTCAACCCGTTTCAATACTTACAACACCTTGTGCCGAATGCACAAAATGCCAAATACCGCCCGCGGACAATGGTTGCCGTCCGGCGCGGTGGAATTCCAGAGGAGCGAGGCAAAAACCCGGCTCATGACCGCCAAATTGTGGCTTGTATCGGAATCAGTATAAATACCTCTCCCGAGCGGGCGGAAACTAGGTCGAATACAGGGTGATGTCAACAGACAAAATAAGCGGGCCGGATAATCCGGTATCGCCCCCTGCCCGCCCCATATTACAGCGCCAGAAGCCGTGCCATATCCATATCGAAACGATCACGCAAAACCGCCGCTATTTCGCTGTTTTCAAGGGCGCGCTTGACCCCGAAATAGCGGCAGCGTGAATCATTGCTGTCATGCCAGCTGCGCAAAATCATCATCGGGCGCGGCTCTATCATCGTGCGCATGAAATAGTGGATCTTTTCATGGGCGTGCAGCAGCACATTGCGCCGCCATTTTTGGGGCGCAAACACGCTAAGCCCGACGCTGGGGCACGGGGCATCGACACCGGCAAACAAATAGCGCGCGCCCTGCGCCCCCGCCAGCGTTAACGAGCGGTTAAAGCTTAGCGCCACCGGCTGCATCCCTTCAGACAGCATCATCAGCTGGGGCACCAGACGAATGGTTTGCTCTATATAGTCGGTGGCGACCGCATCGTCGTCATCCAGCCGAAAGCTGATCCGAAACTCTTTGTCCTGATCAAACAATTGCTCAAACGCCTGCCGCACCCCATCGCGATACTGCATATAAGGCAAGGCGATCACCCGCGCCTGCGGAATGCCGGCCAGCATATCGTCCAGCTTTTGGCGGTATTGCCGGGGCATGTCCTCGCCGACCAAAATGCCGAACGTAAAGTTTTTGACGCTTTGGCGCTGCAGGCTATGCAGGCAAATGGTTTCAAACAATTCAAACCGCGCCTGCATTCTTTTGGCCGAATAAAGCGATTGCAGCTTGGCCTGCCGCGAGGCATATTTTTGCTGAAAGCCGCCATCACAAGGGTATGAAAACCGGATCAACCCCGCCACCTGCACCTGCTCGGCCAAAACATCCAGTTCTACCAACGACTCCAGCATCTGCCTCTCCAGTATAGCGCCACAACCATAATACAGGGCGGGGGCAAGCGCTAGCGGCTATCGGGTTTTGCCGATATTGGCGGCCAGCGGTTTCAATGATTTCATAAAGCGCGCGACATCGCCCCCCAATGACCCCTGCTCGAACGCCCGTAACGCGTCGATGCTCAGGGTGCGGTTTTGTGTCAGCCGGCCCTGCAGCCCCTGACAGCGGGTGCGCTGATCGGGCGACAAGGGCAAACGCGCCGCCATTTCAAGCAGAGATAGCAGCTCATGCATTTGCCGCATCCGGGCAAAGGCGGCGATCATCGGGGCTTTCAGTGCCGGGTTATCGCGCCAGTTTTGCCCGGCGAAGACCTCGTTCACCACCCGCTGGCCGGCACCCAGACAGTCATATTGCCCACAGCCCCGACAACCGGCCTGTGGCAACTGCGCGTGGATAGCACAGCGAAAATCGCGGCTCAGGTGGCGGCAGGCTTCACCGGCTGCCTTGTCAAAGGCAAACATTTGCCCTTGATCAAACGCCAGTGCCATGCAGCAAAGTGCAGCGCATTGGCTGCAATCAGAGGTCAGCTCGACCATGATTGCGCCATAAAAAAACCCGCCATAAGCGGGTTTTTCACGTTCTTGGTGCCGGGGCTATTCACCGCCGGTTTGCAGCGGGTCAGCCACTGGCACCGCGTCCTCTACCGGCACTTCAAGCTCGGCCACAATCGCCGCCTCTGCCTGGCGTTGCTCGATGATCGCCTGATCCCGCGCCTGCGCCACCCGCTTGAGATCATGGGTTGCGCCACCGGTGCCCGCCGGAATAAGCCGCCCGACAATGACGTTTTCTTTCAGGCCGATCAGCTTGTCGCGCTTGCCCTGGGTCGAGGCCTCGGTCAGCACGCGGGTGGTTTCCTGAAACGACGCCGCCGAAATGAACGAGCGGGTCGAGAGCGATGCCTTGGTAATACCAAGCAGCACCGGCCCGCCTTTGGCAGGCTCGAAACCCAGCGCCACGGCTTTTTCGCAAGCTTCGATAAACTCGGCTTTATCGACCTGCTCGCCCTTAAGCAGAATGGTGCCGCCGCTATCGGAAACTTCCCATTTTTGCAGCATCTGGCGCACGATCACTTCGATATGCTTATCGTTGA
>CAYWXQ010000237.1:0-2286 GCA_964462475.1 uncultured Rhodobacterales bacterium | reverse complement strand
ATTTGAAAGTATTTGTCAAAGCCCGCCACCATCATCATTTGCTTGAACTGTTGCGGCGCTTGCGGCAGGGCGTAAAACTTGCCGGGGTGCATGCGGCTCGGCACCAGAAAATCGCGCGCGCCCTCGGGCGAGCTGGCGGTGATGATCGGGGTTTGAAATTCGTTAAAACCGATATCGGCCATGCGCTTGCGAATGCTGCTTACCACGTTCGAGCGCAGCATCATGCGGTTGTGCAGGCTTTCGCGGCGCAGGTCTAAAAAGCGGTATTTCAGGCGGGTTTCTTCGGGGAAGTCAGGCTCGCCGAACACTTGTAACGGCAGCTCGTCGGCGGCGCCCAACACCTCCATATCCTCGATATAAACCTCGATCTCGCCGGTGGGGATGTTGGGGTTGTTCAGGCCTTCGCCACGGGCTTTGACCTTGCCGTCAATGCGGATCACCCACTCGGAGCGCACCTTTTCAAGCGCGTGAAACACCGGGCTGTCGCTGTCGGCCAGCACTTGGGTTATGCCGTAATGGTCGCGCAGGTCGATAAATAAAACCCCGCCATGGTCGCGCACGCGGTGGACCCAGCCCGAAAGCCGGACGGTTTCACCGGTATTGGCGGCGGTTAGTTGGTTGCATTTATGGCTGCGAAAGGCGTGCATGGGTTTGGTCCTTGAAACGGGTGCAGGCGCGCCCGGTGGCCCGCCAATTATCATGGGTGGATACACATGTTTAGGCGGCGAATGTCAATAGCCGAGGGGATTCGGGCGCGGTCGGGGTGGCCAGGCTGGCCGAACGTGGTTAATCGTCGCGATTTTTTGAAATTGTTAACAAATGCATCGCAAAATGGATTTCGCCCCGTTAAGGTGGGCCAGCCGTTGCCGGAAGTGCTGAAAGCCACCCTGCCAATGCGATATAAATGAATTCGGTTGACCGTCGACTGAACAAAGAAAGATACCCCAGCTGCATGCCTGTTCACAACGCCGACCAAACCCCGACCCTTGCCGCCAATAGCCAGACCACCGCCAAAAACTGGGTGCGTATTCTGGCGCGCTATCGCCAGCCAAGCAACACCCGCTCGGTGTTTGAGCTGGCCGCCAGTATAGTGCCGTTTTTCGCGCTGGGGGTTCTGGCGTGGTTTGCGCTGTCGCTCAGCTATTGGCTGGCCTTTGCGATTGCGGCGCTGAACGGGCTGTTTCTGGTGCGGTTGTTTATTATTCAGCATGATTGTGGCCATGGCAGCTTTTTTGGCAATCGCCACGCCAATAACTGGGTCGGGCGGCTGATCGGGGTGCTGACATTAACCCCGCACAAGGTCTGGCGGCGAAGCCATTCTATCCACCACTCGGCGGCGGGCAATCTTGAAAAACGCGGCATTGGCGATGTTTATACCATGACCGTGGACGAATATAAAAACACCTCGCGTTTCAAGCGGGTGGTGTATCGGGTTTATCGGCACCCGCTGTTTTTGTTCGGCATGGCACCGACGCTGCTATTTGTGGTGCAAAACAGGGTGCCGATGGGGTTGATGCGCTCGTGGGAATACTGGTTTAGCGCCATGGGCACCAATGTTGTGATCGCGGCGGCGCTGGGCCTGCTGGTGTGGTTTGGCGGGCTGGCGGCGCTGCTGCTGATATTTGTGCCAGCCCTGCTGGTGGCCGCCACCGCCGGTGTCTGGCTGTTTTATGTGCAGCACCAGTTTGAAAACACCCTGTGGGACCATGACGAAGACTGGCAATTGCACGACGCGGCCCTGCGCGGCAGCTCTTATTATGTGCTGCCCGGGGTGTTGCGCTGGTTTACCGGCAATATCGGCGTGCATCATGTGCACCATCTTTACAGCCGCATTCCGTTTTACAGGCTGATGGAGGTTTTGCGCGACAATACCGCATTGGAAGACCTGAACCGGATGAGCGTGGGCGAAAGCCTGAAATGCGCCCGCCTGCACCTGTGGGACGAAGGCACCCGCAAACTGGTGTCGTTTTCGCAAGCCAAAACTGCATTGGCGGCATAACGCGGCGCGGGCGATTTTCGGTCGATTTGTTGTTGAACCCCGCCGGTGAACGGACTAGGTTGAAATCCGGTTCGGAGTGTAGCTCAGCCTGGTAGAGCACCGTCTTCGGGAGGCGGGGGCCGGAGGTTCGAATCCTCTCACTCCGACCAAACCCCGTTTTCCAGACCCCGTTTTATGAATGGCGCGGGTCCGCAGGGCGGGCATCGCGCCCGCCACCACAACACAGGCGGGGCCGCCCCCGCCCGATTTTTTTACATGCAGGCTTCAAACAATGCTTTTGTATTGTC
>CAYWXQ010000236.1:0-2313 GCA_964462475.1 uncultured Rhodobacterales bacterium | reverse complement strand
TGATACCGCCTTGCCGCAGATCGAACCGGGTAAATCACTGCGTTTTGTGACAATTCCCGAGGGGCTGGACCCGGATGATTTGATAAAATCTGCCGGCGCGCCCGCGATGCAGACGCTGCTGGAAACCGCCCGCCCGATGGTTGACCTGTTATGGCAGCGCGAAACCGAGGGGCAGGTTTTTGACAGCCCCGAGCGCAAGGCGCTGCTTGATAAAAAACTGCGGCTATTATTAGGTAAAATCAATGACCCCTCAATCAAATCCCACTATGGCGAAGAGATAAAGCGCCGCCGCCAGCGCCTGTTTTTCCCTGACCAAGGGCGCAAATCCGCCTTTACCCCGTGGCGCAAAAACGCCCCGCAAAATGCCCTGCCCAACACTAAAAACTCGTTGCTGGCCGGGCAGGCTGGCGGGCCAGAGGCCGAAGCCCGGGTGCGGGAAAGCGCGATTTTGCTGGGCTGCCTGAACCACCCTGATCTGGCCGAGACATTCGAGGCCGAGCTGGAACGCCTGCCCTATTTATGCCCCGATTTGCGCCAGATCGGCAATGCTCTGCTGGGGGGATTACCCGAAGCGCCGAAGGCAGATTTTAACGAGCTTCTGTCAGCGCGGCTAGGGTTTGACGTGGCTGAAAAGCTGTGCGCCATCCGGCAGGTTGGCGACAACCGCCACCTGCATAAATCAGCCGATAAAGACACGGCACTACAAGCGATCAGCGCCGACATTGCCCGCCAGTTCGCGATTGTCGGCGTGCTTGAAGAACTACGCGAAGCCGAAGCGGAAACTGACCCCGACGAGGGTTTAACCTGGCGCTTGAAACAAGCACGAAAAGCCGTAGACGACGCCGACCGCGGCGCGCTGAAAGACGAAGACAACTCGGAAGCCGACCGCGAAGCCGCCGCCAAACTTAACGCCTGGATTGACGGGAAAATATGGGAAAAAGGGCCCGCTAAATAGGACCCACCGAGCGCAGCGAGGCCACGCCCAACGGGAGACGGCTTTTTGCGCAGCAAAACGACGTTCGACGGGCGGGAGTGCCCGGTTGACGCAGTGCGCGACGCTTACGGTGATATCTATTCCGCCTGACGGCGGCGGTGGCCTCGCTTCGCTCGGCAAGGGGCGCGCCCCGCAGGCAAGCGCGCTCGCCGCTAAAACCATCCGCGGGATCGTTTTTGATCCGCGGTTCACCCCCGGGATATTTGGACAAAACAGAAGTTGGGGCGTATCTATCGTGCGTGGGTTCGCCCTTTTGAGGATGATTCGTGCCGAATTAAAATAAACCCGCGTCTCCCCCTTGCGAAATAGTGATTCGCACCCCAGATTCGCACCAGCGATTCGCTCGCCTCGTGATTCGAGAAAAAGGATACCTTTCATGGCCGCAAAAGACTCCAGCTCATTGCCAAAAGACCTGCCCGGCCCGTTGCTCGACATGAGCCAGACCGCCGTGCGCAAGATGATCGCACAGGCCAAGGAGCGCGGCTATATTACCTATGACGAGCTCAATGAATTTATGCCCGCCGATCAAGTTTCGTCAGAGCAGATCGAAGACATAATGGCGATGCTTTCCGAAATGGGCATCAACATTACCGAGGGCGATGACGACGAGGAGGAGGACGAGGAAAAGTCTGACGCCGAGGAAATTGGCGCCACCACCTCGCGCGAGCTGGTAACTGCCTCGGCCACCACCGAAACGCTGGATCGCACCGACGACCCTGTGCGGATGTATCTGCGCGAAATGGGCACGGTCGAGCTGCTGTCTCGTGAAGGCGAAATTGCCATTGCCAAGCGCATCGAGGCCGGCCGCAACACCATGATCGCGGGGCTGTGTGAAAGCCCGCTGACCTTTCAGGCGATCACCATTTGGCGTGATGAGCTGCTGGCCGAAGAGGTGATGATGCGCGATGTTATCGACCTTGAAACCACCTTTGGCCAGGCCATGGGCGAGGACGAAGAAGAGGAAGAGACCAAGCCCGAAGCACTGGCAAAAGAAGAAACTACCGCCGAAGCGTCGAGCGATAATAATGACGACGACGACGATGATGACGACGAGGACGAAGCCGCCAACCTGTCACTGGCGGCGATGGAAGCCGCGCTTAAACCCCGGGTGCTGGAATCGCTCGACCAGATCGCGTCTGACTACGAAAAACTGGCCGAGATGCAGGATAGCCGGATGGACGCCACCATGTCTGACGGCGAGACGTTTTCATCAGGCCAAGAGCTGGAATACCAGCGGCTGCGCTCTGAAATTGTGACGCTGGTCAACGCGCTGCACCTGCACAATAACCGCATTGAAGCCTTGATCGACCAGATTTACG
>CAYWXQ010000235.1:0-2428 GCA_964462475.1 uncultured Rhodobacterales bacterium | reverse complement strand
ACGATGGAAGACGTGTGGCTAGAGCGCTTTCCCGGCGCAGAAAGCTCGGTGCATCTGCGCGACTTTCCCGACACCCCCGATTGGCGCGACGCTGAACTGGCGGCGCGCTGGGAGGCGATCCGCAAGGTGCGCCGCGTGGTTACCGGCGCGATCGAGGTCGAACGCACCGCCAAGGTGATCGGTGCCAGCCTAGAGGCGGCGCCCACCGTGCATATCCGCAACCCCGATATGCTGGCGGCCGCCAAAAGCGTTGATTTCGCCGATATCTGCATTGTGTCCGGCCTGCGCCTTAGCAACGACCCGATCCCCGACCGCGCCTTTCGCATGCCAGAGGTCGAGGGCGTGGGGGTCGAGTTTGAAAAAGCCGAGGGCCAGAAATGCCAACGCTGCTGGAAGATATTGCCCGATGTCGGCACCCATGGGCATGCGGGCGTTTGCCGGCGCTGTGACGCCGCACTCGGCTGAACAGGGGCGCAACCGGTAAAGGGCGCGTGGGCCTGCACGCGCCCTTTTTTCATGCCGGTGGCGCGCGCTTCAGCTGTCGGCAGACACCCTGATAACCGTGCTTGTCGGATAGGGGATATCAATATTTTGCCGGTCGAACTCTTCCTTGATCGCCCGCAACAGCGCGAATTTCAGGTTTGAGTAATCCGCCGCCATTGCCCAGACCCGCAGGGTGAAATCCACCGAGCTGTCGCCCAGATTGGTGACTTTCACAAACGGCTCGGGGTCGGTAAGCGCGCGTTTATCGGCCTTTATCACCTTGCGCAGCGCGGTTTCGGCCTTTTTCAGGTCGGTGTCATAGGAAACCCCGATAATAATATCGCAGCGCCGCCGGTCATAATGCGAATAATTGCGAATCGCCGAAGACCAGACATCGCCATTGGGCAGAATGATCTGGATGTTATCGGACGTGGCGATCTCGGTGGTGAACAGCGTGATGGCTTTAACCGTGCCGGTAAACCCGCCAACATCAACAAAATCACCTATTTTGAAGGGCCTGAACCCCAGCAGCATAACCCCCGCCGCCAGGTTTGAAAGCGTGCCCTGCAGCGCCAGCCCGATCGCCAGCCCCGCCGCCCCGAGCAGCGCCACCAATGAGGTGGTCTGGATGCCAAAGCGCGACAGCACAAACACCACCGCAATGGTCAAAATCGCATAGCGCGCCAGGCTGGCCAGAAACAAAAACAGCGTGTCGTCCAGCTCTTCGTATTTTAGCCCGAGCTTTACAATTTGCCGCCGAACAAAGCCCGAAACCCACAGCGCCGCGACCAAAATAGCCGCCGCAATCAACACGTTCAGCCCGATCTGAACATACCAGTCCAATCCATCAATCATTTATCTTCCCCTGATTTACCCCAATTTGCCCACGATGCAGCAACAGATGGTCAAGCAACACACAGGCCATCATTGCCTCGCCCACCGGCACCGCGCGAATACCCACGCAAGGGTCGTGGCGGCCCTTGGTGATCAATTCAATCTCGCGCCCGTCTTTGGTAACGGTCTTGCGCGGCGTTAATATAGACGAGGTCGGCTTGACCGCAAACCGGCAGATAATATCCTGCCCCGTGCTGATGCCGCCCAATATCCCGCCCGCGTGGTTGGAGCCAAACTCGACCCCGTTTTTGCCCATCCGCATCTCGTCGGCGTTTTCAACGCCGGTCAGCATAGCCGCGCTCATGCCCGCGCCGATTTCCACAGCCTTGACCGCGTTGATAGACATCAGCGCCGCCGCGATATCGGTATCAAGCTTGGCATAAACCGGCGCGCCAAGGCCCGCGGGCACGCCGGTGGCCACCACCTCGATGATCGCCCCGACCGAGTTGTGGCTTTTGCGCAGCCCGTCCAGATAGCCAGCCCAGTCCGTGGCCGCATCCGCGTCGGGCACCCAAAACGGGTTGCGGTCGATCTCGGCCATATCCATGCGCGCACGGTCGATCTTGCGATCCCCCATCTGCACCATATAGCCCTTTATCTTTATCCCCTTCACAAACGCGGCGATGGCGGCGCGCGCAAGCCCGCCCGCGGCAACACGCGCTGCGGTTTCGCGCGCGCTTGATCGCCCGCCGCCGCGATAATCGCGGTTGCCGTATTTGGTGAAATAGGTAAAATCCGCGTGCCCGGGCCGAAAGCTTTCAGCGATCTCGCCATAATCTTTTGAGCGCTGGTCAGTATTGCGGATCATCAACTGCACCGGTGTGCCGGTGGTTTTGCCCTCGAACACGCCGGATAAAATTTCGACCTTGTCGGGTTCCTGCCGCTGGGTCGTGAACCTGTTTTGCCCGGGTTTTCGCTTGTCTAGCCAGTGCTGCAGCATGGCTTCGTCAACCGGCACATTGGGCGGGCATCCGTCCACCGTTGCGCCCAATGCCGGCCCGTGGCTTTCGCCCCATGTGGTGACCCGAAACAAATGGCCAAAGCTGTTCAT
>CAYWXQ010000234.1:0-2491 GCA_964462475.1 uncultured Rhodobacterales bacterium | reverse complement strand
GGCACCACCACCCTGTTTTTGGACGATGTGCGCATTTCAACCAATGTGCGGTTATTTGAAAACGTGCGCGCCCTTGGCACCCGGGTTTCAAAGCAGGTGCGCGCTGCCGTTCTGGATCAGGGCCGCACCTGGCTTGACCGTGCTTTTGTGGTCAATGATTGGTATATTTCGGCCTATGAGCCGCTGGTAGACAGCTTTGGCAACCGTGTCGGCATGCTTTATGTCGGCTTTCTGGATAGCCCATACCGCGCCGCCAAAACCCAAACCCTGCTGCTGATCATCGGCGGTTTTCTGGCCTTGCTGCTGCTGTCGGTGCCGCTGTTTTTGCGCCTCGCGCGCGGGGTGTTCAAACCGCTGGAAAACATGGTCGCCACCATTTCAAAGGTAGAGGCGGGCGATCTTTCGGCCCGCACCGGCCTGAAGCTTGCGCAAAACGAGGTTTCGCTGGTTTCAACCCAGCTGGATACCCTGCTGGAGCAGGTGCAAGAACGCGACCTGCGCCTGCGCGAATGGGCCGACGAGCTGGAGGCACGGGTGGCCGAACGCACCCGCGCGCTACAAGAGGCCAACCAGCGGCTGGAAGCCACCGGCAAACAGCTGGTTGTATCTGAAAAACTGGCGGCAATCGGCGAGATCACCGCCTCTGTCGCCCACGAGATCAACAACCCCGTGGCGGTTATTCAGGGCAATATCGATGTGATCCACGAAGAGCTGGGCCACGAGGCCGGCGCGCTGAAAACCGAGTTTTCGCTGATTTACGAGCAGGTGCACCGGATTAACACACTGGTCAACAAGCTGCTGCAATTCGCCCGCCCCGAAGAATACGCCGGCTCGGTTGATTTTCATGCCCCGACCGAGGTGATAAACGATACCCTGCCGCTGGTGCAGCACCTGCTCAACAAGGTTAAAATCAAGCTCGGGATGAACCTGAAAGCCGACCGTTTTGTTGCCATCAACCGCACCGAATTGCAGCAGGTGCTGATCAACCTGATTGTCAACGCCATTCACGCCATGCAGGGCGGCGGCGCGTTACAGATTGACACCGTAAACCACGAAAGCGAGGGCCAAAGCGGGGTGCTGATCACCATAACCGATACCGGCAGCGGCATGGCGCCCGCTGTGCTTGACCGGGTGTTTGACCCGTTTTTCACCACCAAACAGGCCGAGGGCACCGGGCTGGGCCTGTCTATTTGCCAAAAGCTGGTCAGCCGCAGTGGCGGGTATATCAAGGCGACAAGCACCCTTGGCAAAGGCACCCGTTTTTTGGTGTTTTTACTTGCCACCGAATAACACGATACTACCCAAATTTTCCTTATCCGGCGCTTTTTGAAAAAGCTTTCGGACAAAAAGGCCCGTTGCCCCTGCCACCGCCATATTGTGTTTTACATCACATTCTTGATAGGCTAGCGCTTGAATATACAGGGTTTTTGCGGGGGTAAAACATTGGCGGACAAACAGGAGAATCCACCCTATATCATCGCCCCCGACCCGGGGGCACAGCGCCTGACCCGCGCGGTGCAGGGCCATGACCAGAACGGCGATCTGCAACAGATCGCGGTGGTTGAGGAACGCCCGTTAACCATATACCTCAACAAACAGGAAATCGTGACCGCAATGACGATCGGGGACTACCCCGAATACCTTGCCGTCGGCTATTTGCGCAATCAGGGCATGCTGCTGCCCGACGATAAAATCACCGGCATTGACTATGACGAGGAGGTCGAGGCCGTAATCGTGCGCACCGTGCGCCAGACCGATTACGAAGAGAAGCTAAAGAAAAAGACCCGCACATCGGGCTGCGCCGTTGGCACGGTATTTGGCGACATGATGGAGGGGCTAGAGGGCATGACCCTGCCCAAAGCCGAGGTCCGCACCAGTTGGCTTTATGCGCTGGCGCATAGCATAAACACCACGCCCAGCCTTTATTTGCAGGCGGGGGCCATTCATGGCTCTGTTTTGTGCCAACAGGCGCAACCGCTGGTCTATATGGAGGATGTCGGCCGCCATAACGCGGTTGATAAAATCGCGGGCTGGATGGTGCTGGAGGGCGCAACGGCGGCCGATAAAATCCTTTATACCACCGGCAGGCTGACCTCTGAAATGGTGATAAAGACCGCCCTTATGGGCATACCGGTTTTGGTTTCGCGCTCGGGGTTTACCGCGTGGGGGGTCGAAATTGCGCAGCAGGTCGGGCTAACGCTGATCGGCCGGATGCGCGGCCAGCGCTTTATGTGCCTGAGCGGCGAAGACCGGCTGATCCGCGATGCCGACCTGAGCGCCGCCAAGGCCGAACCCCGGCGGAGCCGCCGCGAATGAACGGTATCTCGCAGGGGTTCTGGCAGGCATGGGGGCTGATCCTTACCCTTGATCCGGCGTTATACGAAATCATTTTTCTATCGCTTAAAGTTACGGTTTCGGCGGTGGTTATTGCCTCGGTCATTGGCCTGCCGATGGGGGCGTGGCTGGCGGATAACCGGTTCCGGTTTCGCCG
>CAYWXQ010000233.1:0-2647 GCA_964462475.1 uncultured Rhodobacterales bacterium | reverse complement strand
GCGTGGTGTGACCTGATCATGTTTACCATGCCAGACGAGCTGCAAGCCGAGACCTATAACAAATATGTCAAGGACAACATCCGCGAGGGCGCGGCCATGGCCTTTGCCCACGGCCTCAACATCCACTTCAACCTGATCGAGCCAAAATCCGGCGTCGATATCATCATGATGGCCCCCAAAGGCCCGGGCCACACCGTGCGCGGCGAGTTCACCAAAGGCGGCGGCGTGCCCTGCCTGGTAGCGGTTGAAAACGACGCCTCCGGCAAAGCCATGGAAATCGGCCTATCCTATTGCTCCGCCATCGGCGGCGGCCGCTCCGGCATTATCGAAACCAATTTTCGCCAAGAATGCGAAACCGACCTGTTCGGCGAGCAAGCCGTGCTGTGCGGCGGCTTGGTCGAGCTTATCCGCATGGGCTTTGAAACCCTTGTCGAGGCCGGCTACGAGCCCGAAATGGCCTATTTCGAGTGCTTGCACGAGGTAAAACTGATCGTTGACCTGATCTACGAAGGCGGCATCGCCAACATGAACTATTCAATCTCCAACACCGCCGAATACGGCGAATACGTCTCCGGCCCGCGCATCCTGCCTTACGAGGAAACCAAGAAGCGCATGAAAGACGTGCTGACAGATATCCAAAACGGCAAATTCGTGCGCGATTTCATGTTAGAAAACGCCGTCGGCCAACCCAGCTTCAAAGCCACGCGGCGCATCAACGACGAACACCAAATCGAAAAAGTAGGCGAAACCCTGCGCGCCATGATGCCGTGGATTTCAGATGGCAAAATGGTCAACAAGGAAAAGAACTAATTTCATTCTTCTCCAAATACTCTCGGGGTGAATTGGCGCAGCCAAGGGGGGATAAAATCCCCCGCCCTCTTAAAAATCTCTCACGCGCCCCTTTTCGGGGCGCGTTCCGTCTAGTCAATCAAAATAGCCTCAAGCACCTCCGGCTCGATCACCCGCACCCCGGGCAGCGCCGCCACCAACTCTTCGGCCGATTGCTCCAATATCGGAAACGTCCGGTAATGGCACGGGATCAGGGTTTTGAAATCAAAAAACCGCTTGGCCGCATATGCCGCCCGCTTCATGTCCATGGTAAAATGCCCACCGGCTGACAGGATCCCGATATCGGGCTTGTGCAGATCGGCAAAAACCGCCATGTCGGCCATCACATCGGTATCGCCCGAAAAATAAATCGTATGGCCATCACCGGCAATCATAAACCCCGCCTCGGCCCCGCCATATATCGGCCCGTTGTCAGACGCGACGCTTGACGAATGCGACGCCGCCACCAGTGTCAGCCCAACCGCCCCCAGCGCCACAGTGCCGCCACGGTTAAAGCCAATGGTTTCAACCCCGTGCTTTCCGCCCCACCAGTTCATCAAGTCATAAATCCCGACCACCGGCACCCCCAGCGCCTGCGCCACCCCGACCGCATCATTGCTATGGTCACCATGAGCGTGGCTGACCAAAACATGGGTCACCCCGGCTATTGCCTCGCCCCGCCGCGCCTCGGGGAACATCGGGTTGCCCGTCAGCCACGGGTCCAGCAATAAAACCTGATCCGCGATCTCGATCCGAAACCCCGAATGCCCCAACCAGATAATCTTCATAGCCACCTCCTTTTTTGCCCGTTGCAAGTATGGCACAAATATTTTCAAAAGCGAGCATGCCGCGCGCGATTCCCGCCAGCTTTTTGCGGGTTTTACTTGATATTCCCGCCCAAAACCCCGAACTATAGACAACCCAATTGTAACAGAGGCCAAAAATGCTCAACAAAATGCTGATCCGCTGGGCCGCCGCCCTGATACTGGTGATGATCACCTATAACCCCACCAGCTATAACTATATCCGCTGGGCCACGGATAATTACGCCAACAATCTATCGGTTGTCATCCTGCTCGGGCTTATTTTGCTGGTGGCTTATGCGGTTTTCACCCGTGCCACGCTGCAATCGATCGGCAAAATAGGCATTGGCATGATCGTCGCGGTGATCGGCGTGCTGCTATGGGTCCTCTATGACAAAGGCCTGCTCGACCCCGCCAATGGCACGGTCATGACCTGGATCGGCCTTGTCGCGCTGTCCTTCGTGCTTGGCATCGGCCTAAGCTGGAGCATCATCCGCCGCCGCATTTCCGGCCAGCTGGATACCCGCCACGCCGATGATGATCACGAGACCGACGCCTAACCCCGATTAGCAATCGACATCCCGCAATTTAGGCGTTAGATAGCCCCGACCCTTTTAAGACCGCCACGACCTTTTCAAGACCGAAAGACCGCAAACATGGAAAATATCGTTCTCACCATTCACCTGCTTCTGGCGCTTGGCCTGATCGCGGTTGTGCTGCTTCAACGCTCTGAAGGCGGCGGCCTGGGCATTGGTGGCGGTGGCGGCGGTGGTGCCATGAGCGGGCGCGCGGCGGCAACAGCCCTGTCCAAGCTCACCTGGATACTGGCTGGCGGCTTTTTGGTTACCTCGCTAACGCTGACCATTATTGCGACCAACAACGCCGCTGGCAATTCGGTGCTTGACCTTTCCGCCAGCGAGATCGCCACACCCGTAGCACCGGTGCCGGTGATCGACCCCAATACGATCGTCATACCCGAACTGGGCAATAGCGGCAGCACCGCCACAGATACCCCC
>CAYWXQ010000232.1:0-2653 GCA_964462475.1 uncultured Rhodobacterales bacterium | reverse complement strand
GGTATTCAACCCCGAAATCGATGGTTTCGAGCCTGATCACGACCCGCCCGGGCGAGACATCGGTGAATACCAGATCGCCAAACGCGGTGCCAAAGGCGGCCAGATCAAGCGCGTCTTTACCAATCTCGAAGCGCCGCACCGCGTCGCGCATTCCGTCAGGGCTAAACACAAACACATCGGGTCTGCCGGTGCCGAACAGCCGGTCGGCACCGCTGGTATCGGACTGCAAAACGACATTCGGCGGAGCCGCGCCAACCGCGAATATAAAATCGGCCGGCGTGAACGACGCCGGCGTGATTGCCGGATCACCGATATTTGGCGGCACCACGTCTATCTGGTTTTTCTCGCCGCGAATCTCGATCACAAATGAATAGGTGTCGATCTGAAAGATAAACAACTCTTCGAAGGTCACGTCGAAATTGCTAAAATCTATCACATCAATACCGTCCTGGAAATCCAGCACCGTGTCGCGCCGACCGTCTTTTTGGAGCACAAAGGTATCTGCCCCCAGCCCGCCGGTTAACAGGTCGCGGTTGCCGATATCATACAGAATATCATTACCGGATGTGCCGTTAATAATCATCAAATACCCTTCGAATTTACTTAAAATAATCATTAACGCGCAAGGGTTAACCGCTGGTTAATATTGGCCCGAGGCTTGCAATTTACGCGCCTTGTGATAGGCCAAGCAAAACGCATTACGGGGCCGATCATGGACAATATCACCGAACTTAAAACCAAAATTCTGTCGCAGGTCGCGGATGCTGCCGATCTCGACGCGCTTGAGGGCATTCGCGTTGCCGCTGTCGGTAAAAAGGGCGCGGTCAGCCTGATGATGCGCGGCCTTGGCAAAATGACCCCCGAGCAGCGGCAGGTAGCCGGACCGGCGTTAAACGCACTTAAAAACGAGATCAACAGCGCCCTGACGGCCCGCAAATCCGGGTTAGAGGACACCGCGCTAAATGAGCGTCTGCGCACCGAATGGCTGGATGTAACCGCCCCCGCACGGCCCACGGGGCAGGGCAGCGTGCACCCCATTAGCCAAGTCACTGAAGAGATCATCGCGATATTTGCCGACCTTGGGTATGGTGTCGCCGAAGGCCCGCAGATTGAAAACGACTACTATAATTTTGACGCGCTCAACATCCCCCCCGAGCACCCCGCGCGCCAAGAGTTCGATACGTTTTATATGCACCGCGACACCGGTGATAGCACCCCGCCATATGTGCTGCGCACCCATACCAGCCCCGTGCAGATCCGCCATATGGAGAAGCACGGCGTGCCCTGCCGGATCATCGCGCCGGGCAGGGTCTACCGCTCGGATTATGACAACACCCATACGCCGATGTTCCATCAGGTCGAGGGGTTGGCGATTGATAAAGATATTTCGATGGCCAACCTGAAATGGACGTTGGAAGAGTTTTGCCGCGCGTTTTTCGAGGTTGACAACGTAGAGCTGAAATTTCGCGCCAGCCACTTTCCGTTTACGGAACCAAGTGCCGAGGTCGATATCCGCTGCTCTTGGGATAAGGGCCAGTTGAAGATCGGTGAGGGCGATGATTGGATGGAAATTCTGGGCAGCGGCATGGTGCACCCGAAGGTTTTGAGTGCGGCAGGGGTGGACCCTGACGTGTATCAGGGCTTCGCCTTTGGCATCGGCATTGATCGGCTGGCGATGCTGAAATACGGGATTCCCGATTTGCGGGCGTTTTTTGATAGTGATTTGAGGTGGCTGCGGCACTACGGGTTTTCGAGCTTGGATGTGCCAAATATGCGGGGGGGGATTTAGGGGCGGGTAAACCGTCAATAACAGATTGGATCGGCGCTGTTTCCAGCTCTCTCGGTGTGGTTGTCATCGTGGTTGGGCTAGCTGTTGCATTTAAGCAACTTGGACAGAGGTGGTCCTAGTTTTTCGACCAGTTAGCAGCCAGTTTAAGATGGATCAGGGGTTCATTTAGGCTGCCAATCGGGAGCGTTCGTAATTTCGTGTCATTTCTGTAAAGGGAAGAAAAGGAATGACACATGCGAGAAGAATTTGATTTTGATGCGGCTTTGGCCGCGCTACAAGATGGCCAAGGCCTTACGGGCAAGGATGGTATCCTGACGCCACTGATCAAACAGCTGACGGCGGCTGCCCTTCAGGCCGAAATGGATGCCCATTTGCAAACTGCCAAACCTGCCAACCGCAGGAACGGCTCTGGGCGCAAGACCATTAAATCGACCACGGGCAGTTTTAATTTGGCAATGCCACGTGACAGGGACGGCACGTTTGAGCCGCAACTGGTGAAGAAACACCAAACCCATACGAGCGACGAGATCGAGCGCAAGATCATCTCGATGTTCGGGTTTGGGATGCGCTATCCGGACATCGCCGGTCACATCGCTGAAATCTACGGGCTTGAGGTTTCCAATGCCACAATCAGCGCCGTCACCGACCAGCTGACCCGCGAAATCAAGGCATGGCAAAGCCGCCCGCTGGACAGCCATTATTGATCGCACTTCCAAGTTCGTCTATGTCGAATTGCACGAAAAGGCCGGAAAGGTAATAGCCGCGCAGTTTCTGCGTAATTTCATCAAAGTGCTGCCCTACAAGATACACACTATTCTCTCCGACAATGGCATCCAGTTCACCAACCGCAAGAAAGACAAAGCG
>CAYWXQ010000231.1:0-2670 GCA_964462475.1 uncultured Rhodobacterales bacterium | reverse complement strand
GGCGAAAGCTGGTGCAGCCCTTGCCGCCCTGCCCCGAGCGAATGTAAACTTTGGTGAGGTCGAGGAATTTCATTTTATTATCCTAATGGTTTATCTTGCGATACAGCATGGCGGGCGTGGCCTCAAGCCCGCTGGTTATAAACGGCTTGCTATCATTTGGTGAGGCATAATTCATATTCCCACGCAGGCACCATGCCGCCACGGGCGATAGAGTGGGTTTCGGCGTCTCCAATATAAGAAAACCCGCATTTCATCAGCACTTTGGCCGAACCTTCATTGCCTTGGTGGACGCTGGCAAACAGCCGTTCAAAGCCAGACTTGCGGGCATATTCAACCACAGCACACAGGGCTTCAGACATCAGCCCGCCGCCCCAAAGCTGCGGGGCCAGCCAATAGCCGATATGGCCAATGCCGCCCGCTTTGGGCGAGATCGAGATCATCCCGATTAGCGCGCCGTCTTTATCCATACCCCAGATGGTCTCGGTGGTTTCACTGGCGCGGGAATAGGCGATATAGCTTTGGGCCGCGCCATCAGGGTATGGGTGCGGCACCACGGCAAGGTTCATCGCCACGCGCTTGTCACCGACAAACAGTGAAATATTGGCGGCGTCGCTATCGAGCAGCGGGCGCAGGGTCAGGCGATTGGTCTTGATAACATCTGCCATGGGGGACTCCCGAAAAATAAAAAGGGCCCGGTGTTGCCACCGGGCCCCTCAATAAATTGTGCGTTAGAGGTTCCGGCTATTCAGCGGCCTCCGCCACTGGCAGAACCGAAATAAAGGTGCGGCCTTTCAGGCCTTTGTGAAACTTCACATTGCCTTCGATGGTCGAAAAAATGGTGTGGTCCTTGCCCATGCCCACATTGTCGCCCGGCCAGAATTTGGTGCCGCGCTGACGCACGATGATATTGCCACCGATCACCAGCTCGCCACCGTATTTTTTTACACCAAGGCGGCGACCGGCTGAGTCGCGGCCGTTGCGGGATGAACCACCTGCTTTTTTATGTGCCATTTGTCGCTCTCCTTATTTCGCAGCTTCGGCGAATTCGCCGGCTTGCTTGATCCAGTCGTCACGCTCGATGCGGCCCTTGAAGGACAGACGATCATCCATGTATTCGATCTCGTCACCGCCCCATTCGGCAACCTGCCAAAAATGGTAAACGCCGATTTCGTTGAGCACGCCTTCAAGCTTTGGCCCGACGCCCGAGATCTTTTTAAGATCATCGGCTTCGCCTTTCGGGCCTTTTAGCAGGTTGGCAGGCGCGGTGCCGACTTTGGCCTCATCAGCTTTTGCCGCCGCTTTCGGGGTGGCTTTTTTGCTGGCGGCTTTGGCCGGTTTGGCAGCGGCTGCAACCGCAGCGCCCGAAACCGTGCCAAGCGCGGCTTTAACGCCGGTTTTGCCCGCACCACTTGCCAGAATACCGGTAATTTTAACCAGTGTCAGCGGCTGGCGGTGGCCACGTTTGCGCTGGCTCGAGTGTTTACGGCGGCGCTTGACATATGAAATGGTTTTGGCAGAGCGCGTTTGCTCCAGCACTTCGGCCTGCACGGCGGCATCATCGACCATCGGCGCGCCAACGGTGATTTTGTCACCGCCCAGCATCAACACATCATTGAACTGCACGGTTTCGCCCGCATCGGCGATCAGCTTTTCAACGGTAAAAATATCACCCTCGGCAACTTTATACTGTTTGCCCCCAGTTTTCATCACGGCGAACATGCGCGCGTTCCTTTTCAAGTTTCGCGTCTTGTGGCCCCGTTACCGGTGTTGTGCGATTGTCGCGCCGTCAAACTGCGTGCCCCTATGGGCAAATACAAAACAAGCCGCAGGAATCCCTTCGCTACGACAAGTGCGCGTTATCGGAGAATTCCCCCCCGTTGTCAATCAGAATAATTAGAGCCCTCTTCATCCAGAATCCGCTTCAGCTCACCAAAGTGGCGGTCGGCCTTTTGCGGATACCCCGCCATCTGTCGCGCGGTTTTCTCGGCTATTTCATCAGACAGCACCCGCAACGGCTGGCCGGTTTGCAAAGCGTTTATATAGGTGCCCGCCGCGCGCTCAAAATGGTAAAGACGGCTATAGGTGTCGGCCACACTACTGCCCGCCACCAGCACCCCGTGATTGCCCATCACCATCACCTGCTTTAGCGGGTCATCAAACATGCCGGCACAGCGAATGCCCTCGCTTTCAAAAGCCAGCCCGCCGAAGTTTTCATCATAAACGATGCGGTTGAAAAAGGTGGCGGTGTTCTGGTCGATCGGCAACATGGTGCTGTTGGCAAGGCTGGCCAGCACGGTGGCGTGGTCTGAATGCACATGCATCAGGCACTTGATATGCGGGCAAAGGCGATGAACCGAGGCATGCAGCCCCCACGCGGTCGGGTCTGGCGCATCTTCGCGCTGCATGGTGTCGGGGTCGTTAGCGTCCAGCAACAACAGGTCAGAGGCCCTGATGCGCGAAAAATGCATCTGGTTGGGGTTGATCAAAAACCGGCTGCCATCGTCGTTGACCGCAAGACTGAAATGGTTAGCGACGGCCTCGTGCATATTGTCGCGCGCTGCCCAGCGAAAGGCGGCGGCAAGGTCGGCGCGCCCGGTTTGAAAGTGCTCGGCGGGGTTGGTTTGATGGCTGGATGTCATGGCGGCTCCTGGCTTGTGCCATTCAGGATCC
>CAYWXQ010000230.1:0-2672 GCA_964462475.1 uncultured Rhodobacterales bacterium | reverse complement strand
ATAAAATTGTTCTGCGGGTCCTCGGTGGTGATCCGGCATTGCAGGGCGTGGCCGTTTAGCGTGATCTCGCTCTGGCTGGCCTTGCCGGTCGCCTCCTCTATCGTGCGGCCCTCGGCAATCAGGATTTGCGCGCGCACAATGTCTATGCCCGTCACCTCCTCGGTTACCGTATGCTCGACCTGCACCCGCGGGTTGACCTCGATAAAGAAAAATTCGTCGGTGTCCATATCCATCAAAAATTCAACGGTGCCGGCACATTCATAGCCCACATGGGCGCAAATCTTGCGGCCAAGGGCGCATAACTCCTCACGCTGCGCTTGCGAAAGATAGGGCGCGGGCGCCCGCTCGACCACCTTTTGGTTGCGCCGCTGCACCGAGCAATCGCGCTCCCACAAGTGGTAAATCTGACCAAAGCTGTCGCCCAGAATTTGCACCTCTACATGGCGGGCCTTTTGCACCAAGCGTTCCAGATAACCCTCGCCATTGCCAAAAGCGGCCTCGGCCTCGCGGCGGCCCTCCAGCACCATGGTTTCAAGCTCGTCCGGCCCCATGATCGGGCGCATCCCGCGCCCGCCGCCACCCCAGCTAGCTTTCAGCATGAACGGATACCCGACCTCGGCCGCCATCCGGCGGACCTCGGCCATATCATCGGGTAACACATCGGTGGCAGGCACCACCGGCACACCGGCTTCAATCGCCACGCGGCGCGCGCTCGCCTTGTCACCAAGCTGGCGCATGGTCGCGGCCTTGGGGCCGATAAACGAGATCCCCGCCGCATCGCAAGCATCAACAAAATCGGGGTTTTCCGATAGCAGCCCATAACCGGGATGAATGGCATCCGCGCCGCACTCTTTCGCCACACGGATGATTTCCTCGATCGACAGATACGCCGCCACCGGCCCCAGCCCCGCGCCAATGCGGTAGGCCTCGTCTGATTTAAAGCGGTGCAGGCTCAGCTTGTCTTCCTCGGCATAAACCGCCACCGTGCGTTTGCCCATTTCATTGGCGGCGCGCATGATGCGAATGGCGATCTCGCCGCGATTGGCGATCAGGATTTTGGAAAAGTTTTTCATCACAGAACCTCGGATGTTGGGTGACGGGTTGGTTTCTCATACCCGCCAGCCCCTCATTTTGCAATGCAACATTTTTTCACCCGGGCAGCAAAAACCCCGCCACAGGGGGCGGGGTTTTTTTTGGTCAGCCCCCCGCCAGCGGATGGCAGGGGGGTGGGCGCTATTCAGCCAATGCCAGCGCCACAAACCGGCCCGAACCGTTTGAGCGCACCAGCAGCAAAATAGAGCGCCGCCCGGCATCACGCGCCGCTGCAATCCGGTCTACCACGTCTTTCGGGGTCAGCACGGGGTTTTGCGACACTTCCACGATCACATCACCGGGGCGCAGGCCTTTGTCAGCGGCTTGCGAACCCTCGGCAACCTCGAGCACAACCACACCCGTGGCATCGGCCCCAAGCATGAACCGGTCGCGGGTTTCAGCGGTTAGCTGCCCAAGCAACAGGCCCTGAACTTCGAGCTGCGGTGCCGCTGGGGCAGGCGCCGGGGTGTCGTTGCTGTTGGCCGAGGCCAGAACCGCCTCTTTAAGCTGCCCAAGGGTAACCAGCAGGGTTTGGGTGCCGCCATCGCGGAACACAACCACCCGCACGGTTTCACCAACCGGTGCCTTGGCCACCTGGCGCACCAGCTCGCGGGTGTCGCTTACGTCTTTGCCGTCAAAGCTAAGGATAACATCCCCCGCCTGAATACCGGCATCAAAGGCCGGACCGGCAGGCACGTCGGTAACCAGCGCGCCAGCGGCTTTATCAAGCCCGATAGCATCGGCAATGTCGGTGCTTACGTTCTGGATGCGCACGCCAAGCCAGCCGCGGCGGGTTTCGCCGAATTTTTGCAGTTGGTCCATAACGCCCGACACCACGTTTGACGCCATCGAGAACCCGATGCCGATAGAGCCACCGCTGGGCGACAAAATGGCGGTGTTAACCCCCACGACCTCACCCTTCATGTTAAACAGCGGCCCGCCGGAATTGCCGCGGTTAATGGCGGCATCGGTCTGGATGAAATCGTCATACGAACCAGAAAGCGTGCGCCCACGGGCCGAAACAATACCGGCCGAAACCGAGAACCCCTGCCCGAGCGGGTTGCCAATGGCCAAAACCCAGTCGCCCACGCGCATGTTGTCAGAGTTGCCAAAGCTTACGAACGGCAGCGGCGCATCGGCCTCTATCTTAAGCAGGGCCAGATCGGTGCGCGGGTCGGTGCCGACCACGGTAGCGGGCAGTTTTATGCCGCTGCGCAGTTCGATCTCGATTGCATCGGCGTCTTTGATCACATGGTTATTGGTAACCACATAGCCGTCAGCCGAGATTAAAAACCCCGAACCAAGCGCGGTGCCACGGCGTTCGGGCGGCGGGTTGCCACCATTGTTGCGGTCGGTGAATTCTTTGAACAGGTCGTTGAACGGCGAGCCTTGCGGCACATTCATCTGGTCAGTGGGGCGGTTGAGAATGGTCGAGGTGGTGATGTTGACCACCGCCGGGCTAACCGCTGCCGAAAGGTCGGCAAAGCTGTTGGGCATGTTTTGCGCCCGCAGGTTTTGCGCTGTCGCCAGCATCATGGCGAATGCCGCCAATAGCAAAAGCAGCATCCGGTTGGCGTTGG
>CAYWXQ010000229.1:0-2693 GCA_964462475.1 uncultured Rhodobacterales bacterium | reverse complement strand
CTGGCAAACCCCAGCGGCAAAATGCGTGCTAGCGGATTGCAGGCACGCAGCGCAGCTTTAAACTGTGCGCCACCCACCGGATCATAAACCACATCCGCCCCGCCAAGCGATTTTACCACCATGCGGATGTCATCGCTCTCGCTGTTGATCAGATGGTCCGCCCCTGCCGCCTTGCAAATGGCCAGCTTTTCGGCCGAGCGCGCCACCGCAATCACCGTCGCCCCCATCCTTTTGCCGAGTTCAACCGCCGTTAGCCCAACACCGCCCGAGGCCCCCAGCACCAGCAGGGTCTCGCCCGCTTTTAGTGCAGCGCGCTCCAGCGCCAGATGGCTGGTGCCATAGGCCACCAAAAAGGCGGCAACCTGTGTATCGCTCATTTCATCCGGCACCGGCACGCAGCGGTCAGCCGCAATGCAGGTGTATTCAGCCAAGCCGCCATGGCCGCCATATGCACCAACACGGGTGCCGATAGCCGGGCTTTTTACCCCTTCGCCAAGGGCTTCGACCGTGGCGCAAATCTCCATGCCCGGGGTGAAGGGGGGGGCGAATTTTTCTTGATACTTGCCCTCTACAATCAAGGTGTCGCCAAAGTTGATGCCACAAGCATGCACTCGCACCAGAACCTCGCCCTTGGCGGGGGTCGGGCGGGGGATATCAACCATTTTCATCGTTTGACCCAAAGTGTGAATTTGCATGGCTTTCATGGCGCGCTCCCAAAGATTTGCCTCGAATTGACGCGGCGCAACAATAAAAGGCAAGCCTATACTTGCTAATGGCCGCATTATTTTGTATGGCAGCGGTGAAACGGGGAGAGCTGCACGCTCGCCCCGCTATTTTTTTTGAAAAGGCCGGAATGATGGATTTGCGAAACGTCGCGATTATTGCCCACGTTGACCACGGGAAAACCACCCTGGTGGATGAAATGCTGAAACAGTCGGGGATTTACCGCGAAAACGAGGCGACGACCGAGCGCGCCATGGACAGCAATGACCTTGAGCGCGAGCGCGGGATCACCATTTTGGCCAAGGCGACCAGTGTTTCCTGGAAAGGCACCCGTATCAATATCGTAGACACCCCCGGCCACGCCGATTTTGGCGGCGAGGTCGAGCGGATCTTGAGCATGGTTGACGGCGTGGTGCTGCTGGTTGACGCCGCCGAAGGCCCGATGCCTCAAACCAAATTTGTGCTTTCAAAAGCGCTGGCGTTGGGGCTGAACCCGATTGTGGTGATCAACAAGGTTGATAAACCCGATGGCGAGCCTGATTCTGCCCATGATAAATGTTTTGATCTTTTCGCCAATCTTGACGCCAATGACGACCAGCTCGATTTTCCGATGCTCTTTGCCTCGGGGCGTGCCGGCTGGGCCGATAAAGAACTGGATGGCCCGCGTAAAAACCTGAATGACCTGTTTGATATGATCATCGAGCATGTGCCCGCGCCAGCGCAGATCAAGCACCGTGACGAGCCGTTTCGCATGTTGGCAACCACCCTTGGTGGTGACGCCTTTTTGGGCCGCATCCTTACCGGCCGGGTTGACTCCGGCACCGCAAAAGCCGGTGACCAGATCAAGGCGATGAGCCGCGATGGTAGCCTGATTGAAAATTTCCGCATTACCAAGGTTCTGGCCTATCGCGGGTTGGATCAGGTAGCGATCGATGTGGCCGAGGCAGGCGATATTGTCTCCATCGCCGGTATGACCAAGGCGACCGTGGCCGACACGCTTTGTGATAAATCGGTGGAGGAGGCCATTCCGGCCCAGCCGATCGACCCGCCAACCATTACCGTAAGCTTTGGCATCAACACCTCGCCGCTGGCCGGGCGCGATGGCGACAAGGTGCAAAGCCGGGTTATTCGTGACCGTTTGATGAAAGAAGCCGAATCCAACGTCGCGATCAAAGTGAGCGACAGCCTGGGCGGAGAGGCCTTCGAGGTTGCAGGGCGCGGCGAGCTGCAAATGGGCGTGCTGATCGAAAACATGCGCCGTGAGGGGTTCGAGCTGTCGATCTCGCGCCCGCGGGTGCTGTTTCGCACAATCGACGGCGTGAAGGTTGAACCGATCGAGGAAGCGACGATTGACGTTGATGACGAATACACCGGCGCGGTGATCGAAAAACTGACCCAGCGCAAAGGTGAAGTGGTTGAGATGCGCCCGGGCGGCGCCGGTAAAACCCGCATTATCGCCCATGTGCCCAGCCGCGGTTTGATCGGCTATCACGGCCAGTTTTTAACCGATACCCGCGGCACCGGTGTTATCAACCGCGTGTTTCATGAATGGGCCCCCTTCAAGGGCAAAATCGAGGGCCGCCGCGCCGGTGTGCTGATCTCGATGGAGGATGGCAGTTCGGTGCCTTACGCGATTTTCAACCTCGAAAGCCGTGGCAAGTTCTTTATCGGCGCACAAGAACAGGTTTACCAAGGCATGATCATTGGCGAGCATAACCGCCCCAATGACCTCGACGTGAACCCGCTCAAAGGCAAGAAGCATTCCAACGTGCGCTCCAGCGGCCATGATGAGGCCGTAACCCTCACAACCCCCGTGCGCATGAGCCTTGAAGAGGCAATCGCCTATATTGATAATGACGAGCTGGTCGAGGTTACGCCAAACAACATTCGCATGCGCAAGCGCCATCTTGACCCGATTGAGCGCAAGCGGGCGGCCAAGACCATAGAGGGCTAGATTTGCAAAATGCAAA
>CAYWXQ010000228.1:0-2764 GCA_964462475.1 uncultured Rhodobacterales bacterium | reverse complement strand
GGATTCTCTTTTGTGGCCCTTTTCGTGTTTGACCCTGCTAGACGACATCTTGGCAGAGGCCGTGGGCAAAAAGGCATATAAACCTTAAAAACAAAGGAAACCCGATGTCGATCACACCAGAGCTTAAAGCCAAACTGATTAAAGAATACGCCACCTGCGAGGGCGATACCGGCTCCCCCGATGTGCAAATTGCCATCCTGACCAGCCGTATTTCGACCCTGACCGAGCACTTCAAATCCCACAAAAAAGATAACCATTCCCGCCGTGGGTTGCTGAAAATGGTGGCCCTGCGCCGCAAATTGCTGGATTATGTAAAAGGCAAAGACGAGCCGCGTTACCAGGATCTGATCAAACGCCTCGGCATTCGCCGCTAAGATTTCGCTAAACGCGCCTTTCGGGGCGCGTTTTTGCCTGTAAGGGCTTGGGCGGGGCCCGAATTTACCGCCAGATGTTGTCCGCTATGCCCGTGGCCCCACGCATAGTGATTGGATGAAACGAAATCGGGGTCAGCGGGAGTGCCAGGGGGCACGGCCCGCAGATAAAGGAAAAACATGTTTAATGTTGTAAAAAAATCCATCGAGTGGGGGCATGATACGCTGACCCTCGAAACCGGTAAAGTTGCGCGTCAGGCCGATGCCGCCGTGATCGCCACCTACGGCGAAACCAGTGTTCTGGCCGCCGTTGTGTTTGAAAAGAAGCCTAAAGCGGGCTTTGATTTCTTTCCGCTGACTGTGCATTACCAAGAAAAATATTACGCTGCGGGCAAAATCCCCGGTGGGTTCTTCAAGCGTGAGGCACGGCCTTCAGAAAAAGAAACGCTGACCAGCCGTTTGATTGACCGTCCAATTCGCCCGCTGTTTGTGCCCGGTTTCAAGCACGAAACCCAGGTGATCTGCACCGTGCTTTCACACGACCTTGAAAACGACCCTGATGTTGTTGCCATGATCGCCGCCTCGGCCGCGCTTACGCTTTCGGGCGCGCCGTTCCGTGGCCCGATCGGCTGTGCCCGCGTTGGTTTCACCGATGGTTCTTATGTATTGAACCCGTCGGTTGACGATATGCAAGACCTGCGCAACAACCCCGAGCAGCGCCTTGACCTGATTGTCGCGGGCACCAAAGACGCCGTGATGATGGTTGAATCCGAGGTTTATGAGCTGTCTGAAGCCGAAGTGCTGGGCGCCGTTGAATTTGGCCATGCCCAGATGCAGCCGGTGATCGACATGATCGTTGACTTGGCCGGCGAAGCGGCAAAAGAGCCGTTTGACTTTCAAGCCCCTGATTACGCCGATCTTTACGCCAAGGTTAAAGCCGCTGGCGAGGCCACCATGCGCGCCGCTTTTGGTAACACCGACAAGCAAGAGCGCACCACGGCCATCAAAGCCGCCCGCGCCAGCATCAAAGAGGCCCTTTCCGAGGAAGACCTTGAAGACAGCAACCTTGATAGCGCCTTCAAAAAGCTCGAATCCGAGGTTGTGCGCGGTGATATCATTAAAACCGGCAAACGCATTGATGGTCGCGATCTTTCAACCGTGCGCCCGATTGTGTCTGAGGTCGGCTTTTTGCCCCGCACCCACGGCTCGGCGCTGTTCACCCGTGGCGAGACCCAGGGCTTGGTTGTAACCACGCTGGGCACCGGCGATGACGAGCAGATCATCGACGCGCTGCACGGCACCAGCCGCTCCAACTTTTTGCTGCACTATAACTTCCCGCCCTATTCGGTTGGTGAAGCGGGCCGTATGTTTGGCCCCGGCCGCCGCGAAATCGGCCATGGCAAACTGGCATGGCGCGCATTGCAGGCGGTGCTGCCTGCCGCGACTGACTTCCCCTATACTGTGCGGGTGGTTTCTGAAATCACCGAGTCCAACGGCTCCAGCTCTATGGCGTCGGTTTGTGGTGGCTCGCTTTCAATGATGGATGCCGGCGTGCCGCTTAAAAACCCGGTTGCCGGTGTGGCCATGGGCCTGATCCTGCAGGACAATGGCGAATATGCGGTGCTGACCGATATTTTGGGCGACGAAGACCACCTTGGCGATATGGATTTCAAGGTTGCGGGCACCGAAAACGGCATTACCACCATGCAGATGGATATCAAGGTTGCCGGCATCACCGCCGAGATCATGAAAACCGCGCTGGCGCAAGCCCGTGATGGCCGCCTGCATATTCTGGGTGAAATGTCCAAAGCGCTGACCGGCGCCGGTGATTTCTCGATCCACGCGCCGCGCATTGAAACCATGCAGGTGCCCGCCGATAAAATCCGTGAGGTCATCGGCTCTGGCGGCAAGGTTATCCGCGAAATCGTTGAGGTTTCGGGGGCCAAGGTTGATATCAACGACGACGGCATCATCAAAATTGCCTCGCCCAACGGTGAAAGCATCGAAAAAGCGATGGCGATGATCAACGAGATCGTGGCCGTGCCCGAAGCTGGTAAAATTTACACCGGTAAAGTTGTGAAACTGATGGATTTCGGTGCCTTCGTGAACTTCTTTGGCAAACGCGACGGGTTGGTGCATGTCAGCCAGCTGGCCGCAGAGCGCGTAAACCACCCCAAAGACGTGCTGACCGAGGGCCAAGAAGTCAAGGTCAAGCTCATGGGTTTTGATGATCGTGGCAAAGTGCGCTTGAGCATGAAAGTGGTCAATCAGGAGACCGGCGAAGAGATCAAGCAAGAGGGCTAAAGCCGGATTGCAATCTTTTTTGAAGCCCTAGTGGAAACGCTGGGGCTTTTTCATTATAGTGACTGAAAGCGCAGAACACTAAGGGCACG
>CAYWXQ010000227.1:0-2806 GCA_964462475.1 uncultured Rhodobacterales bacterium | reverse complement strand
CGTGCCTTGCCGAGCAGTTCGGCGTGATGCTGCCGAGCTACGCCAACGACTACGCCGCCCTCGGATTTTAGCACGGTCGCCAGCGCCTGCACATAGGCGCCGGGCGCCCGGATATAGCCGTGGTCTTTCATTACCGCCAATAATCCGGTATCGGCCCCGAGTGCGGGTTCGTAATCAAACACCGCCGGCCCTTCGATAATGTCGGGCACAAAACCGGCCTCGGCGCGCAGGGCAAAGCTGTAGGCGTCGGCGGCAAAGGCGGCGTGGTTTTTATAGGCAAAGGTATAATCGCTGTGGCTGACCCAATGGGCGGCTGTGGTGCCGCGCACCAGTGCGTCATGCTGGGCCACGCTGTCGGCGGTGATTTTCGCCAGCCCTTTGGCGATGCGCCTTGTGTCGGGGTCATTGGCGTGGCGCATATATTTGCGCAGCCACGGGGCCAGTTTGGGCAAATAGGGCCAGCGCAGATATAGCGGGAAATTGCGGTCTAGCAGCAGTTTTGGCCCCTTTAGCCCCAGCCCCGGCGTGGTGACCGGCACCATGGCACAGGCCGCCAGCAGCCCGGCATTGCCGTATGATGTGCCCATGCCTACCGCCCCGCGATCCAGCACCAGCACCTGTTTGCCCATTCGGCGTAGCCAGATGGCGGTTGATATGCCGACAATACCGGCCCCGATCACAATGACGGGGCCGGTTTGGTTTGCGGTTTTACGGGCTGGTTGCATTGAAGGTAAACAAGGTCTCGCCGTTGATGGTATAGTTATTGATCAAACTGGCAGCTTTTTCGCTGGTCAGCCAGCCCTCCAGCGCCATGGCGAGGTCGTTTTTGACATAGGGGTGCAGCGCCGGATTAACCGGAATATAGGCGTATTGGTTGAACAACACCGGATCCCCGGCATAAAGCAGCGCCAAATCGCCCTTGTTGCCAAAGTTAAGCCAGCTGGCGCGGTCTGACAACACATAGGCGTTCATGCCGCTGGCGACATTAAGCGTGGCACCCATGCCGGCACCGGCGGCGCGATACCATGCGCCGGTGGGGGCTATGCCGGCATCGGCCCACAGGGACAGCTCTTTTTTGTTGGTGCCGCTATCATCGCCACGGCTGACAAACGGGGTTTGCTGGCTGGCAATGGCTTGCAATGCAGCAACGGCGCTATCGGCACCGGCAACGCTTGCGGGGTCGTTTGACGGGCCGATGACCACAAAATCATTATACATGATCTCGCGGCGGTGGGTGCCGTGGCCCTCGGCCAGAAACTTGTCTTCGGCGGCGCGGGAATGCACCAAAATGGCGTCTACATCCCCAGCCGCGCCAAGGCGCAGGGCCTGACCGGTGCCAACCACAATCAGCTCTACGTCCAGCCCTAGATCGGCCTTGATTTCGGGCATCAGCACCTCTGACAGGCCCGAATTATAAAACGAGGTGGTGACCGCCATTTTAAGGGTTTCGGCGTGGCTGGCCGTGGCCAGAAGTGTGGCCGCGATCAGGGTTTTCCAGTTGAGTTTCATTCTACGATGTCTCCGTTTATAAAAGCTTTCGCTTCGTCAGTTAACGGTGTGCTGAAAAAAGCTTCAGCATCGCCACTTTCATGCACTTTTCCTTTGTGCATAAATATCACATCCTGCGCCAACCGCCTGGCCTGACCCATATCATGGGTCGACATTACGATGCGGGTGCCTGAAGTTTGCGCCGCGTGCAATATCGTTTCAATCTCGCGGGTGGCGCGGCCATCAAGGTTGGCGCAGGGCTCGTCCAGAAACAGGATTTGCGGCTTTGTCACCAGCGCCCGCGCCAGTGACAGCTTTTGCTTTTCACCGCCCGACAGCATCGGCGCCCAGTTTTCCAGCAAATCACCCAGCCCGAAGCGGTGGGCGCAATCGGTTGCCGTGGCCCGCGCTGCCGCCCGCCCGATGCCGCGCAGCAACAGCGGATAGGCGATGCTGTCAACCACCTTGCGCCGCATCATGATCGGCGACTGGAACACAAACGCCTGATATTGGCGGGCTTGGGCACCGGGCACCGCCCATTTTACTGTGCCGTTTGAGGTGCGCTGCAAGCCGTGCATAATCCGCAGCAGGGTGGTTTTGCCCGCGCCATTGGGGCCGATCACCATGGTAAAACCGGTTGTTGCCAGTGTCAGGCTAACCGGCCCCACCAGCTTTTTACCCCGCATATGGGCGGTGGCGTCTGTTAGCTTCAGGGGCAGGATGCTCACCATTGGCTGCCCCGCTCGGTTTTGCCCAGAATGTGGATCAGCAGGTTAACCAGCACTGCCAGCGTAATCAGCACCATCCCCAACCCCATGGCAAAGGCAAAATTGCCCTTGCCGGTTTCAAGCGCGATCGCGGTGGTCAGCACCCGGGTGGCGTGCTCGATATTGCCCCCCACGATCATGATCGCGCCCACCTCGCCAATGGCGCGCCCGAAACCGGCCAGCGTGGCGGTCAGCAAAGCGCGCTTGCCATCCCAAAGCAGGGCTTTTATGCGCTGGGCCCGCGTGGCGTTCATAGAGATCAGCAGATCGTGGTATTCGGCCCACATATCGCGGATGGTCTGGTGGCTGATAGAGGCGATCAGCGGGGTAATAATGATCACCTGCGCGATGATCATTGCGCTGGGCGAAAACAGCAACCCGAAACCGCCCAAAGGGCCGGCGCGTGACAGCAGCATATACACAAACAGCCCCACCACCACCGGCGGCAGCCCCATAAGGGCGTTTAGCACCGCGATCACATAACGGCGAAACCGGAACCGGTTAACCGCCAGCCACGCCCCCATCGGCAAGCCAATGACCGAGGCAATAAC
>CAYWXQ010000226.1:0-2827 GCA_964462475.1 uncultured Rhodobacterales bacterium | reverse complement strand
TATGAGCAGCTATGAGAAGGAGAAATGGTGCCCAGGAGAAGACTCGAACTTCCACGTCCATAAGGACACTAGCACCTGAAGCTAGCGCGTCTACCAATTCCGCCACCTGGGCAGGTGTGTTGGTGTCGCCGTGACTATAGCCGTAGCAAAGGGGTGTCAACGGCAAGTCGTGCCAAATCGGAAATTTTTTGGCCGACACCATCTAGCGCGCTGATTCTGGCTTGTCGCCCCCCCCTATCGGCGGTATGCAAGGGGGGAAACATCTTGAAATGGAGTTTTCCATGCCCAACCATCCTCCTTTAGTGACCATCTTTGGCGGCTCTGGCTTTGTGGGCCGCTATATTGCCCGGCGCATGGCGCAGGCGGGCTGGCGGGTGCGGGTGGCGGTGCGCCGCCCCAACGAAGCCATGCATGTGCTGACGTATGGCGAAGTCGGCCAAGTGGTGCTGGTGCAGGCCAATGTGCGCGATACCGACTCAACCCGAGCGGCCATAAAAGGGGCCGACGCGGTGGTGAACTGCGTTGGTATTCTGGCCGAAAACAGCCGGCAAAAGTTCAACGCCGTGCATAGTGAGGCCGCCTCGCGGATCGCGCGCGTCGCGACCGAAGAAGGCGTTCGCAAGCTGGTGCACCTTTCATCGCTAAGCGCCGATGAGAAAGCCGACAGCGCCTATGCCAAAAGCAAGGCCAAGGGCGAGGCGGCGGTGCTCAGACATTTCGCCGATGCCGTTATCTTGCGGCCTGCCCTGGTTTTTGGTGTCGAGGACCGGTTTTTCAACCTGTTTGGCACGCTGGCGCGCTATTCGATGTTTTTGCCGATTGTCGGCGGCAATACCCGTTTTCAGCCGGTCTATGTTGACGACGTGGCCGCCGCAGCCGAGGCCGCCATTCTGGGCGATGCCCGCGGCACCTATTCGCTAGGTGGGCCAGATGTTGAAACCATGCGCGCGCTGATGCTGCGGATGCTGCGGGTGATCCATCGCAAACGTTTCATTATCAATATGCCGTTCTGGATTGCGCGGATCAATGCATTTTTTATCGAGTTTTGGCATAAGATGTCGATGGGCATGGTGCCGCTGGTGCTGACCCGCGACCAGGTAAAGCAGCTGGCGGTTGACAATGTGGTGCCCGCCGGCGCGCCGGGGTTGGCAGAACTGGGGGTGCGGCCTACGGCAATGGATGTGGTGCTCGAAAGCTATCTTTACCGCTTTCGCGAGCAGGGTCAGTTTACCGAGCTTAAGGATTCTGCCAAGAACCTGCATGGCTAACCGACAGCGTTAGCACGTAGCGCCGGCGCGCCGGGTGTGGCGAAGCCGGGCGCGGCGGGTGTGGCCATTAAGCATCGATTTCGAAATATCCAAACAGCGCCAACCCGTGGCGGAAGATGTTAATTGCCAATATCAGCCGCTTAAACGCCGCCATCATATTTGGCCGAATTTCATCATCGCGGTGTTTGTATTTTTCTGCGCAGTTTACACAAAAAACCTGCGCTCTCGGCCGACCGGAGTGTGCGTTGGCGACAAAAAATTGTCGTTATTCTGCTCGCCCAAAATTATGTCCGCCCGAACAGCCGTTCGATATCGGCCAGTTTCAGCTCTACATAGGTGGGGCGGCCATGGTTGCACTGGCCCGAATGCGGCGTGGCCTCCATTTCGCGCAACAGGGCGTTCATCTCGTCGGCGCTCATCCGGCGGCCCGAGCGGATAGAGCCGTGGCACGACATCCGGCTCAGCACCGCCTCGATCCGGTCTTTTACGGTTTGGCTCTGGCCAAGATCCGCCAGCTCGTCGGCGATATCACATAGCAGCTTGGCGGCGTTGATCTCGCCCAGTATGGCCGGGGTTTCGCGCACGCAGATCGTGCCTTCACCAAACGCTTCATAAACCAGCCCCAGCCCCCGCATTGCCGCGCTCGCCTCTAGCAGGCGGGCGCAATCGGCGGCGGGAAGTTCAACAATTTCAGGGATCAGCAGCGCTTGCGAGGGCACGCCGTTCGCGCCCGATTGTCGTTTTAGGCGCTCATAGACAAGCCGTTCATGGGCGGCGTGCTGATCGACGATCACCATGCCATTGGCGGTTTGGGCTATGATGTAATTTTCATGCACCTGCGCGCGGGCTACCCCCAATGGCAGGTCGTCAGCCGGCGGTGTTTGCGGCGGCGCTTCCACCCGACCTGCCTGCCAGCCGCCGCGCTCGGCGAAACCGGTTGCAGGCGTGGCGGCGCGGTCGCGGCTTAGCGGCATCTGGTAAAGCATATCGGGGCGGGGTTCGGGCTGCATTGCCCCCAACGTGGCGGTAGAAAGCGTGGTCGAGCCGCGATGCCCCGCCGCTGCCAGCGCGTGTTTTAGCGCGCTCACAATAAGCCCCCGCGCCACCCCCGGTTCGCGAAACCGGACCTCGGCCTTGGCGGGGTGGACGTTTACATCCACCTGCTCGGGGGGGCAGTCGATGAACAACACCGCCGCGGGGTGGCGGTCGCGGCTTAAAAAATCGGAATAGGCGGCGCGCAGTGCCCCGTGCAGCTGTTTGTCGCGCACCGGCCGGCCGTTAACAAAAAAGAACTGCGCCACAGCCGCCCCGCGCGAATATGTGGGCAAGGCGGCGTATCCGGTTAGGCGCAGCCCCGCGCGGTCGGCGTCGATTTCGAGCGCGTTTTCAATGAATTCCCGCCCCATGATCCGCCGCAGCCGCGCCTGAAGCTGGCCGTCTGGCCCCTCGACATCGGCCCTAAATGTGACCCGCCCCTCGCCACCATTGCTGACATCGCGCAGCACAAAAGCCACATCGGGCGCGGCCATGGCCAGCCGTTTGACCACATCGCCAATGGC
>CAYWXQ010000225.1:0-2839 GCA_964462475.1 uncultured Rhodobacterales bacterium | reverse complement strand
ACCGTAAGTTAAACCGCACCCACGAGCACCGCAAAGCGATGTTTGCCAATATGGCGTGCTCATTGGTCGAGCACGAGCAGATCAAAACCACCCTGCCCAAAGCCAAAGAGATGAAACGCATCATCGACAAGCTGATCACCTTGGCCAAAAAGGGTGGGTTGCACGACCGCCGCAATGCCCAAAGCAAAATGCGCCAAGAGGCCGCGGTTAAAAAATTGTTTGATATCCTCGGCCCGCGTTACAAGGATCGCACCGGCGGTTATGCCCGCGTGCTGAAAGCCGGTTTCCGCTATGGCGACATGGCGCCAATGGCGATCATCGAGCTGGTTGACCGCGATGTCGACGCCAAAGGCAAGGGCGACAAAGAGCGCGTGGCGCTGGAAGACGCCGCCGCCGAGGAATGATATAGGGCGGGGTAGCCCCGCCAGTATTTACGAAAACCCCGGCACTGTCCGGGGTTTTTGCATTTCAGGAGCCTGAAAGATGGGCATATTCGACGTTGTTCTTGTGGCCATAGCCGCCGGTTTTGCCGGCCTTTCGATGTTGCGAAAGGTGCGCGACAACATTTGGTGGAACGCGACCGTCACCCCGCTGGCCTCGATCATCGGCAGCGGGTTTTTGGTGATCGCGCCGTTGCTGGCGGCGGTCGCGGGGGCTTATGCGCTGGCGGCGATGCTGGCGATTGTGCTGCTGGCCTACGGGGTTGGCCACGCCATTCGCTATAATATCCGCTATGCCGAGCCGCTGGAGGGCAGCGCCACCGCCCCGCGCGGGTTGTTTATGGCCAGCCGGTTTGCCAGTGTTTCGCTCAGCATTGCCTATGTGATTTCGGTGGCGTTTTACATCCGGCTGCTGGCGTCGTTTGTGCTTTCGATCACCCCGTTCAATGTCAGCTTTTATGAAGACCTGCTCGCCACTGGTGTTCTGCTGGGGATCGCCACCATCGGCTATGTGCGCGGGCTGCGCGGGTTAGAGGTGGTCGAGACCATCTCGGTATCGATCAAGCTTTCCATCATCATCGCCCTGCTTGTCGGCCTGTTTTGGCACAATGTCAGCACCGGTATCTGGCGGGCTGATCTGGTGGCGAGTGATATGGATATATGGACCCGTCTGCGCATGCTGGGGGGCATGTTGCTGGTGGTGCAGGGGTTTGAAACCTCGCGCTATCTTGGCAACCGCTACCCCGCCGACATGCGCCGCAAAACCATGAATTACGCCCAGATTTCCAGCGCGCTGATCTATCTGGTCTTTGTGGCGCTGGTGGTGCCGGTGCTGGTTAACCTGCCCGCTGGCACCCCTGATGAAACCGCGATAATTGCCATCACCGGCTATGTTGCGCCGATGCTGCCTTACCTTTTGGTGCTGGCGGCGCTCATGAGCCAGCTTTCGGCCGGTATTGCTGACACTGTCGGCGCCGGCGGGCTGGTGGTTGAGGAAAGCAAGGGCCGGATTGTTGAGCGCAACGCCTATCCGGTGCTGGTGGCGGCCTCTATCGCGCTGATCTGGACGTTTGATATTTTCGAGGTTATCAGCATCGCCTCGCGGACATTTGCGTTTTACTATATGATGCAGGCAATTATCGCGGCCCTGGTGGCGCGGCAAAACCGCCATTTCGGGCATATGGCGCTTTCGCTGGCGCTGGCGGCGCTGCTCGGGTTGATTGTTGTTTTTGCCCTGCCGGCAGAATAGATTACAAATATGCCTGATTTATTTGACACCCCCAGCCAAGCTCAAAACGCCCCGCGCCCGCTGGCCGACCGGCTGCGGCCCGCCACATTGGCCGAGGTCATCGGTCAAGATCATATCCTTGGCCCCGATGGCCCGCTCGGGCAAATGTTGTTGCATGGTAACCTGACCTCGTTGGTGTTCTGGGGCCCGCCCGGGGTTGGCAAAACCACCATCGCGCGGTTGCTGGCCGATGAAACCGATCTGGCCTTCGTGCAGATCAGCGCTATTTTCACCGGCATGCCCGACCTGCGCAAAGTGTTCGAGGCCGCCAGACTGCGCCGCCAGAACGGCAAGGGCACGCTGCTGTTTGTTGACGAGATCCACCGTTTCAACAAAGCCCAGCAAGACGGGTTTTTGCCCCATATGGAGGATGGCACCATCACCCTTGTCGGCGCCACCACCGAGAACCCGAGCTTCGAGCTCAATTCGGCCCTGCTGTCACGCGCGCAGGTGCTGGTGCTGAACCGCCTGACCCCCGCGCATCTGGAGCTGCTGATCCAGCGCGCCGAAAAAGAGCAGGGCACCCATTTGCCGCTAATGCCCGATGCCCGTGATGCCCTGCTGGAAATGGCCGATGGCGATGGCCGCGCGCTGCTCAATATGCTGGAACAGGTGTTTGGCTGGCCCGGCAAGGCCGACCGCGCCACCCTGTCAAAACGCCTGAACCGCCGCGCCGCGCAATATGACAAATCGGGCGAGGCCCATTATAACCTGATCTCGGCCCTGCATAAATCGGTGCGCGGCAGCGACCCTGACGCCGCGCTTTACTGGTTGGCGCGCATGCTGACAGGGGGCGAAGACCCGCGCTATCTGGCGCGGCGCATCACCCGCATGGCGGTCGAGGATATCGGGCTGGCCGACCCTGCCGCCCAGCGCCAATGCCTTGACGCGTGGGAAACCTATGAGCGCCTTGGCTCGCCCGAGGGCGAGCTGGCCTTGGCGCAGGCGGTTACCTATCTGGCGCTGGCGCCCAAATCCAACGCCGCTTATGCCGCTTATAAAAACGCCATGGCCGCGGCCCAAAAAACCGGCTCTGAACCCCCGCCCAAGCACATTTTGAACGCCCCGACCGCAATGATGAAGCAACAGGGTTACGGCGACGGCTACCAGT
>CAYWXQ010000224.1:0-2847 GCA_964462475.1 uncultured Rhodobacterales bacterium | reverse complement strand
AACACGGGCCTGAATTTTGGCGTGCAGATGCACCGCACCGGTTTCCAGCGCGTGGTCGATCTCGTCCATATTGGCAAAGATCATGCCTTCGCCAACCATGCCTTTGCGCATCAGGGTCACATAATAGAGCCCCAAAATCATGTCCTGCGACGGCACGATAATCGGCGCGCCGTTCGAGGGCGACAGCACGTTGTTGGTCGACATCATAAGCACGCGGCACTCAAGCTGGGCCTCAAGGCTCAGCGGCACGTGCACGGCCATTTGGTCGCCGTCAAAGTCAGCGTTAAAAGCCGAACAAACCAGCGGGTGTAGCTGAATGGCTTTACCCTCGATCAAAACCGGCTCAAACGCCTGAATGCCAAGGCGGTGAAGCGTCGGCGCGCGGTTGAGCATAACGGGGTGTTCGCGGATAACCTCATCCAAGATATCCCACACTTCGGCGCGCTCTTTTTCAACCAGTTTCTTGGCTTGTTTCACGGTGCTCGAAAGGCCCTTGGCCTCCAACCGGCTGTAAATAAACGGCTTAAACAGCTCCAGCGCCATCTTTTTGGGCAGGCCACATTGGTGCAGCTTCAATTCAGGGCCGGTCACAATCACCGAGCGGCCAGAAAAATCGACGCGCTTGCCAAGCAGGTTTTGGCGGAAGCGGCCTTGCTTGCCTTTAAGCATGTCTGAAAGCGATTTCAGCGGGCGCTTGTTGCCACCGGTAATCACCCGACCACGGCGACCGTTGTCAAACAACGCATCAACGGATTCTTGCAACATGCGTTTTTCGTTACGCACAATAATATCAGGCGCGCGCAGCTCGATCAGCCGTTTCAGGCGGTTGTTGCGGTTGATGACGCGGCGGTAAAGATCGTTAAGGTCAGAGGTCGCAAAACGGCCCCCGTCAAGCGGCACCAGCGGGCGCAGCTCGGGCGGGATCACCGGAATAACGGTCAGGATCATCCACTCGGGGCGGTTGCCGCTTTCGCGGAAGTTTTCAACCAGCTTCAGGCGCTTGATGATCTTTTTGGGCTTCAATTCGCCAGTGGCCACGGCCAGATCGGCGCGCAGCTGTTCGGCTTCGGCCTCAAGGTCGATCGCGGCCAGCATTTCGCGGATGGCTTCAGCGCCGATACCGGCGGTGAAAGCGTCTGCGCCATACTGGTCTTCGGCATCCAGAAACTCTTCTTCGGTCAGAAGCTGGCCTTGGGTGAGGTCGGTCAGGCCGGGTTCGATCACCACATATTGCTCAAAATACAGGATGCGCTCAAGGTCGCGCAGGGTCATATCCAGCATCAAACCTATGCGCGATGGCAGGGATTTGAGGAACCAGATATGGGCCACTGGCGCGGCCAGATCAATATGGCCCATGCGCTCGCGGCGCACCTTTTGCAGGGTGACCTCGACGCCGCATTTCTCGCAGGTTACGCCGCGATATTTCATGCGTTTATATTTGCCGCACAGGCATTCATAATCCTTGATCGGGCCAAAGATACGGGCACAAAACAGCCCGTCACGCTCGGGCTTGAACGTGCGGTAATTGATGGTTTCAGGCTTTTTGATTTCGCCAAAAGACCAGCTCAAAATCCGCTCGGGTGAAGAGAGCGAGATTTTGATTTCGTCAAAGGTTTTGACAGGCTGGACCGGATTAAACGGGTTTGTGATTTCTTGATTCATTTGATGATCCTCAATCTATTTCCAATGGTAAGGGCGTGCAAAACGCCCCTACTCCGCCTCCGAATCCAGCAGCTCGATATTCAAACCGAGCGACCGAATTTCCTTGACCAACACGTTAAACGATTCTGGCACGCCAGCCTCGAAATTGTCCTCGCCCTTGACGATGCTTTCATAAACCTTGGTCCGGCCGGCAACGTCATCGGATTTAACCGTAAGCATTTCCTGCAAGGTGTAGGCGGCGCCATAAGCTTCAAGCGCCCAGACCTCCATCTCGCCAAAACGCTGGCCACCGAACTGGGCTTTACCACCCAAGGGTTGCTGGGTGACCAAGCTATATGGCCCGGTCGAGCGCGCGTGGATTTTCTCGTCCACAAGGTGGTGCAGCTTCAGGATATACTTCATGCCAACGGTTACAGGACGGGCGAATTGCTCGCCGGTGCGGCCATCAAACACGGTCGATTGGGCCGAGGTATCAAGCCCTGCACGGATAAGGGCATCGTTGATATCAGCCTCTTTCGCGCCGTCAAAAACAGGCGTTGCAATTGGCACACCACGGGTCACATTGCCCGCCGCTTCAAGAATGTTGTCTTGGTCCATATCGGCAGTGGCTTCAGCATATGTATCTTCGCCATAAGCGAGCTTCATCGCATCTTCCACCGGCGTCATATCGCCCGAGCGCTTGTATTCTGCCAGCGCGTTTTCGATGTTTCGGCCAAGGTTATGCGCGGCCCAGCCCATGTGGGTTTCCAGAATTTGCCCCACGTTCATGCGTGAAGGCACGCCGAGCGGGTTCAGCACCACATCAACCGGGGTGCCATCGGCCAGGAACGGCATGTCTTCTTGTGGCACAACCTTCGAGATAACCCCTTTGTTGCCGTGCCGACCGGCCATTTTGTCGCCCGGTTGTAGCTTGCGCTTGACGGCCACAAACACTTTCACGATTTTCATCGCGCCCGGTGGCAGGTCGTCGCCACGGCGGACTTTCTCCACCTTGTCTTCAAAGCGCGCGGTCATGGTGCGTTTGTTGGCCTCGAACTGGGCGTTCAACGCTTCGACCTGTGCTGCGTCGTCGTCCTCGGAAAGGGCCAACTGCCACCATTGGCCTTTGCTCAGGCTTTCCAGCAGCTCTTCGGTAATCTCCGAGCCAGCCTTCACGCCTTTCGGGCCTTTCACGGCCTTTTTGCC
>CAYWXQ010000223.1:0-2880 GCA_964462475.1 uncultured Rhodobacterales bacterium | reverse complement strand
TCCTTTGCTGCGCAAAGTGTCGGCTTGCGCTGGACCGGGCCTCGCTTCGCTCGGCAGGGGGCTGCGCCCCCTCTTGGCTGCGCCAATTTCCCCCGCATACGCGTTGCTATTTTATCCGGGGCCGCAGATGAGGCTTTCCCCTTTGTTAGCCGTGTGCTCAGGGGCTGGTTTCGATAAACATATAAACCCAGTCACCCTTGTAATCGGGGTTTTCGGCGCGTAGCTGCGCAATGCGGGAGCGCAGAAAATCGAGATAGGGGCCGGCCGGTTCAATGGTGTCACGCAGCCCCTCGTAAAGCGGTTCCGAGCTGGCATAGGCCACGGCAAGCTCGCGCCCAAAAGGCGGCGCGACCGTAAGGTTGATGGTCGGTTGGCCGTCTTCGGTTTCTCCGACAACGATATTTGAACCGGGTTGGTAGTATTGCAATGGCTCCCACTGGTTGGGGCGCAGATGCAGCACCCGCCCGTCAACATCGAAATAATCTACATAAACATAAGCGGCAAAATCGTAGGATTTCATTTTGATAACCACCCGCTCGCCGTCGCTGTAGTTGAAGGTGGTGAGTTGGACTTTCGCCCCCATCTGCTTTGGGTCATCAACCTGCTTGGTCGATTGCGGCAGGCCAAGAGTATCGAGTCGTGACAGCACATCGCATTGCGGTGACGGCAAAATGACCATCGACGCCTCCACCGGAATAGAGGCCCCAAGCTGGGCGCGGATGGCCGCAAGGACCCGCTGGCGCGCCGAACTGTCGGGCACATGGCCGCGCAGTTCCAGCGTGCCGGTTTCGGGAATAAAGGTCGCGGCTAGGCGCGAACACGGCACTTGCGCAAGAATTTCGGCGATGCCGTCGCGCGGTGAGGGGCCGGTGGCGGTATCAAGCGGGCGCATAAACGATTGCACTGCGGCCAGCGATGCGGGGTCAAAACTGGTGGCGGTGCCCGACCAGCCGGTGGCAGCGCTTACCATTGGCGCATTTAGCGGCGCGGCGGCGGTGCGGGGGGGGGCGGGCCGGCGCGCTGTGGCGGCGGTGGCCGGCGGGGCTTTGGCGGTGCGGGCGAGGGTGGCGTCTGAAACCTGCGCTGCGTTGATGGTGACAAGCGGGCTGGCGGCCACCGGTCCGGGGTTGGGGGCGGTCGCACCGATAGCGGTGCCGAGCGCGGCGGTTACAGCCAGCACGGTATCGGGCAGGGGGGCCGCGTTGGGCCGTGTGGTTCGAGGCGGGCGCGGGGCCAGCGTTGCGGCGGTGGTTTTGATGGCGGCTTGCCTGGGTTGCACAACAGACAGGCTGGCGCTGATGGTGGCGGTCGGCGCGCGGGCGGCAACCGGCGGCGGGGCGGGGTTGGCGGCAACGGCGGTGGCGGCCGGGGCGCTGGTGGCGGTGGCTGGCGGCGCGGCTTTGGCGTTAAGCCGCTCGGCGGGGGCGGGGCGGGCTTTGGCCTGCGCGCCCTCGGCCCGTTGGGCGGGGATGGGGGCGCCGCTGGTCGAGGCGGGTTCGACCACGGTATCGTTGATGATTTCGGCTATGCGGGTATTGTCGGTGGGCAGGGGCGCGCTGCGGGTGCCGGTGGCACTTTCGGGTGCTTGCAGCGGTTGGGTTAGCGGCTGTGCGGCAGCGGTTTGGCTGGGCACCGGCCCTTGCGCGGCAGCCTGCCCGCTGGCGGTCTCGGCGCTTTGGTTGTCGCCTTTGGTATCTTGGGGCGCGGCCTTTGATTGCGGCACCTCGTAGCTGGTCATTTTAATTTTGCCGCTGGCCTGTGGTTGGGCGTCCAGTGGCGCGGGCTTGGTTGCCAGTGCCAGAAACGCAAACAACGCCGCGTGGGCACCGAGTGAGGCCGCCAAGCCCAATATCCAGAAAAGCGCGGTCTTCATAAGGGGTTGGGGGTGACCACAAGAACCACGTCTTGCACCCCCGCCTGTTCCAGCGCCGTGACCAGCGGCAGCAGGTTGGAAAGCCGCGCCTCGCCATGGGCGTTGACGCGCACAAACAGCGCGTTGTTTCGGGCCAGAAGTTCGCCAATGCGGGCCAAAAGCGCGGGTTTGTCAATCGCGACCCCGTTCAGCGCCAGCTGGCCATCAGCCCCGACCGCAATGGTGGTGCCGCCCTTGGGCAGGCTTTCACCGGCGGTTGAAACGGGGGGGGAAACCACAAACGGTGCGGTGGCATCCATCCGGCCAATCAGCATGAAAAACACAAGCAAAAAGAAAATAACATCGATCAGCGAGACGATGGTTTCTTGTGGCGGCGGGCGGCTGCGGCGCTTTAGCTTCATTGCGGGGCCTCCAGCCGGACCACGCGCAGGTTGGTGGCCCCGGCCTCGGTTGCGGTTTGAATGACTGATACCAGCCCCTGCACATTGGCCCCGCCCGAGGGCAGGATCAGCACTTGTGCATTGGGCGCGTCTTGCAGCGCCTGCGCCAGATTTTCAGCGCTTAACGGCTGGCCGCGCAACACCGCGTTGCCGTTAGCGGTAATGCGGATCAGCAAGGTCGGCGCGGGGCCGGTTGCCGTGCTGCCTGATTGGGTTTCGGATTGCACCATCGGCATCATATCAAGGTCAAGATAGCTGGAAGTGACCATGAAAAACACCAACAGGATCATCATGACATCGACCAGCGGGGTCATGGTGATCAGGGCCATATTTCGTTTGCGCCGCGCCAGTTTCATAGCAGATCAACCGGTTGCGGGTGCGTTGACGATCAGGTTAAACCGGCCCACGGCGGATTCTATTTTATGAGCCACACGTTCAACCGTGGCGCTTAGCAGGCTGGCGGCAATTGCGGCCGGTATGGCCACCACCAGCCCCACAGCCGTGGTCAGCAACGCCTGCCAGATCCCGCCCGCCAGCACCGAGGCATTGGCCGCGCCCTCGGCCAGC
>CAYWXQ010000222.1:0-2947 GCA_964462475.1 uncultured Rhodobacterales bacterium | reverse complement strand
CTATGGATATGCTGGCCGAGCACAAGGAAATATGCGAATCGGCGGGCATGGTTGAGGGTTCAAACAGCGAGCCCGGGCAGTTTGTGATTGAAAAGGCGTTTGTGGACTGACGTTCGCCGCGAAGACCGCCGAGGCGAAGCCGAGGCCACGGCCGGCGGCAGGCCCCGTGTTTTCAGCTTTGCTGAAAACCGTGCTTTTGCCGAGGGGGGTCTTCAGGCTCCCTGAGGTAAAAGCAGACCCGGTTGACATGGGTTGACATGGCAGGGCAGTTCTGGCCGCGCGCCTCCTCGGCGACCCTGTGGGCCACCTCGTCGGCGCGGGTCGTGCAAAAGCACGACCAGATATTATCAACCGTCTACCAGTAACTTTGCCGCGTTGCGCTCGGCCTGAACGCTGCGCTCCTGATCTGTCCAGGTAGATTTGATGAAGGCCCAGACATTATTGATGTCTTCGTCTGAAAGCGTATCCTCAAAAGAAGGCATCGCACTTTTGAAATCGGTCAAGCCAAGCGCGGCCATGGCGCCGGCACCGCCAAATTTGGTATAGTCAAACAGCAACTGGTCATCATGGTGCCATGTGTGGCCTTCGCCATTATGGGGCGGGGCGGGCATGGTGCCGTCTTCATTGGCGATGCGCCAGTTTTCCTGCCCTTCCAAGTTGGCCCCGTGGCAGGCGGCACAGCTTTTGCGATATATGATTTGCCCGCGTAGAATGGCTTCGCCTGCGGGGTCGGGGGATTTTAAGACCAGACCGGCAATCATCGCGATGCCAATGCCAATAATGATTGCGAAACTTATATAAACCTTCATGTGGTTACCTTTACCCAAGTGATCATGCCTGCTGCCTGATGCGATAGCATATGGCAATGAAAAACCCAATCCCCCGCATTGCTGGCGGTAAAAGCGATTTCGCGGCGCTCTTGGCGCTCTATCAATATGGTGTCGCGCAGCGGCCCATAGCTGCCATCGGCCAGAATTTCCTGAAAGTGCATGCCGTGCAGGTGCAACGCATGGGCAAAGGCTGTGTCGTTGATCAGCGGAATGCGCAGGGTTTCGCCCAATGCGACCTCGGCCAGCGGCGTATCTGTCAGGCCGGCGACGCCGTTGAATGTCCAGATCTGGCCGTTTTGAATCAGCTTTTCGGTGGTCATCATTTCGCCCTTATAGATGCCCTGTTGCAGGGTGCCCATCGCCCCGCCTTCCATTTTTAGCGGGGTGGTTTTGGCGCCCTCCAGCCCCGTTAGCCGCTGAATGGGGTTGCGCGGCAGTGCGGACACCGCCCCACGGCTGGCAAGGCTGGCCTGACCGGTTATGGCAAAACTGGCAAGCGATACTGCTTGTTCACGCCCCAAAAACCCGATCTGGGCGTCGGTGCCGGAATCACCGGTGACATCCACAATCACGTCGGCGCGTTGTGCTGGCCCCAAGGTTAGCGTTTCGGCCGCAATCGGGGTATCTAGCGGCATGCCGTCCAGCGCCACCACCATGCCCTTTAGCCCGATCATCGCCAGCCGCATCACCCGATCAGTGGCCACGCAAATAAACCGCAGCCGCAGACGCTGGTTTTTTTTGACCTCGCTTAAGGCGGGATTCAGGTTGGCGGTTAAAAAATTGCCCAGCCGACCGGCGTGCGACCAATCGTGGATCTGGCTGAAATCGGGGTCGATCTGCGCATCTTGGCCCAACCGCCAGTCATCAACCACCACGGTGATGTCGTGGTCAACCTCGGGGGCGGTCGGCTCCTCTACGATCAGCGCGCCGTATAGCCCGCGTGATATCTGCTCGGTGGTGTTGTAATGCGAATGATACCAATAGGTTCCGGCATCCGGCACCGTAAAATCATAGGTAAATTCATCGCCTGGCTGCACGGCTTCCTGGGTAACACCCGGCACGCCGTCCATGGCGTTGTCTATCCGGATGCCGTGCCAGTGAATGGTGGTAGGCTCCGCCAAACTGTTAAGCAGTCTTTGTTTGACCCGCCCACCTTGAGCCACGCGAATTTCGGTGCCGGGGACTTTGCCGTTAAAACCCCATATCTGCGTTTCGGGGTAATCACCCGCCACCAGTGAAACCGTGCCGGGGCGGGCCTCTAACACGGCGATATCTTCGCTGGCCGCCACGAATTTGGGCATAACGGCTAGCGCCGAGGCGCTGGCCAAAAGGGTTCGGCGGGTAAGGTGCATGGGGCGGCCTCCGTTGGCGCGTGGATGTTGCGCTAAAAGCTATGTAGCGGGCAGGGCGGTTTCAATGACAGGGGGCAATCGAATCGCCGCCTATACCTGCATTTCTTTGGTCGCGGTCAGGGTCAGGTCGGGGTAATCGCGCTCTACCCGGTCGATATCCCATTGCAGGCGGGTTAAAAATACCGGATCACCATCATGGTCGGTCGAGCATTGGCCCTTGTTGGCGTTTACAAAGGCATCGACCTTGTCCTGCTCGCCGTTGATCCAGCGGGCCGATTGGTATTGGGTTGGCTCAAAACGCACCGGCAGCCCGTATTCCAGCTCTATCCGGCTGGCCAGCACCTCGAACTGAAGTGCCCCGACCACGCCCACAATCCAGCCCGCGCCGATCATCGGCTTAAACACCTTGCTTGCGCCCTCTTCGGCGAATTGCTTTAGCGCCTTTTCAAGGTGTTTTGATTTTAGCGGGTCAAGCGCGCGCACCGATTGCAGCAGCTCGGGCGCAAAACTGGGGATGCCGGTAAAGCGAATGGCCTCGCCCTCGGTCAGGCTATCGCCAATGCGCAGTTGGCCGTGGTTGGGGATGCCCATAATATCGCCGGCCCATGCGTCCTCGGCCAGCTCGCGGTCATTGGCCAGAAACAGCACGGGGTTGGAGATCGCCATCTGTTTGCCGCTGCGAATATGCTTGAGCTTCATGCCGCGTTTAAAATGCCCCGAGCACAGGCGCACAAAGGCCACGCGGTCGCGGTGCTTTGGGTCCAT
>CAYWXQ010000221.1:0-2962 GCA_964462475.1 uncultured Rhodobacterales bacterium | reverse complement strand
CAGCGCGTGGCGCTCTGTATCGGCCTCTAGCACGGTATCAAGCAGTGAAATGTCACTGGCAGGGGCCTCTTGCGCTACGCCGCCAATGCGGGTGTTGCGCGGAATACTGATGGCGCCGTCGTCGAGCGTCCACTCGCCGCGGATCAGCTTGAACAGAGTGGTTTTGCCGGTGCCGTTTCGCCCGACAATACCCACCTTGTGCCCCGAGGGGATCATCGCCGTGGCATCTTCGAGCAGGACCCGGCCCTCAAGCCGGAAGGTGATATTTTTGATTGCTAACATGGGGGGCTTTTGCCGCAAGGGCAGGGGGGTGTCAACGGGCTAGATTTTTCTTGCGAATGATTATCAAGTGCACTAGTGAAGATTTGAGAATGATTTGCAAGTGCGGAATTATAGTTGGATGAATATGTATAACAAAAACGGGCTTATGCCCTCGTTGCCGGAAGTAAACCGGTCTATCAAACTGCGCTCTGGCAGTTTTTGGCGGCGAATGGGCGGGTTTTTGGGGCCGGGCTATTTGGTGGCCGTGGGCTATATGGACCCGGGAAACTGGGCGACCTCTATCGCGGGGGGGTCGGCATTTGGCTATATGCTGCTGTCGATGGTGGTGCTGTCGAACTTTATGGCGATCATTTTGCAAGCGTTAAGCTTGCGGCTGGGCATAGCCAGCGGGCGCGATCTGGCACAAATGTGTGCCGAACTTTATGGCGATAAAGCGCGCTGGTTTTTGTGGATCATGGCGGAAGCAGCGATTATCGCCACCGATTTGGCCGAGGTGATCGGCACTGCGATTGCGCTAAATTTGCTGTTTGGCATGCCGATGGAGATCGGGGTGATTTTGACATTGGCCGATGTGTTGTTGATATTTTGGTTGCAGGGTAAGGGGTTTCGCAAGGTCGAGGCGGTTATTGTTGCGTTGACACTGGTAATCGCGGTGAGCTTTACGGTGCAGATCATCTATGCCGACCCGGTATGGGGTGATTTGTTGGCGGGTATCATACCGCAAAGCGATATTCTGAAAAGCCCGCAAATGCTGTATCTGGCACTGGGGATCATTGGTGCCACGGTGATGCCGCATAATCTTTACCTGCATTCCGCGATCATCCAGACCCGCGATATTGGCGAAACAGACGCGCAAAAACGCGATGCTATCCGCCTTGGCACCATTGATTCGACCCTTGCGCTGATGTTTGCCCTGTTTATTAACGGCGCCATTCTGGTGCTGGCGGCGGCGGCGTTTAACAGCACAGGGCGCACCGATGTTACGGAAATTCAGGATGCGTTCAAACTGCTTTCGCCGATCCTTGGCCTTGGCATTGCCTCGACCCTGTTTGCGGTGGCGTTGCTGGCATCGGGGCTTAACTCGACGGTGACGGCGACAATGGCGGGGCAGATCATCATGGAAGGTTTTATCCGCTTGCGGATTCCGGCATGGTCGCGGCGGCTGATCACGCGCGGCATTGCTGTAGTGCCGGCAGTGATTGCGGTGTTTATTTACGGGGATAGCGGCACGGCAAAACTGTTGGTGATGAGCCAGGTGGTGCTAAGCATGCAATTGCCCTTTGCCGTGGTGCCCCTGGTGATGTTTACTGCTAACAAAAAACTGATGAAAGGTCTGCAAGCGCCGCTCTGGGTGACAATTACCGCATGGGTTATCGCGATCACGGTGATCGTGCTGAACGTTAAGCTGATCTATGATGTGGCTACTGGTGCTGTGGTTCTTTAACCGGTTTTCGGTTTTTTTTCGCCGAGCGTAGCGAGGCCACCGCCCAATCGCCCGTATCTTGTTGCGCAGCAACAAGATACGGGCGGAGGGTATTTTGCCTGATGGCCGCATGCGCTTGTTTTTGCGGTTTCCAAAACCTCGACGGGCCTGCCTTTTCCTCTCGGAGGCTAAAGCCCCCGTCGTTAAAGGCACATTTTCAGCAGAGCTGAAAAAGATTGCCTCCGGCCGTGGCCTCGGCTGCGCCTCGGCGGGCTTGGGCGCAAGTTTGGCTTTGCAAACGCTGCGGCCCGTGTTAGACGCGCGGCAGCATTAAACGGGGCCGGTTGGCCCGCTCAAAAGGACCATGACCATGGCTACGCAACGCACTTTTTCGATCATCAAACCCGATGCCACCAAACGCAACCTGACCGGCGCGATTGCCGCCAAATTCGAGGCCGCCGGCCTGCGGGTTGTGGCCTCGAAGCGTGTGCAACTGACGCTGGCGCAGGCGCAGGAATTTTACGGCGTGCATGCCGACCGCCCATTTTTTGGCGAGCTGTGCGAATTTATGATTTCCGAGCCGATTGTGGTGCAGGTGCTTGAAGGCGAAGACGCGATTGCCAAAAATCGCGAAGTAATGGGCGCCACCAACCCCGCCGATGCCGCCGAGGGCACCATCCGCAACGAGTATGCGCTTTCGATCGGCGAAAATTCGGTGCATGGCTCGGATGCGCCTGAAACCGCAGCCGAAGAAATTGCGTATTTCTTCTCTGGTCTTGAGCTGGTTGGCTAGGTGTTTAATCCCGGATTTTGATGGGTTGGATTTGCAGTGAACCTTTGTGGCACTTTTGTCCAGATTTTGCAGATGTATTCAGGGACCTGCAAAAATTGCGCGCCAGCATATCGGCTTCCTCGCCCAAAGCGTGGATGCTGGCGGCAATGTTGACTGGCTGAATTACGCTTGTCTGGCAGAGGTTCCGATATTTCCAGAAGACGAAGCCACCTCGCCGCAACACTTCCTGCAGCGAATCATCCCGACGGCGGTCGCAGTATTGGAGGCACGGCAATTGTCCGTTATAGCCCCATCGACATTTCAACTGAGGACCGCCCAAGCCTTGCAAAACAGACCCACCACCGAGGCATTGGCCTTGGACTTCTCCGTTCATGGGCCCGGCGTTAAAATGGTGGAAACAAAACTGTTAAAATTCTTGCATGAGGTTTTCATCGGCCAACACCTGTCCATCGCCAGAGCACATG
>CAYWXQ010000220.1:0-2996 GCA_964462475.1 uncultured Rhodobacterales bacterium | reverse complement strand
GCGCAGGATTGCAAGCCATTGTAATCAAACGTAACCTTTTGAACCAGACACTGAGGCAGTCCGATTTCATCCAGCATACGGATGCGTGTCCTTGATGTGACGCAAAAGCGGGTTATGCTGAGGTCTCAATAAGTTAAATTCCTGCCAAACGAAGCCCCGAATACATGGCCAATCCAGGCAAAGCCCCTAAAACGAGACCCACCGAGGCGAAACCCCAAACATAAGACAGCCGAGGCGAAGCCGAGGCCACCGCCCAATCGCGAGGATTATTTTGCGCCAGCAAAATAACCGGAGTGGAGGGCACCACGGTTGGCCGGGTGCAATACCTGAACCTTCCGGCAAGCCTTCAACCGAGGGTGCCTTCCCCTCGGGGAGGGCTGAAATGTCGCGTTTGTGAACAGGTTTCGCCAATCCTCCCCGCTCGGGAAAGGCACGGTTTTCAGCAGAGCTGAAAACACGGCTTGCCGGCGGCGGTGGCCTCGCTGCGCTCGGAGGGGCTCTTAAACAGGTCGGTCAATAAATGGACCGCGCTGGCGAAACCGCCGCAACCGTGGCGGCAGCACGTCTTCGCTCGGCCAAAAGCCGCTGGCAAGTGCGCCGTCATACCCCTGCACCAACCCCGCCGCACGCATCGCGTTTTGTGCGGCCTCGACATCATAATCCAACCGTGCGAACCGCAACGCGCCTCGATCAAGCACCGCGTAGCGTGTAGCGCTGTTGCCATCATTCGGTGGCATGCCTATTGCGCCGGCATTTACCCAGTCATATTGCCGAAACGCCAGCCCGCAATGGCCCGCGACAACATAATCAAGCGGGTCGATTTGGGATTTGGCCAAGCGGATTTGCGCCCCTATTTCGCCCGAACCCGGCCAGACAAAGCCGGCAATGTCATCTGCCCCGCCATGCAGAACCCCGTAGCGCCGGCCATTGTGGCAAAAGGTTATTCGGGTGGGTAGCTGGCGCATCCAGCCAAGGCTGGCAGCGCTGACCGTCGCCTGCGCATGGGCAAACCACGCCGCCGAGAGCCTGTCGCAAGCGCTGCCCGATACAAAACCGCAGCCGCAATCATCGGCCCCGCCGGCCAGGTTTTGCTCACAGTTTCCGGCAATGCAGGCGATGTTTCGGTGCCGCATCAGCGTCGCGCAGGCTTCACCATCGGCGCAATAGGCCAACACATCACCCGTGCAAACCGGTGTCGCGTTTAGCGCCCGCGCGGTTGCCATCACCGCCGTTAGCGCCTGCAAATTACCATAGACGCCGCCAAAAAGCAGCACCGGCCCGTCCAGCGTGCCAAGGTCGGTAATCCTCATCATCCCCCCGCTTGCGATTCGCGATGTTTGCCGCCATAGTAGCGCTTGTTTGACAGGGATTTAAGGGTATGGAAGCCGCCACTGCCGAGATTGTGACCCAAAGTGCGTCGAGCACGATCTGGTGGGTTGCGGGAACCATTATAGTACTTTTGGTTATTTCCGGGTTCTTTTCGGGCTCTGAAACCGCGCTGACCGCCGCCAACCGCGCCAAACTGCACGGCATGGCCGAAAAGGGCGATGCCGGGGCCAAGCGTGCGCTGACGCTAACCGATGACAGCGAAAAACTGATCGGGGCGGTGCTGCTGGGCAACAATCTGGTCAACATCCTGTCGGCAGCGCTGGCGACCAGCCTGTTTACCCTGCTGCTGGGCAGCAACGGCGTGGTGGTCGCGACCTTGGTCATGACCCTGCTGGTGCTGGTTTTTGCCGAGGTGCTGCCCAAAACCTATGCCATCACCAACCCCGAGACCGCCGCCGCGCGGGTATCGCGCCTGTTAATGCCGATTGTATTTTGTCTGTCTCCGGTGGTGGCAGTCATCCGGGTGCTGGTGCGCGGTATTTTGCGGCTGGTCGGGATAAAAACCGACCCCGACGCCTCGGTTCTGGCCGCCCACCAAGAAATCGCCGACGCCATTTCACTGCATCATGCCGAGGGCATGGTGGCCAAAGACGACCGCGACCGCCTGCTTGGCGCGCTCGACCTGAAAGAGCGCGAGGTCGCCGAAATTATGCTGCATCGTTCCGACATAGAGATGATCGACGCTGACAAACCATCAGATGAAATTCTGGCGCAATGCCTGCAATCCAGCCACACCCGCATTCCGATCTATCGTGACGAACCCGAAAATATTATCGGCGTGATCCACGCCAAAGACCTGTTGCGCACCGTGCATGAGCAAGTCTCGAAAGACGGCCTCAAAAGCCTTGAAGATGTTGATTTTATGGCCATCGCGATGAAACCTTATTTCGTGCCTGAAACAACGTCTCTTGACGATCAGATGCACGAGTTTTTGCGCCGGAAAATGCATTTCGGGCTAGTGGTTGACGAATACGGGTCACTTCAGGGGTTGATCACGCTAGAGGATATTCTGGAAGAGATCGTGGGCGAAATTACCGACGAGCACGATGTAGAGGATGACGACCTGACCCGCGAGGAAGATGGTTCAATTCTGGTTGACGGCTCGATGACCATCCGTGACCTGAACCGCAAATGCGACTGGTCGCTGAGTGACGAAAACGCCAATACCGTGGCTGGGCTGGTCATTCACGAAGCACAAATGATTCCGGCTGAAGGGCAGGTGTTTTCATTTCAGGGGGTGAGATTCGAGGTGCTGAAGCGTGAAATCAACCGGTTGACCAAACTAAAACTACGCAAGATCGCGTAAACCGGCCCTTATGGTCGCGCCGGTTTTAGCCGGGGTGAATTGGCTGTGCCAAGGGGGGCGGCGGCCCCCGCCGATGGCGAAGCCGAGGCTCGGTTCGCCGAAAGGGCTGTTTTTGCATAGCAAAAAAAGGCCCTAAGGCGAAACCACGAAGGCATGCGCGTTTTTTATAATGCCAGACTGCCGCCTAGACCGCCAGCGTCGCCGCGCGCTCAGGGAGGGGCAAGCCCCCCCGTCGCCCACGGCGCATTTTTCAGCAAGCTGAAAAACGTTTTGCCTCCGGCGGTGGCCTCGCTGCGCTCGG
>CAYWXQ010000219.1:0-3000 GCA_964462475.1 uncultured Rhodobacterales bacterium | reverse complement strand
TTGCCCACCTTACCCAATTTGTCTGGCGAACAAAACAATATTTGCAATCACCCCCGCCCTCGCTATGCTTTCAGCGTTGGAGGTTTAACTATGTTACGTATTTTACTACTGGTTAGTCTGGCGCTTTTTCCGACGGCCAGCTTTGCCGAGAGCGATTTTTACAACAGAAATAGCGGTGCATGGCGCGGTGTCGGGGTGCAGGATGATGGCCAGAACTGGGCGATCGAGCTTTCGGTTTCATCCCTGTTGATCACGGTTGCCTACCCCTCGATCCCCTGTGGCGGGGTCTGGGTGAAACATAGTAGCAATCGCGACCGTTTGCTTGCGTCAGAGCAAATCAAAACCGGGCTTGATCTGTGCATAGATGGCTCGTTTGTGGTGCTGGAGGCCCGCAATACCACCCTGATCGCGCGCTGGTATGATGCCAGCGCAACCGTGTATGCGCTGGCTGTTTTACAACGCAACAACCCCGCGATTAGCGGTTATGACGCCCAACTTGCCACCACCTTGAACGCCATAAAAAAAGCACAGGCAATTGATCCGCCAAGCACCGCCATGGTGCGGCAATTGTTTGGCTTTTAGCCCCGCAATCGCGTGACATTCCTGTGAATTTCCCATATATTGCGGGTAATAATCAGGGGATACACCAGATGTCTGACGACACACAGAAGCCCGAAGAATACGGCGCTGATTCTATTAAGGTTCTTAAGGGCTTAGAGGCGGTGCGCAAGCGCCCGGGCATGTATATCGGTGATACTGATGATGGTTCCGGCCTGCACCATATGGTTTACGAGGTCGTCGATAACGGCATTGACGAAGCCCTCGCGGGCCATGCCGATACCGTGACCGTGATTATCCATGCCGACGAGAGCGTTTCGGTCAAGGATAATGGCCGCGGTATCCCTGTGGGCATCCATGAGGAAGAGGGGGTTTCGGCCGCCGAAGTTATCATGACCGAGCTGCACGCGGGCGGTAAATTCGACAGCAATTCCTATAAGGTTTCGGGCGGTTTGCACGGGGTTGGGGTGTCGGTGGTGAATGCCCTGTCTGATTGGCTGGATCTGCGGATCTGGCGCGATGGCAAAGAACACACGGCGCGCTTTGAGCATGGCGCCACGGTGAAGCATCTGGAAGTCGTGGGCGATACCGGGGAAACCGGCACGCAGGTGCGCTTTATGGCGTCACTGGACACGTTTTCCAACCGTGAATTCAAATTCGCCACGCTTGAGCATCGCCTGCGCGAGCTGGCCTTTCTGAATTCCGGCGTGCGCATTACCCTGCGCGATGAACGCCCTGCCGAGCCGCTAGAGGTCGAAATGCTTTATGATGGCGGGGTGAAGGAATTTGTGCGCTATCTTGACCGCTCAAAAACCCCGGCCTTTGACGAGCCGATTTATATTCTGGGCGAAAGCAATGATATTGTTGTCGAAGTCGCGATGTGGTGGAATGACAGCTACCACGAAAATGTGCTGCCCTTCACCAACAACATTCCGCAACGCGATGGCGGCGCCCATTTGGCGGGCTTTCGCGGTGCCCTGACCCGCACCATCAACACCTATGCAGCGTCTTCGGGCATTGCCAAGAAAGAGAAAATCACCTTTACCGGCGACGACGCACGCGAGGGGCTAACGGCCGTTCTTTCGATCAAGGTGCCCGACCCGAAATTTTCCTCCCAAACCAAAGATAAGCTCGTTAGCTCTGAAGTGCGGCCCGCCGTAGAAAGCCTGGTGAATGAAAAGCTCGGGGAGTGGTTTGAGGAAAATCCGGCGCAGGCGCGGGTGATTGTTGGCAAAATCGTCGAGGCCGCGCAGGCGCGGGATGCGGCGCGCAAAGCCCGCGAGCTGACGCGGCGCAAATCGGCAATGGATATTGCCAGCCTGCCCGGCAAGCTGGCCGATTGCCAGGAAAAAGACCCGTCTAAATCAGAAATATTTCTGGTGGAAGGGGATTCCGCTGGCGGCTCGGCCAAGCAGGGGCGCTCACGGCATAATCAGGCAGTTTTGCCGCTGAAAGGCAAGATTCTAAATGTCGAGCGGGCGCGGTTTGACCGCATGCTCGGCTCGCAAGAAATCGGCACCCTGATCACCGCACTGGGCACCGGCATCGGGCGCGACGAATTTAATATCGACAAGCTGCGCTATCATAAAGTGGTGATCATGACCGATGCGGATGTGGATGGCGCGCATATCCGCACCTTGCTGCTCACCTTCTTTTTTCGGCAAATGCCGGCGCTGATCGAGGGCGGATTCCTCTATATCGCACAGCCGCCGCTTTATAAGGTTTCGCGTGGAAAATCAGAGGTTTACCTGAAGGACCAAGCCGCGCTTGAGGATTATCTGATCGAGCAGGGGCTGAATGAAACCGCGCTTGTTTTGGGGGATGGCTCCAAGATCGCAGGGGCGGATCTGCGGCGGGTGGTCGAAGAAGCGCGGCTGACGCGCACGATCCTGAACGCCTTTCCGACCAACTATTCACGCCGCATTCTGGAACACACCGCCATCGCCGGCGCGCTGCTCGACGGGGTGTTGGACAACAACCCCCAAGGCGCGGCCGATGCGGTATCGGCGCGCCTTGATCTGGTCTCGACCGAATTCGAGCGCGGCTGGCAGGGGCGGCCGACGCAAAACGGCGGCTTGCGGCTGGCCCGCGTGCTGCGCGGTGTAGAGGAGGTGCAGGTGCTGGATGGCCATGCCCTGCGCTCGGCTGAAGCCCGCAAGCTGGCGCGGCTGACCGGCAATATGCAAGAGGTCTATAAAACCACCGCCAAGCTGGCGCGCAAGGATCGTGAAACGGTGATCAATGCGCCCTCCGAGCTGCTGCAAGCCGTGATGGCCGAGGGCGAAAAGGGGCTTTCATTGCAGCGCTATAAGGGCTTGGGAGAGATGAACCCCGGGCAGCTATGGGAAACCACGCTGGACCCTGAAGCGCGCACCTTGCTGCAAGTAACGGTGAATGATATGGCCGAGGCGGATGATATTTTCACCAAGCTGATGGGCGATG
>CAYWXQ010000218.1:0-3025 GCA_964462475.1 uncultured Rhodobacterales bacterium | reverse complement strand
GGCTATATATTAACCTGTCAGGCCCATGCGAAAACCAACAGGATTGTGGTGGATTATGATGGCTAGACCACCGGCGCAAAACGTTCGGGAATACGCACCACCGGATCGCCCTTTATCATTTTGGGTTTGTTGAGCGCATAAATCGGCCGCCGGTTTTGCTGGAGCTTGCGGGCCGTGGGGAAATATGAATCGCCCTCAAGCGGGGTCGCGGCTTCGATGATATTCAGCAGGTTGCCGCGCCGTTTCATATGGTTGCCCCAACCGGCTTTCAGCAGGTCCGCATCGCTTTCGCGGATTTCGGATTGTTTTTTGTCCACCATGCCAAAATGGAAGAGGTAGAGGTTTGGGTCAATCTTGAAATTGCGCCCCTTGATCCGGTGCATGCCTGACCCCCATGTCACCGGTTTCATTATAATAGAAGGCTTGCTATAGCGTGAAGAAAGCATTGCGAATTTACGCTGTGAAAGCAATGGCTTGCTGAAATTCGCGCAATTTTCTGTGCTAATATGTTGGCCAACATCAAGCCCAAGGGAGGAGTAGGACGAGCGCACAGGAAGGCTGGAAATATAGTCCGGCAGCGAGACTTTTAGCGCGGGGTCCACCACGATAAATTCGTCAATATCGACCCCGATCACCGCATCATAATGAAACAGTAGCCCCGCTGCAAAATTTGACATTACCCGCGCGCGGCGGCGATCGGCGCGCACAAGTTTGGCGTGGATTTTGGGCAAGAAAATAGCATTTATGCCGTCAGTACCGGCGGGCATTTCCTGATCATGGCCATCAAAGATGACAAGCAGGTTTTTGCGCCCAAGCGCTGCGCCGTAATAGTCTACCCATTTGCGAATAAACACAGCGTCGTTTCGAACCATAGTAAGGGCGCAAATGGCTTTGGTCATTTTTGATCCGTTTTTTTAGTTCACATGCCATATCAGGCGATATTTGGCAAGCTAAGCCCTGCGGCCACGCCTGCGGGGCTTGTCCGATTTGGCATTATAGCTCACATCGGGCAGCGGGGTGTTGGCGCGCAGGCCCGCAAAAGGCGCGGTGGCGTGGGGGATATTTGTTGCCTCAACGAAATGCGCCTGAAACTTGGGCTCGATCGCGGTTTCGATCTTTTCGATCTCGCGCACCGTGGTTTCGATCTCTGCCCTTGAGGCCAGATTAAGCAGCGCAATGCGTGCGCCCGTGCCAGCGGCATTGCCCGCCGAGGTCACCCGCGCGACCGGGCAATCCGGGATCATCCCCAGCACCATCGCGTGTTTGGGCGAAATATGGGCGCCAAACGCCCCCGCCAGCACCACGCGGTCAACGCTATCAACGTTCAGCTTGTCCATCAGCAGCCGCGCACCGGCATAAAGCGCGGCTTTGGCCAGCTGGATGGCGCGGATATCGCCATTGGTGACGGTGATTTTCGGCCCATCGGCTGGCGCGTGAATAACATAGGCATTGGTGCGCCCGTCGGTGATGCAGCGCTCGGTGCCCGTTTGCGCGGCCGAGCCGATCAGCCCGCTGGCATCCACAATCCCCGCCATGCGCATTTCAGCAACGGCCTCGATAATGCCAGAGCCGCAAATGCCGGTAATGCCGGTGCGGGCGGCTGATTTGGCAAAACCCGCCTCGTTTGACCATTTTTCGTTGCCGACCAGCTTGAACACCGGCTCTTTATCCTCACCGATGCGAATATGCTCTATCGCCCCTGGTGCCGCGCGCTGACCGCTGGATATTTGCGCGCCCTCAAACGCCGGGCCGGTGGGTGAGGAACACGCCAGCACCCGTTCTTTATTGCCGAGCAGAATTTCGGCGTTGGTGCCAACGTCGACAATCAGCACCAGATCGTCCGACAGGTTGGGGGCCTCTGATAGCGCCACGGCGGCGGCGTCGGCCCCGACATGGCCCGCGATGCAGGGCAGGGTGTAGATTTGCGCGTTTTGGTGCATGTCAAGCCCGACATCGCTGGCGGTAAAGCTTTGGCTGTCTGAAATGGCCAGCGCAAACGGGGCTTGGCCGAGCTCAACCGGATCGAGGCCCAAAAACAGGTGGTGCATGATCGGGTTGGCAACCAGGACCATATCAAAAATATCATCGCGCTTAATACCCGCGGTGGTGGCGATTTCGCCGATCAGATCATTGATCGCGGTGCGCACCACTTTGGTCATTTCAACATCACCGCCGGGGTTCATCATTACATATGAAACCCGGCTCATCAGGTCTTCGCCAAAGCGGATTTGCGGGTTCATCACGCCAGACGAGGCCAGCACCGCACCGGTTGCCAGATCGCACAGATGGGCGGCGATGGTGGTTGAGCCAAGGTCAACCGCCAGCCCGTAAAGCGGGCTATCATGATAGCCTGGCCATATCTGCAATATCTGGCCACGGGGCACATGATAGGCGCAGGTCACCTGCCATTTACCCTTGCGCAGGGTGGTTTGCAGGGTGGATAGGGTTTTAAGGCTGGCGCGGGCCTTGACCCCCCATTGGGATTTAAGCGCCGCTTGCAGGCGCTCGAAATCACCTGACGGGTTGTGCATGTCGGGTTGTTCGACCTCAACCAAAAGCAGGCGGATGGCGGGGTCTATGGTAATATCGCGGGCCTCGGCGCGCTTGCGGATTACCTGTTTATGGACCTGCGATTCGGGGGGCACATCGATCACCACATCACCGGTCACCTTGGCCTGACAGCCCAGCCGCCGCCCTTTTGGCAAGCCGCGAATGCTGTCATAGCGTTCTTCTACCGCGTTCCAGTCGCTTAAGGACTTTTCGCTCGAAACCATGCCGAATTTCGGAAAATCGCCAAAAGACGGCGTGATCTGGCATTTTGAGCAAATGCCGCGCCCGCCGCAAACCGAGTCAAGGTCGACGCCGAGCTTTCGGGCGGCCTCCAGCACCGGCGTGCCGGTGGCGAACTGGCCGCGTTTGCCCGAGGGGGTGAATATCACCGTGTGTTTTTGGCTCATGGAAATCTCGCGTAAGGTTTGCGGTATATTAGCGAAATTTGCCGGATTGGAAAGCGCGATTGCGACCG
>CAYWXQ010000217.1:0-3057 GCA_964462475.1 uncultured Rhodobacterales bacterium | reverse complement strand
AATATCCAGTCAGCCGACAGCACCAGCATTTGCATGGCGGCGATAAACATCAGCATCGAGGCAAAAAACCGTGGCTTTTCAGGGTCTTTTTTCATGTAGCCAACGGCAAAAACCAGCACAAACAACGCCACCGTTGCCACCACCATTGATAAAACCGAGGTCAGCGCGCTGGCCTCCAGCCGCAGGGGGTATCCCGGCAGGCCGGGCATGATAAGCTCTGCTGGGGCGGCGCCGCTAAAGGCCCGCGCCAGCAGCACCGCACTGGCCACAACACCCACGCCAGCGCCTGCCAGCGCGATCAGCCCCGCACGGCGGCGCAGCAGCAGCACGGCAAATGACGCCAAAACCGGTGCGAAAATTGCAATAGCCAGAGCGCTCATCCCTTCAGCTCCTGTGCTTCTTCCATTTCGACCGAGCCGCGCGCGCGGAACCGTGCAATCGCCACCCCGAACCCGACCGCCATTTCAACCGCCATCACCGTCATCACGATCAGCAAAAACATCTGCGCTTCGATCGCGTCGGGGTGCAGATAGCGCCAAAACGCGACCAAATTCACCAGCGCGGCGGCCAGAATAAGCTCGATCCCCATCATGATCATCACCAGGTTGGTTTGCGACAGCGCGCCATAAACGCCGGTGCCAAACAGGGCCGCGCCCATGCTCAGGGCTACGATCAGCTCGATGCTCATGCTTTTGTCTTTCTTTCGCGGGCCTGCACCGCGGTGGCGGTGGCGGCGATCATCGCCGTTAAAATCGTCAGGCCGGCGCTTTCAAAAATCAGCATAGAGCGGCCCAGCAGCTCAACCCCCAGCAAGCGCACCTGTTCGCCCCCATCGGGGATCGTGGTGGCCACCGGCCCCCAATCGGCAAATATGGACACTAAAAGCGCGCCAAAAAACGCCACCAAACCAGCGGCGAGCGAGGTTTTGCGCTGGTGCTTCATATCCATCTCACCCAGCCCGCCCGGGTCCATCATAAACATCACCATGAAGATCGCCATGATGCTCATCTCGGTGGCCATCATCATGATCTGGAGCACGCCCAGAAACTCGGCCTGCATCACCAGAAACATCGCGCCGATCGCGGTTTGGGAAAACAACAGCGCCAAGGCCGAGCGCACCATGGAATGGGTTAAAAACACCACAATCCCGAACCACACCGCCGCGCCGCCAAAGGCGAGCAAAAAGAAAACCTGAAGGCTCATAACGGCACCACCAAAACCAGAACCCCGACCAGAAATATATTAACCAGCGCCAGCGGAATGCCGAGCTTCCACGCCCAAACCAGCAAGGTGCCCTCACGCACACGCGGGAACATGCGCCCGCCCGCCAGCATTAACGCCGTGACCGCCAGAATTTTAACCGCGCTCCATGCCCAAGCGGGCAGCCATGGCCCCAGCCAGCCACCCAAGTAAAACACCGTGGCGGCCGAGGCGACCGACAAGATAAGCACCATGCGCCCAAGCCGGAAAACCATGCGCCGAACGCCGGTATATTCGGCCTCGACCCCGCCTGCCAGCTCGCCCTCGGCATCGGGCAGATCAAACGGCGGCACAAAGGCCATGGCCATGCCGGCAATGGCAAACAGCACAAAGCCAAGCGGCTGATAGGCGATGTTCCAAAGCTGGGCTTGGGATTCAACGATGGTGATGGTTGACAGCGATTCAGCCCGCATGGCAACAGCGGTGATCGGCATCACCACCAGCATCGCATAGGCAATAAGCTGGCCCAAAAACCGCCAGCCGCCGATCATGCCATAAGCGCCATCCGGCCCCCAGCCCGCCATGATCAGCGCCACCAGCACATAGGCAAGTGCGGCATTGAAAAACAGCGCGCCGGTGGCAAGGTCGGTAACAATTAGCCCCGGCGCCAGCGGGATGATGGCCAGCGACAAAAGCGCCGCGATCAGCAGCAAAATGGGGGCGGTTTCAAAAAACAAGCGGTCGTTTTTGCGGTGCAAAACCGATTCTTGCCCCAACAGCGCCAGCGCCGACACCACCGGCCCGAGCAGGCGCAAACGGTTACCGCTGGCCCAGCTTTCGAGCACGGCAACAGCGTAAACCCCGACAGTCAGCGCCAGTATCAACAGCCAACCGCTCATGCGCCGATCTCCCACGGGGAAAGGTCAAGCGAGGCGATGGCAACCAGCGCGTCGGCCAGTTCTTGTTGCTCGGTCAGGGGTTTGACCAGCGCGATATGGCGGGCAGACGGGGTTTCAAGCGTGGCGACAACAACCGTTCCCTCGCGCAGTTCGACATGCAGGCTGGCCAGCCCGCGCGGGGTCTGCACCGTTGCGTGGCCCTTGCCCGTGGCGCTGCCGATATCGGCAAGCACCGGCGGGGTCAGGCTTTTTGCGCCTTTGATTTCGCCCAGACTGGCGGTAATTTCGGCCAAGCGCGCGGTCATCCGCCCGGCGGCGCTGGTGTCATCGGTTTTCGGCCCGTCCCATATTGCGGAATCGGGGCCTGCTTGGGGCGGCAGGGTGCCAACCGAGGCCAGACGACGGGAAAGGAACCATGTGCGCCTTACTTTGGAAAGCAGCCTTTTTAACCGCGGGCCAAGGGCTGTGATGGCCGCCGGATCCGCCGCGTGAACCAGCAGGTGCAGGGTGGCGGCCTCGCGCTCGATCCCCTTTAGCCCGAGCTGGCGGCCAAGCTGGGAAAGCCAGAGCAAATGGCTGGCGATACGCTCGCGCGCCAAAGCGGCGTTGCGGGCGGTTTTGATATCGGCAGAGGGGGTCACCTGTGCGGCCGCCTCGATTGCGCCACAGGCCAGCAGGCGGTATCCAATGGTGGCCAGCGGCATTTGCGCCCCGAGCGCGGTGACATATTCATTGGCCACCAGCGGGCCGTTTTGCAGCAGGTCTTGCGGGCCGGTCAGACTGCCGGTTTCGGCATTGACCACCGTGTCGCCGTCGAGCTCCAGCGCCAGTGTCAGGCCACCGGGCAGGCCGGGAAAGAACGGGCCGAACGGGGTGGTTATCCACTCCATTTGCAGCCCGTCACTGCTGCGCGGGGTGCCGTCTGTCATCTCGATCATCGACATAAACCCCGGCTCCA
>CAYWXQ010000216.1:0-3064 GCA_964462475.1 uncultured Rhodobacterales bacterium | reverse complement strand
AAATTGGCGCGACTGTTAAAGTGCAGGTTGTGAAGATCAACCGCGAAACCATGCGTATTTCGCTGGGTATGAAGCAGCTGCAAGAAGACCCGTGGATGGATGTAGAAGGGCGTTATCCGCTCGAATCCGTGCATAAAGGCCGCGTGACCAACATTACCGATTATGGTGCGTTTGTTGAGCTTGAAGCCGGTGTCGAGGGTCTTGTCCACGTTTCCGAAATGAGCTGGACCAAGAAAAATGTGCATCCGGGCAAAATCGTTTCCACTTCGGAAGAAGTTGAAGTGATGGTGCTGGAGATCGACACCGCCAAACGCCGCGTATCCCTTGGCCTGAAACAAACCCAGGGCAACCCGTGGGAAAACTTTGCCGCGGCCTTCCCCGTTGGCACCGAAGTCGAGGGTGAAGTCAAAAACATCACCGAATTCGGCCTGTTCATTGGTTTGGATGGCGAGATCGACGGCATGGTTCACCTGTCGGGTCTTGATTGGGATCGCTCGGGCGAGGAAGCCATTCAGGATTACCAAAAAGGCGACATGGTGAAAGCCGTTGTGACCGACATTGATGCCGATAAAGAGCGCATCTCCCTGTCGATCAAAGAGCTGGGCGAAGATCCGTTTGCCGGTGCCGTTGGTGGTATCAAACGCGGCGCAATCGTTACTGTCGAGGTCACCTCGATCGAGGATGGCGGCATTGAAGTGACGTATGATGGCATGAAATCCTTCATCCGCCGCTCTGATCTGTCGCGCGACCGTGCCGAGCAGCGCCCCGAGCGTTTTTCGGTTGGCGATAAAATTGACGCCCGCGTCACCAATATCGACAAATCCTCGCGCCGTCTTGGCCTGTCGATCAAAGCCCGCGAGATCGCCGAAGAGAAAGAAGCGATCGAGCAGTATGGCTCGTCTGACTCCGGGGCATCGCTTGGCGATATCCTTGGGGCGGCGCTGAAAGGCTCTGACGACTAATGCCCCCCTGGGATGGCAAAAAAGACGGTTTCGAAAGAGACTATTATGAGGAGCGGCGTCGTAAATGGCGCCGCTCCGGCTTTTGGCGGGGCATCGGTTTTATGCTGGTGCTGATCGGCGGGGTCGTGTGGTGGGCGGTCAGCCGTGCCGATGGCGAATTTCCGACCGGACCACAGATTGCGCGCATCAGTATTAACGGGGTCATCACCCAGGATCGCTACCGCGACGAGGTGCTGGCAAAAATCGCCGAGGATGACGACGTAAAGGCCCTGATCGTCTGGATCAACTCTCCGGGGGGCACCGTGGTTGGCTCTGAAATCCTGTATGACGCGCTGCGCATCGTGGCCAAAAAAAAACCGGTCGTGGCGCAGATGGCGGGGGTTGCGGCCTCGGGCGGGTATATTGCCGCGCTGGGGGCCGATTATATTGTCGCGCGTTCCAATACCGTGACCGGCTCGATCGGGGTGATCATGGAATACCCCGATGTCAGCGGTTTGCTTAAGCAGATCGGCGTGCAAATGCAGGTGCTGCGCAGTTCAGGTATAAAGGGCGGGGTTAGCCCGTTTCGCCAAGCCAACCCCGAAGAACTGGCCGCACAGGCGGCGATGATCGAGGAAACCTTCCAGTGGTTCAAGGCTTTGGTCGGCGACCGGCGCAACCTGAGCGGAAACGCGCTAGACCGCGTCACCACAGGCGGGGTTTTTAGCGGCCGCAAAGCGGTTGAAAACGGCCTGATAGATACCCTTGGAGGCGATGCCGTGGTGCGCGCGTATCTCGAATCAGTTTCCCCTGGGTTAAGCGAGTATGACGTGGAAGATTGGGCGCTTGCACCGGCAGAGCCTTGGTATAATGGGGTTTTGTCGACGTTATTGGGTATAAATCCGCTTTTGGAGCAATTTTCTGCCCCGCAAACCTCTGCGCTCTATTCCATAAACCGCTAAGGCATGGCAGAATATACATATAAATGGTAATATGTGTAGCGGTGCTTGACGGAGTGCCTCTGAGTATCCACGGCAACTTGGAGAGGAACAATAATGATAAAATCCGAACTGGTCCAAAAAATCGCAGACGAAAACCCGCATCTTTTCCAGCGGGATGTCGAGCGTATTGTCGGCACCGTTTTCAACGAAATAGTTGAGGCCATGGCAGCGGGCAAACGGGTAGAGCTGCGCGGTTTTGGCGCGTTCTCGGTTAAAAAGCGCGAGGCCCGCACCGGGCGCAACCCGCGCACTGGCGAGACGGTATCGGTCGAGGAAAAGCATGTGCCGTTTTTCAAAACCGGAAAATTATTGCGTGACCGCTTGAACGGCCGCTAAACGGCGCTTAATTTAGGGAACATGATGCGCTATATTAAATATCTGGTTCTGGCGGGCTTTATGGCTGCCTTGGTCTTGCTGGCCCTTGCCAACCGCGGCACCGTTTCGGTTGCCGCCTTGCCTGAAGGCCTGCCCTATGCCGATGCACTTCGCCTTGATCTGCCGCTATTTGCGGTGATTTTCGCGGCCATCGGGCTGGGGCTGTTGCTGGGCTATTTCATGGAGTATTTCCGCGAGCATAAATACCGGCGAAAAGCGGCGGTAAAAAACCGCGAGGCAGCGCAGTTGGCGGCCGAGGTTGCGCAGCTTAAAAAGTCGAGCGGGTCTGACGAAGACGACGTTTTGGCGTTGCTGACCTAAATGAGGGTCAAGATCTGCGGGCTGCGGGATGAAAAGAACATTCAGGTGGCGGCACGGGCGGGCGCGCGCTATATCGGGCTGGTGTTTTTTGAAAATTCCCCCCGGAATGTAAGCCTTGAACAGGCCGCAAGGCTGGCGCTTTCGGTGCCGGTCGGTGTGGCCAAGGTGGCGCTGACGGTTAATCCCACTGATGCTTTTCTGGATGATCTGACCGCAACCGTGCCGCTAGATATGCTGCAACTACACGGGGTTGAAAGCCCCGCGCGGGTGGCCGAAATTCGCGCCCGCTACGGCCTGCCGGTGATGAAGGCCGTGGGCGTGACCGATGCCGCTGACCTGCCGGCGCTGGCCAAATACGAAGCGGTGGCCGACCAGATACTGGTTGAAGCCAAGCCGCCCAAAAACGCTGACCGCCCGGGTGGCAAC
>CAYWXQ010000215.1:0-3082 GCA_964462475.1 uncultured Rhodobacterales bacterium | reverse complement strand
CCGTGCAGGGTGCCGTTTTCCTGCTCGACCCGCAGGATTTCAAGCACCGATTCAAGGCTGAGCGGCTCAAAATAAAGCCGGTCAGAGGTGTCGTAATCGGTGCTCACCGTTTCGGGGTTGCAGTTGATCATGATGGTCTCGTAACCCGCATCGGTCAGGCTGAAACAGGCGTGGCAGCAGCAATAATCAAACTCTATCCCCTGGCCAATGCGGTTTGGCCCGCCGCCAAGGATTACCACTTTTTTACGGTCGGTGGGGCGGCTTTCGCACTCGACCGTGCCCATGATATCGGCCTCGTAGGTCGAATACATATAGGGGGTCTGGGCCTCGAATTCAGCCGCGCAGGTATCAATACGCTTGAAACTGGCCACCACGCCGAGCGCGTGACGCAGCGTGCGAATGTCGCCCTCTGGCTTGCCGGTCAGCATGGCCAGACGGGCATCCGAGAAGCCGAGCATCTTTAGGGCGCGCATTTGTGGTTCGGTTTCGGGCAGGCCGTGGATTTGCAGTTTGGTTTCCTCAGCGATGATCTCGCGAATGCGCGAGATGAACCACGGATCGAAGCTGGTGATCTCGAACAGTTCCTCATCGGTAAAACCATAGCGCATGGCGTGGGCGATCAGCCGCATCCGGTCAGGGGTTTGGCCTGATAATGCCTTGGTCAGGGCTTTGTCGATCGCCATTTGCGCATCCGCGTTGCTGCCGATGATAAAGCGCTCCAACCCGACTTTTTCACCATTTTCAAAGGTCACATCATCGCCCACGGGCATGTCGGGTATCTCGACCTCGTCAAAACCGCTTAGGCCGGTTTCAAGGCTGCACAGCGCCTTTTGCAGGCTTTCATGGATGGTGCGGCCAATCGCCATGGCCTCGCCAACCGATTTCATTGCGGTTGTGAGCGTGGCTTCAGCCCCCGGGAATTTCTCAAACGTAAAGCGCGGGATTTTGGTGACAACGTAATCAATCGTCGGCTCGAAACTGGCGGGGGTTACCTTGGTGATGTCGTTGTCAAGCTCGTCGAGCGTATAGCCCACGGCCAGCTTGGCCGCGATCTTGGCGATCGGAAAGCCGGTGGCTTTCGAGGCCAGCGCCGAACTGCGGCTGACGCGCGGGTTCATCTCGATCACCACCATGCGGCCGTCCTTGGGGTTCACCGCCCATTGCACGTTGGAACCGCCGGTTTCAACGCCGATTTCGCGCAGCACGTTGATGCTATGGGTCCGCATCATCTGGTATTCTTTATCGCTCAACGTCAGCGCGGGCGCCACGGTGATGCTGTCACCGGTATGCACGCCCATCGGGTCGATGTTTTCAATGGCGCAAATGATGATGGCGTTATCGGCTTTATCGCGCACCACCTCCATTTCAAACTCTTTCCACCCGAGCAGGCTTTCATCGATCAATATCTGGTTCACCGGCGAGGCATCCAGCCCGCTGGCGCAAATCGCCTCATAGTCCTCACGATTATAGGCAATGCCACCGCCGGTGCCGCCCATGGTAAAGGCCGGGCGAATGATGGCAGGCAGGCCGATATCCGGTAGCGCCACCATGCATTCTTCCATGGTTTCGGCAATGGTGGCGCGGGGGTTTTCAATGCCCAAACGGTCCATGGCCTCACGAAACAGCTTGCGGTCTTCGGCCATTTCAATCGCTTTGCGGTCCGCCCCGATCAACTGCACGTTATATTTTGCCAGCACCCCCATATCATCCAGCGCCAGCGCCGTGTTCAGACCGGTTTGGCCGCCCATGGTCGGCAACAGCGCATCGGGGCGTTCTTTTTCAATGATCTTGGCCACGGTTTCAGGCGTAATCGGCTCAATATAGGTGGCGTCAGCCATGTCGGGGTCGGTCATGATGGTGGCAGGGTTGGAGTTGACCAGAATAACGCGGTAGCCCTCTTCCTTTAATGCCTTGCAGGCTTGGGTGCCTGAATAGTCGAACTCGCAGGCCTGACCGATGATAATAGGGCCGGCGCCGATGATCATGATCGAGGAAATGTCGGTTCTTTTTGGCATAGTGGCCCCCGTAAAACTGGCGTGCGCGTAGCCGCACGGGCTGTCGGGCCGCGCGCGGGGTGGATTCGCCGTAACTTGCAAATTGTGGTGGTTATAGTCGGTTAAGCACAGGGCGCAACCCTGTGGCGGCCAAAACCGGTGCCTTAACGCCAAAGCCGGATGAAAAGCGGCGGCGGGCGCCACCCCGACCCGCTAGGGCAGCGCAAAGCCGCCGCGTTTGCGATTGGCATAGGCCACCAGAGAAAGCATCACCGGCACCACGATATCGCCAAGCCCAAGCAAAAAACGCGGTGATCGGGGCAAAGGCGAATACCATGATCAGGTCATTGACAGAGACCTGAACCAGCGTGTAATGCGCATCGCCCTTCACCAGCTGGCTCCAGACGAACACCATCGCGGTGCAGGGGGCAACGCCAAGCAGGATCATGCCGGCGATATATTCGCGGGCGGTCTCTGGGGCGACCAGATCTTTGAAAATAACCATGAAAAAAAGCCAGCCCAGTGCGGCCATGGTAAAGGGTTTTATCAGCCAGTTCACCACCAGCGTGATCACCAACCCCTTGGGCTGGCGGCCGACATCCTTGATGCTGGTAAAGTCAACGCTGACCATCATCCGATAGATCATCACCCAGATCAGCACCGCGACCACAAGGTTGACACTGGCATATTCGAGCGCCGCAATCGCGGCAAAAATGCCGGGCACCGCCACCCCCAGCGCAACCCCGACAGCAATGGCAGTCGCAACCCACAGGGTTAAATAACGTTCAAAAACTCCCATGGTTCATTCCTGTATATCGTGCGGCATGGTGCCGATTTCGTCGATGTGTTTTTGCAGCGCGGGCCGGTCAAGACCGGCGGGGGCGCGGGCGATAAAGGCGCGCACGCGGGCCTGCATCTGGCGATAGGCGGCGGCAAAGGCACGTTGTTTATCGGCATCGCTGCCGCTAACCGCCGCCGGGTCGGGTATGCCCCAGTGGCCCGCAACCGGCTGGCCGGGCCATAGCGGGCATTCCTCGTTGGCGGCCTGATCGCAGACGGTAAAAACAAAATCCATCCGTGGCGCGCCC
>CAYWXQ010000214.1:0-3101 GCA_964462475.1 uncultured Rhodobacterales bacterium | reverse complement strand
AGGGGTAAATCATTAAAGGGGGCATCCATGCCATTTGCTGCAATAATTTTGGCTGCCGGAAAGGGTAGCCGCATGAAATCCGCGCTACCAAAGGTAATGCACGCGGTCGCTAGCGCCCCGCTTTTGGCCCATGCCATGCAAAGCGCGGCACTGGCAGGGGCAACAAAAACCGTGATCGTGGTCGGGCACGGGGCCAAAACCGTTTCCAGCACAGCCACCCGGCTTGACGACAGCGCTATCATTGCCGAGCAAACCAGCCAAAACGGCACCGGCGATGCGGTAAAACACGCCCGCGCCGCGCTCGCGGGGTTTACCGGCGATGCGATCGTGCTTTACGGCGATACCCCGTTTGTGCGCCCCGAAACCCTCAAAAAAATGCTGGCAGCGCGGGCAAATGGCCAGGATGTTGTTGTGCTCGGCTTTAAGGCCGCCAACCCCACAGGCTATGGTCGGCTGGTAATAAAGGGCGACACGCTGGACGCCATTGTAGAGCACAAAGAGTGCAGCCCCGAACAGCTTTACCTGAAAACCTGCAATTCCGGCGTGGTCTGCGCCGACGCCGCCAACCTGATGGCGCTGCTAGACGAGGTTAACAGCAATAACGCCAGCGCCGAGATTTACCTGACCGATATTGTTGCCATTGCGCGGGCCAAGGGCCAGCGTTGCAGCGCGATTATCTGTAGCGAGGCCGAAACCATGGGCGTAAACACCCGCGCCGATCTGGCCATTGCCGAGGCCGCCTTTCAGCGCCGCGCACGCGCTGACGCGCTTGAAAACGGCACCACGCTGACCGCGCCAGAAACCGTGTTTTTCGCGCTAGACACCGTGATCGGAGCCGATGTTGTGGTTGAGCCAAACGTATTTTTCGGCCCCGGTGTTACGGTTGAAAACGGCGCGCATATCCGCGCTTTTAGCCATCTCGAGGGTTGCCATGTATCCGAGGGCGCTATCGTTGGCCCCTATGCCCGCCTGCGCCCGGGGGCCGAAATTGGCGCCTTTGGCAAGGTCGGCAACTTTGTCGAGATCAAGAACGCGGTGGTTGGCAAGCGCGCCAAGGTTAACCATCTTTCCTATGTTGGTGATGCCACGGTCGGCGCCGAAAGCAATATCGGCGCGGGGGTGATTTTTTGCAATTATGACGGGGTGTTCAAGCACCACACAACACTGGGAGAGCGGGTTTTTGTTGGCTCCAATTCGGCGCTTGTATCGCCGGTCACCATTGGTGACGACGCCCTGATTGGCACCGGCAGCGTGGTTACCAAAGATGTACCCGCCGGCGATCTGGTGCTGGCCCGCGCGGCGCAAATCAACAAAAAGGGCCGTGGAGAACGGCTGATGAGCCTGCTGAAGAGCAAAAAGAAATAGGCACACGAAACGACTGCCGCCTTACGTCGCCAGCATTTTTTGGCGTGCCAGAGCCGGCCCCGATATTTTAGCCCGTTAGCCGCAAAAATAGGAAGAGTTTGGTTTCACTGCTTGACCGATAATCTGTTTGGGGGAATGTCCGAAAGCCTGTGTATGGGGTTTGGCCCATGCGGTTAAAACGGGTCATTTGTTGAACCGTTCGGGGTATAGGATGGCGAACTGGTTGCGGGCCGCAACTATTACCGGCAGGTGATTGCATGCAATCACCGAGAGGCCATTCTTTGACGACCCTGCCTTTTTTCTCAAAATTGCGGATGGCCAGATAGATCAGCTTGGTGGCGCATCATCGCTTGGGAAACTGCCTCGGGTTTTGGTGGATTTGCGGAATGAGGAGGATCAGAAAAGGGCCCGGGGGGCCATCTTCCCGACGAATGCGGTTTAAGCTTTCAATCGCATTGGTGGTATAGATGATTTTTCGCACATCTGGCGGAAAGGCAAAGAACGGGATGACCTTTTGCCATGCGCGCCGCCAGCTTGGGGCGATGGAGGGGCATTTCTGGCCCCGTTTCTCTTCGGAAGCATCCATTGACCGGCAGGCGATTTCGCAGAAATCTGCCGAGAGGGGAGGGCTTTGGCGGCGGCTTCATCATCCACAGCCTGATATACGCACTTCAGGGATTTGGCGACTTCTTTGCGATCTTTCCAGCCGCAAAAGTTCAAGGGTTAAAGGCGACCGCGGCCGTGGTGGGGCCGCGTAAGCGCCTGAAAACGCGCACGAGGTGATCAAGTCGGCAGAAACCCGCAAGCCGTAGACCTCTTCAAGGGGGCCACGGATATCTCGGGTTGATAATCCAGCCGCGTAAAGCCCTCCCCTCTCGGCAGATTGCCGTATTTAGCGATGGCCTCTTTCAGAGCTTCAACGCAAAAGTCGGCCTTCATGCTGTTTGATAAACGCCAGCTCAAAACCTTGCGACTATACCTGTCCATGATGGCCACCAGATACAGAAACCCGCGTTGCATGGGAATGTAAGTGATATCCACGCACCACACTTGGTTGGGTGTTGTAATTGGCAGTTTTCTCAGCAGATACGGGTAAATCTTATGCTGCGGATGTTTCTTGCCCCCTCTCACCCATGCAAGCATGTGTTGCCGGTCATCGGGTGTTTGGCGTCTGGTAGATCGGTGCCAATCGCATCGGCCGCATCAATCGACGGACCCTGTGGCGGCCGCACTTGTGACCCTGCCTTTGCATATAACGGGCCATTTGCCGAGAGCCGTACCACGGCGTTTGTAAAAACTTCTTGTCAATGATTTCCATAAACCGCAGGTTCTCGGCACTTTCACCCTTCGGCTGGTAATACAGGTTCGACCGCGCCAACGACAGCAATCCGCATTGCCGCCGAACACTCAGATCATGATCTCGGCTCACCATTTTTTGCCTCGCGTTCCGAGCAACTGAACCGAGGCGTTGGCTAAAAAATCCCGTTCCACAACCAGTTGACCAATCTTCGAATGCAGCTTGTCGATTTGAGCTTCATCGGTTCGTCCAGAGTCACAGTCACGCCTGGAAAATGCCGTGGTCATATTTTCAATCGCGGTGCGTTTCCACCTCCCGATCTGAGTGGGGTGCACACTGTAATTCTTTGCCAACTCCGCCATCGTCAATTCCTCGCGGATCGCTTCAAGCGCAACCTTGGCTTTGAATTCAGGAGAATGGTTCTTTCGTTTCGTCATTT
>CAYWXQ010000213.1:0-3109 GCA_964462475.1 uncultured Rhodobacterales bacterium | reverse complement strand
TGCGCCCAAGGCGAATTGCGCTCCTCGAACCCGTTGGAAAGGCTTACAATTTCTGTGCGCCGCTCTGGCCCACCCGCTGACCCGAGCGACAGTGCCGTCGGAAACCGAACCTCGTGAAAATCCATATCCACCTCCCGTTAAAAATTAAAGATTGCGCTGGCCGCGCGCCAATGCCCGCTGGTATTGCGCCGCGATCTGGGCCCGCGAGCGCTGAAAGCCGGCAACATCCGGCGTTGAAATATTCATCGTCACGTTGACCGTGCCGCCACCGCCGCCGCGCACGCCAAGCTTGCCGTCAGCCCCGCGCGCCAGCGGCATTATCGCCTCTGGGCCAGCCTCGCCCATCAGGCCCATGCCGCCGCGCATCGGAAAATTAGTTGCCTGTGAAACCACGCCGCCCCTGGCAAAGGCCTGCACCCGCCCGCTGTAAAATGCTGCGCCGTTTTCAAACGGCAAGATGCCCGAAATCAGGTTTTGCAAACCACCGCCAATCAGGTTGCCCAATTGGCTGGTCACCGGTTTTAGCACCGAATCAAGCGCTGAATCGGCGATTGAAAGCGACAGCCCGCGCAAAACGTCGGTCAGCCGCCCGCCGTCAAACACCAGCGCATCAAAGGCTTTGCGCAAGCTGCCCCCGACCGAGCGCTGAAAGCCGGTAGCCTGCGCGCCGGTGGTGGCCATGACCGTGCTGACCCCCGCCAGCTCGGCCTTGAACGCCGCTGCCACGGTTTGGGTGGCAGCAATGCTGCCCTCAAGATCGCCCAATGCCAGATCGAGGTTTCCCAGATCTGCTGTAATATCAGCCATAATTATTCCTCTTTGTCAGGATATTTTGCCATCAGTTCGGCCAGCCCGGAGCGGTCCATCACCCGCGCGCCGTCAAGCCCCGCCATGAGCGCCAGTTCAGCCGGGGTGAGCGCCCAGAACTGCACAGGGGTCAGGCGCAATTGCCCCAGCCCCAGCCGCATCAGCGCCGGCCAGTCAAACCGCTTCATCGGTGACGCTAAAGGCGCGTTTTAAAAGCAGCGCGCCCGCCTTGGCCGCCGCCATCGGCCCGCCCTGCACATCGGCTGCCAGCAGGGTTTCACGGTCAATTTCGCTGCCCGCCCCGCGCAATCCGGCCAGCAGCAGCGCGATCAGATCGCTGGAGCTGAACGCCCCGCGCTCGAACCGCTCTACCAGTGCCAGCAGCGAATCAGAGCCCAAGGCCTGTTCCAGCTCGGCCAAGGCCCCAAGGGTAAGGCGCATGGTCTGCGCCTTGCCATCCAGCACCAGCGCCACATCGCCGCGATAGGGGTTCATACCAGATCCGATACAAAGGTCAGTTCGCCACCCGAGGCCATGGTAATTTCATAGGTCGCCTCGCCGTCAAAATTACCGGCATATTCCAGCGCGGTAATTTGAAACGGCCCTTCGAGCGTGCCAAGCTTGGGGATGATCACCTGAAATTTCGGGATCTCGGCGTTGAAAAAATACATCCGCGCGCGCTCGTCGGTGAAATCATCCAAAAACACCCCCGAGCCGCTGATACTGGCCGAGCGCACACCGGTGCTGGGCAACAGTTCGCGCCAACCGCCAGCGCTGACCATATTGGTGATATCAACGGTTTCGGCGTTGAACGATATCCGCGACGCGCGCAGCCCGGCGAACGTCAAAAACGTCCCCGAGCCGGTCATGTCGATTTTTATCAGAAGGTCTTTGCCTTTTTGAGCTGCCATTTTTAGGGTTCCTTATAGGGTGCCATCATCAAGGATTGCGCGAAAAACCAGCACAATCCGTCGGGTTTCGGGGGCCGCGCCACGGCGGGCTTTCGATTTTAAAAACTGCAGGCTGACCAGCGCGCCCCGGCTTAGCGGCAGATCGGCCCATGAAAGGGTGTCCACCACCATGGCCGCGACCTGTTTGGCGGCGCTGAAACCGGCGAAATCAGAGTGGATATTGACCTCGAAATCAAGCGTGCTGCCTTTGTGGCTGGCGCTGGAACGGTCGCGGGCTTCCTCATTGCCAAGGGTGATATAGGTGCCGCTGGCCAACCCGTCTGGCGGCGCGTCATAGACCCCGCCCACCAGTGCCATTAGCGCCGCATTGCCAGAAAGGGCGGTATAAACAGCCACTTGCAGGGCGGCACTTTGTGCATAGCTCATTGCCGGCCCTCCTCTGCCCAGATTTCAAGGTATTGGCCGGCGGGGTCGTATTCGCCCACGGCCAGAATATCAAACCGCCGCCCGCCCTCGCGAAAGCGCTGTTCGGGGCGCGGGCGCGACGGGGCCCCATAGGGCGCGGCGCGGGTGATGATTTTGAACTTCATCACCGGCAGCTCGCGCGCGGCCAGCAGTTGCTCTGACGCGCCAACGGCGTTGATCGAGGCCCAAAGCGCCCCCTTGGCAACCCAGATTTCGGTAAAGCCCCCCATGCCGTCGGGGGTTTTTTGGCGCTCTTCCAGCACCAGTTTGCGGTTCAGGCGCGGGGTGCTCATGGCGCACCGCCAAGGCGCACCCGCCGGAAAGGCGCGATCAGCGCCATGACGCCAAACGGCATCTGGCCGGTGCTATTCACCATGGTATCACGATGCTCGTAATAGCTCGCCGCCAGCAAAAACACCGCCTGTTGCAGCGCTGCGGGCACCGCCGCCCAGGCCCCGTAACCGGCGGTAAAGCTGATTTGCACCGCGCCATATTCAGGAATTTTTGGCAGATCGCCGCCAATGGGCACAATTTTGGGCCGCTGCATATCGGGCACCAGCGCAAACAGGGTCGAATTAATATAGGTCGGCGGCCCTTTGACCGGAAACACCACCATCTGGGTGATCGCTGTTACCGGCGACACCGGCAGCGCCTGCGCGCCGTTATCGCGCCGCCAGACATAGGTGCGCCAGTCAAAACCCCGCGCGATCAAAACCTTGCCGGTGCGGGCCTCTATCGCCCCCATGGCGGCGCGCAGGCAGCTTTCGAGCAGCGCATTCTGGCCGCCATCATCGCTAAACCCGGTGCCCAGCCGCAAATGGTCGCTAAACGCGGCGATCGGAAAATCAGCCGCTGTCAGCGTTGTTGTTTCAGTCAGATTCATCGAAATCTCCGTTCATGGATGCCGCCGCGATCCGCAAGATCAC
>CAYWXQ010000212.1:0-3137 GCA_964462475.1 uncultured Rhodobacterales bacterium | reverse complement strand
CAGCATCAATAACCGCAGGGGCCTCGGGGCGCTATGCGATCGCATTGTTCGAGATCGCCAAAGAGGCCAAAAAACTGGCCGCTGTCGAAACCGATCTTGATTCGCTGCAAAACGCGCTGGATGTCAGTGCCGATTTGCGTGGTGTCACCAGCTCGCCGCTATTGTCGCGCGATGTTCAGGGCGGGGCGATGCGCGCCCTTACCGATAAAATGGGGCTGGGCGCAGAGGTCGCCAACACCGTGGCCCTGATGGCCGAAAACCGCCGCCTGCATGTGCTGCCCGACATGATCGCGCAGGTAAAGGCGCTGGCCGCCGATGATCGCGGCGAAGTAAGCGCCGAGGTGGTTTCAGCCAAGGCGCTGACCGAAAAGCAAAGCACCGCGTTGGCGGCTGCGCTTAAAAAATCGGTTGGCAAGGACGTAAAAGTAAATGTGACCGTGGATAAAAACCTTATCGGCGGTCTTATTGTGAAGGTGGGGTCGGTGATGATCGACAGCTCGCTTCGCAGCAAACTCAACAATCTTCAAAATGCAATGAAAGAGGTCGGATAAATGAGCATCCAAGCCGCGGAAATCTCTGCGATCCTCAAGGACCAGATCAAGAATTTTGGTGCTGAGGCTGAAGTCGCCGAAGTGGGGCGTGTGCTGTCAGTTGGTGACGGTATCGCGCGCGTATATGGGTTGGACAATGTTCAGGCCGGTGAAATGGTTGAGTTCCCCGGCGGTATCCGCGGGATGGCGCTGAACCTTGAAACCGACAACGTTGGTATCGTGATCTTTGGCTCGGACCGTGACATTAAAGAGGGCGACGTTGTAAAGCGCACCAACTCGATCGTGGATGTGCCCACGGGTGACGAGCTTTTGGGCCGCGTTGTTGACGGCCTTGGCAACCCGATTGATGGCAAAGGCCCGCTGAACACCAAAAAACGTTCGGTGGCCGATGTTAAAGCCCCGGGCATTATCCCGCGTAAATCGGTGCATGAGCCGATGGCCACCGGCCTGAAATCGGTGGATGCGCTTATTCCGATTGGCCGTGGCCAGCGCGAGCTTATTATTGGTGACCGCCAAACCGGTAAATCGGCGGTGGCGCTTGACGCGGTGCTCAACCAGAAGGCTTATAATGACGCCGCTGGCGATGACGAATACAAAAAACTTTACTGCGTATATGTGGCGATCGGGCAAAAGCGCTCGACCGTGGCCCAGCTGGTGCGCAAGCTGGAAGAAAACGGCGCGATGGAATATTCTATCGTTGTTGCCGCGACCGCTTCTGACCCCGCGCCCTTGCAGTTTTTGGCCCCTTATTGCGCCACCGCGATGGCCGAGCACTTTCGTGACAATGGCCGCCATGCGCTGATCATTTATGATGACCTGTCCAAACAGGCTGTGGCCTATCGCCAAATGTCGCTGCTGCTGCGCCGCCCGCCCGGGCGTGAAGCTTACCCCGGCGATGTTTTCTATCTTCACTCAAGGCTTCTTGAGCGTTCGTCGAAATTGAACGCGGATTATGGTTCTGGCTCGCTGACCGCGCTGCCGATCATTGAAACCCAGGGTGGCGATGTTTCGGCGTTTATTCCGACCAACGTGATTTCGATCACCGATGGTCAGATCTTCCTTGAAACCGAGCTGTTTAACGCCGGTATTCGCCCCGCTGTGAACACAGGTCTTTCGGTATCGCGTGTGGGGTCGTCTGCTCAAACAAACGCGATGAAATCGGTGGCGGGTTCTATCAAGCTTGAACTTGCGCAATATCGCGAGATGGCGGCTTTTGCCCAGTTCGGCTCTGACCTTGATGCCTCGACCCAAGCCTTACTTGCCCGTGGTTCCCGCCTGACCGAGCTGTTGAAACAGGCGCAATATTCGCCGCTGACCAATGCCGAGCAGGTTTGCGTAATTTACGCCGGCACCAAGGGCTTCCTTGACAAGATCGACGTCAAGGACGTTGGCCGTTTCGAGGCCGGTTTGCTGGCGCATTTGCGTAATCACAACGCTGACCTGCTGAAAGACATCACCGACAATGACCGCAAGGTTAAAGGTGAGCTCGAAGACAGCATCAAAGCCGCGCTGACCGCATTTGCGACAGACTTCGCTTAATTTTGGCCTCAAGGGAAAGGAGTTTTAGCCAATGGCGAACCTCAAAGACCTGAAAACACGGATCCAGAGTGTTAAAAACACGCGTAAGATCACCAAGGCCATGCAGATGGTGGCCGCGGCGAAATTGCGCCGCGCTCAGGAATCCGCTGAAGATGCGCGGCCTTATGCGGCGCGGATGAACGCGGTTCTTGGAAATCTGGCGCAGGGGGCTGCTGAAAGCGAAAGCGCGCCGTTGTTGCTGCGCGGCACCGGCAAAGACGATGTGCATTTGCTGATCGTTGCGACCTCTGAACGCGGGCTTTGCGGCGGGTTTAACGGCAATATTGCCAAGCTGGCGCGGGCGCATGCCGCCGAGCTTAAAGCGGCGGGCAAAACGGTGAAAATGATCACCGTTGGCAAAAAAGGCCGTGACCAGCTTAAGCGCGATTTTGGCGATATCATGATCGATCATGTGGATATGTCCGAGGTCAAGCGCCTGGGCTATACCCACGCCGCCGAGATCGGCAAAGACGTGATCAAGCGGTTTGATAGCGGCACGTTTGACGTGGCTACGATCTTTTACAGCCGTTTCAAATCGATTGTGGATCAGGTGCCGACCGCGCTGCAACTGATTCCGGCCAAGTTCGAAACCACAGCCGAGGCTTCCGAGGCTTCCTCTACGGTTTATGAATTCGAGCCGGACGAAAACGAAATTCTGGATGAATTGCTGCCGCGTGCGGTTTCAACCCAGATTTTCACGGCCTTGCTGGAAAACGGCGCCTCGGAACAGGGCGCGCGGATGTCTGCCATGGATAACGCCACCCGCAACGCTGGCGAAATGATCGACAAACTGACCATCGAGTATAACCGCTCGCGTCAGGCTGCGATTACCAATGAATTGATCGAGATTATCTCGGGCGCTGAAGCGCTTTAAACTGGAGAAAAACTGATGGCTAAAAAAGCTGTGGGTAAAATTACACAGGTGATTGGCGCGGTTGTCGACGTTCAGTTCGAAGACAACCTGCCGGCGATCCTGAACGCCCTTGAAACCGACAATAACGGCAACCG
>CAYWXQ010000211.1:0-3246 GCA_964462475.1 uncultured Rhodobacterales bacterium | reverse complement strand
CTGCGCTCTCGGCGCCTCTGCGTTGAATTTCTACAGATGTTTTTGAATAAATTTTTCAGCTTGCTGAAAAATGCGCCCTTGCCGAGCGGGGGGGTTAGGAAACGAAACGGATTTGACGGTCGCTAATGTTTGAAACTCGCGCAACATTTGCAACATCCGCGCCGCGCCTCCCCGAGGTAAGGGCGGGTGCGCCAAGGGGTTAGGCCACGCTTTGCCGTAGCCGTGTCTCCCTCCGTAAAGATCGCCGTTGCTGCGCAACAACGCTCTTTACGTTTGGGCGGTGGCCTCGGCTGCGCCTCGGCGGGCAAACCTGAAACCGTGGGTATTGTTGCCCGGGCAGCAAAAGCGGCTTATCTCGAAACACCCAAATAACCCAGATATCGTTTTTCGAGATATCTGAAGGTTAAAACCACCACAAAGGCCAGCGCCATATAAAGGGCCGCTGCCGTGAGGAAACCCTCATAAGCCAGATAGAAGCGCGCGTTCAGGGTTCGGCCCACGCCCAATATATCCTGAATGGTGATCACGCTGGCCACCACCGATCCTTGCAGCATAAACACCACCTCGTTACCGTATTGCGGCAACGCGCGCCGCAATGCCGCCGGAATCAGCACCAGCCGTTTAACCTGAAACGGCGACATGCCCAGCGATTTTGCCGCCTCTAGCTCGCCCTTTGGCACCGATTGCACGGCGCCGCGGATGATCTCGGTGGCGTAGGCCCCCGAATTAAGCGAAAACGCGATCAGGGCGCACCACCACGCACTGCGCAAAATAACCCAGGCAAAGCTGTCGCGCACCCATTCAAACTGGGAAAGCCCGTAGTAGATCAGATAAAGCTGCACCAAAAGCGGGGTGCCACGAAAGGCATAGACATAGGTATTGATCGCCTTGGAGGCCCAACCGTTTGATTTTGCCCTGATCAGCCCGAAGGGCAGCGCGATTGCAAAACCGATCAGCACTGCCAGCGCGGTCAGTTGCAGGGTCATCCACATGCCGCTGGCGAATAGCTCCCAGTTTTTTGCTATAAGATCAAACCGCATCGCCATGCCCCTTTAGCGCATAGCGGCGCTCGGCGGCGTCGAATATTGTTTGGCTGATCCAGGTGAAAAACAGGTAGGCAAAAAATACCGCCAGAAAAAACAAAAACGGTTCGCGCACCGATTTACCGGCGTCATTGGCGAGACCGACAAGGTCCTCCAACCCGATCACCGACACCACGGCGGTGGATTTGATCAGCACCTGCCAGACATTGGCATAACCCGGCAAGGCAAAGCGGATAAGCTGTGGCAGCGTGACCGCGCGCAGCACCTGAAAGGGCCGCATTCCTAGCGACATTGCGGCTTCGCGCTGGCCTGCGGGCACGGTCATGTAAGCGCCACGAAAGGTCTCGGTCATGTAAGCGCCATAGATAAAGCCGATCGCGGCCACCCCTGCCCAGAATTTTGAAAGCTCGGTATAATCAAACCCCGCGGCCTTTGCGGCGATGTTGATAAGCCGTTGGCCGCCAAAATAGATCAGCAAAATCAGCACGAGGTCGGGCACCCCGCGCACGATGGTTGTATAGGCAAAAACCGCAGTGCGCACCAAGCGCCCGCCGCTGATCTTGCCCACAGCCCCGAGCCCGCCAAGCAGGGTCGCCATTGCCAAGGCCGAAAGCGCCAACAACACGGTCGTTAGCGCCCCTCGCGCCAAAAGTGGCGCGTATTCTATAATATTTTCCATGGGTTAGAGGCGCGCCTGCGCGGCGCGCCTCGTTGGTTTTCTATTCGCCACCGTAGATGTCAATGTTGAAATACTTGTCGTTGATCGCGGCATACACACCCGAGGCCCGGATGGCCAGAATGGCGGCCGAGAAGGCATCACGCAATGCTGTGTCTTCTTGGCGCACGCCAATGCCTTCGCCCTCGCCGTGGTATTTTGGCACAGAATAGGACGGGCCGAAAAGATCATAACCGGCACCGGCATCGGTGTTGGCAAAGCCGTCTTCCATGGCAATCGCATCGCCCATGGCCGCGTCGATCCGGCCGGCTTTCAGGTCAAGATAAACTTCGTCTTGCGACCCGTAAAGCCGCAGTTGGACATTGGGAAATTCGCCTTCCATGAAGTCCTGATGAACAGTGCCACGCTGCACGCCCACGACCTTGCCGTCGAGCGAGGCTACGGTCATGCCGTCGGCCCCCATGAAGCTGGCGGGCGAGCTGTAATATTTGGCCGAAAAGTCGATCACTTTCTTGCGGTCTTGGGTGATCGACATCGAGGCGATGATCGCGTCGCATTTGCCTTCGAGCAGGGCGGGGATGATGCCGTCCCAGTCGGTTTTGACCATGGTGGCGCTGCGGCCCATTTCGGTAGCGAGCGCGTTGGCGATGTCGATATCAAAGCCAACGACCTTACCCGAGGCTTCGGTGGATGAAAATGGCGGGTAAGCGCCCTCGACGCAAATATTGATATTGGCCTGCGCAAAAGCGCTGCTGCTCATTGCGGCGAACGCAGCGGCAGCGAGGATAATTTTTTTCATGTTTCTCTCCATGTCACATCTTTTGTCGGTCGCGGTTTGTCCGCAACGCTGGGTTTGACTATTGGGCGTAAGCGTGAGCGCGTCAAGCAGGTCGCGCCCTATTAGCACGCGGAATCGCGCCAAAGCGCGATAAGTTGATTACCAAGCTGACGCTTGGCGGCTGGCGTCAAGCCGGTCGGTTGGATATCGGCTTTGGTGTATTGGCGGGGTTGTGGCGTGGGAATTTGAGTATTTGGAGAAGAATGAAGATAGGGGGGTAAAATTTGGGACTGGTTACGGGGCAGTTGGTTGGGCAATTTTGGTCAGACGATGTTCGATACCGTTTTCATCACAGACAGGGAGCGTTCGTAATTTCGTGTCATTTCTGTAAAGGGAAGAAACGGAATGACACATGCGAGAAGAATTTGATTTTGAAGCGGCTTTGGCCGCGCTACAAGATGGCCAAGGCCTTACGGGCAAGGAAGGTATTGAGGCGACAATATCAGCTGACAAAACACTCTGCAAAAAAGCCGCTATTCTTGTCAGCATCCCCCCTCTCGGGCATGCTTGCATTCCCTGCCGGGCAACCGGACATTGCAAAGATAACCGCCTTGTCGCCACCCGTTTCAACCCGGATATGAAGGCCAAATATCACGAGCTGATTGCCAAAGGGAAATGCAAGAAACTGTCGATCACAGCGGTCATGCGAAAGCTTGTGGTTATGGCAAACGCGTTGTTGCGGGACGGTC
>CAYWXQ010000210.1:0-3257 GCA_964462475.1 uncultured Rhodobacterales bacterium | reverse complement strand
GGGCGCTGCGCGAGTTTCGAATTCGCGGGGTGTCAACCAATATTGCCTTTGTTGAAAACCTGCTGAAACATCCGATATTTCTGAACAATGAATACACCACCAGATTCATTGATACCACGCCCGCGCTGTTTGATTTTAAAAAGCGTCGCGATCGGGCGACGAAGATTTTGACATATATTGCCGATATTACCGTAAACGGACACCCCGAAGCCGAGGGGCGGGCGAAGCCGCCTGCCCATGCGAAAAAGCCGGTGGTGCCAGCGGTGCGTGGGGACCACGCACCCTACGGAACGCGGAACTTGTTGGAGGAGAAGGGGGCGCAGGCGGTGGCCGACTGGATGCTGGACCAAAAACAGCTGTTGATCACCGATACCACCATGCGGGATGGGCATCAATCGCTGTTGGCGACGCGGATGCGCTCGCACGATATGCTGAATGTGGCCGAAAGCTATGCCCATAATCTGCCGCAGTTATTTTCACTTGAAGCATGGGGCGGCGCGACTTTTGACGTGGCCTATCGGTTTTTGCAAGAGTGCCCATGGCAGCGCCTGCGCGATCTGCGGGCGCGGGTGCCCAATGTGATGACGCAAATGTTGCTGCGCGCCAGCAACGGTGTGGGCTATACCAATTACCCCGACAATGTAGTGCAGAAATTCGTGGCGCAGGCGGCCGAAACCGGCGTTGATGTGTTTCGGGTGTTTGACAGCCTGAACTGGGTTGAAAACATGCGCGTGGCGATGGATGCGGTGAACGAGTCCGGCAAGGTTTGCGAAGGCGCGATCTGTTATACCGGCGATATTCTGAACCCCGAGCGCGCCAAATACGACCTGAAATACTATGTGCAAATGGGCAAAGAGCTAAAGGCGGCAGGCGCGCATATTCTGGGCCTGAAAGACATGGCCGGCCTGCTGAAACCCGCCGCTGCCACAGCACTTGTTACCGCCCTGAAAGACGAGGTCGGCCTGCCGATCCACTTTCATACCCATGATACCAGCGGCATTGCGGCGGCGACCATTCTGGCGGCCTCTGATGCCGGTGTCGATGCCGTCGATGTGGCGATGGATGCGTTTTCGGGCGGCACCAGCCAGCCTTGCTTTGGCAGCATCGTTGAAGCGCTGCGCAATACGCCGCGCGATACCGGCCTTGATATCGCCGCCATCCGCAAAATTTCGGATTACTGGGAGGCCGTGCGCACCCAATACACCGCCTTTGAAAGCGGCACCCGCGCCCCCGCCTCCGAGGTTTACCTGCACGAAATGCCCGGTGGGCAATTTACCAACCTTAAAGCGCAGGCGCGCAGTCTGGGGCTGGAAGAGCGCTGGCACGAAGTTGCGCAAGCTTACGCCGACGTAAACCAGATGTTTGGTGATATTGTAAAGGTCACGCCCAGCAGCAAGGTTGTGGGCGATATGGCGCTGATGATGGTTAGCCAGGGGTTAAGCCGTGAACAGGTCGAGAACCCCGCGGTTGATGTCGCTTTCCCCGATAGTGTGATTGACATGATGCGCGGCAATCTGGGGCAGCCTCCGGGGGGCTTTCCGGCGGCGTTTGTGGCCAAGGTGCTGAAGGGCGAGGCACCAAATATCGAGCGCCCCGGCCTGCACCTGCCCGCCACCGATCTGGAGGCCACGCGCGGCGATATCTCGGCCCAGCTTGAGGGGTTGAAGGTGGATGACGAAGACCTGTGCGGATATTTGATGTATCCTAAAGTGTTTTTGGATTACATGGGCCGCCACCGCCAATACGGCCCGGTGCGCACCCTGCCGACCAAAACGTTTTTTTACGGTATGGACCCGGGTGAGGAAATAAGCGTAGAGATCGACCCCGGCAAAACCCTTGAAATTCGCCTGCAAGCGGTGGGCGAAACCAACGAAGACGGCGATGCCAAGGTGTTTTTTGAGCTGAACGGCCAGCCGCGCAACATTCGCGTGCCCAACCGCAAAGTTGCCGCCACCACCGCCAAACGCCCCAAGGCCGAGGCGGGTAATGCCAAACATATCGGCGCGCCAATGCCGGGGCTGATCGCCACGGTGTGCGTAAGCGCCGGACAGGCGGTGAAAGCCGGTGATTTGCTGATGACGATAGAGGCGATGAAAATGGAAACCGGTATTCACGCCGATATGGATGGCACGGTGCAGGCCGTGCATGTAAGCGCGGGTGCACAGGTTGATGCCAAAGACCTGCTGGTTGAATTCGCGTAACCGCCGGTTGGCCCCGGGCTAACCAGCGATTTTTGCGAACATCGCCACCTTGTGCATGACCTCGCGCACCTCGTTCAGCAGGCACAGCCGGTTGCGGCGGGTGATGGCGTTGTCGGCATTCACCTGAACATCGTCAAAAAAACCGTCAATCGGGGCGCGTAGCGCGGCCAGCGCCATCATCGCGGCGGCGATATCCTCGGCTTGCAGCGCGGCCTCTATTTTTGGGCCCGCCTCGGCCAACGCTTTGAACAGCGTCTTCTCGGCGGGCTCTTCGGCGAATTTCACATCCGGCGTGCCTTCATAGGCGACGCCGTCCTTTTTCTCCTCGGCGCGCAGAATGTTGGCGGCGCGCTTATAGCCCTGCAACAGGTTTTCACCATCATCCGTGTTCAGAAAGGCTTGTAGCGCCTCGGCCCGCCTATTCAGCAGCGTAAGGTCATCATTGCCGGGCATTTTGAGGCAGGCGTCAATGACATCATGCCGGATGCCCTTGTCTTTGAGATAGACTTTGAGGCGGTCGTGGAAGAAGGCGAGGAGGTCGTTTGGAATCATCGCCGCTCGTTTATCATAATCCGACAGCACTGTTCGCGCATTCAGCATAGCTTTCTCTAGCTCTGGAAGTTCTATCTCTAGGTCCTCCCGTAACCCGCCTATCAATGACCCTCGCCATTTGGGATTCGCGAGCTTTTCTTTCGCCTCTCCGACCTGATTTTCTATATTTTGTAAATTTTCGAGTAACCTATACCGTGTCGGTTGGCGTTTCAGGGCATAGACAGTTAGCACATTCAGTTCAACCCGAACCCCGTTCTCCCGCACCAACCTTATAACCCCCAGCGCAGCGCGCCGCAGAGCAAACGGGTCTTTACTCCCTGTCGGCTTCTCGTCAATCGCCCAGAAGCCCGTCAGAGTGTCTATCTTGTCGGCCAGCGCCACCGCCACGGATACCGGCTCGGTCGGCACACCATCAGACGGCCCCAGCGGCTGCCAGTGTTGCTCGCAGGCATTGGCCACCGCTTGCGGCAGCCCTGCCCTTTCCGCATAATACCGCCCCATCAG
>CAYWXQ010000209.1:0-3274 GCA_964462475.1 uncultured Rhodobacterales bacterium | reverse complement strand
GCGCGTTTTATCAACCGCGAGCTTTCATGGCTGGCCTTTAACTGGCGGGTGCTGGAAGAGGCCGAAAACCCCGCCGTGCCGCTGCTGGAGCGCGTGCGCTTTCTGGCGATCTCGGCCACCAATCTGGACGAGTTCTTTACCGTGCGCGTCGCGGGCCTGCGCGAGATGTGCCGCGAGGGTATCGGGCGCATTTCGGCAGACGGGTTAACCCCGCAAATGCAGCTTGAAAAGATCAACCAAGATGTGCGTGAATTGATGGCGCAGCAACAAGCCACATGGGAGGTTTTGCGCCGTGCGCTGGCAGACGAGGGCATCCTGATTCTGGGCACTGAAGCGGTCACAGAGGCCGACCGCGAAGCGCTGGCACAAACCTTTATCGAGCAGGTCTTCCCGATACTGACCCCGATCGCGCTAGACCCCGCGCATCCGTTTCCGTTTATCGGCTCGGGCGGGTTTGCGCTGGCGCTCCAGCTAAAACGCAAGGGCGAGCACCCCAAACTGACGGCGCTATTACCGGTGCCCGCGCAAATTCCGCGCTTTTACCGGCTGGCAGACAGCGCTGACGGCGCCTTACGGTTTTTGCCGCTTGAAGCCCTGCTCGAGATGTTCGTGACCGAGCTGTTTCCGGGTTATAAACTGCAAGGCAATTGCGCCTTTCGGGTATTGCGTGACAGCGACTTGGAGGTCGAGGACGAGGCCGAAGACCTGGTGCGCGAGTTTGAAACCGCGCTCAAACGGCGGCGGCGGGGCAAGGTGATCCGGATGAATATATCCGCCGACGCCCCACCTGATCTGCGCGCCACAATTCTGCGCGAAACCGGCGTTATGCCCGACGAGGTCATCGAAACCGACGGGCTGATCGGCATGGATGACCTGTCAGAGCTGATATTGCCGACGCGCCCCGACCTGCTCTGGAAGCCGTTCACCCCGCGGGTGCCCGAACGGGTGCAGGATAACGGCGGTGATATTTTTGCGGCGATGCGGCAAAAGGATATGCTGCTGCACCACCCCTATGAAACCTTCAATACCGTGGTCGAATTTCTGCAACAGGCGGCGCGCGACCGCGATGTGATCGCGATAAAGCAAACGCTTTACCGCACCAGCCGCGACAGCCCGATTGTGGCGGCCTTGTGCGAGGCCGCCGAGGCCGGCAAGTCGGTCACCGCCGTGGTCGAGCTGAAAGCGCGGTTTGACGAGGCCGCCAATATCCGGCTGTCCCGCACGCTGGAGCGCGCGGGGGCAACCGTGGTTTACGGCTTTATTGACTGGAAAACCCACGCCAAAATTTCAACCGTGGTGCGGCGCGAGGGCGACAGGCTGGCGACCTATACCCATTTTGGCACCGGCAATTACCACCCGGTTACCGCTAGTTTTTACACCGACCTTTCGCTTTTCACCTGCGACAAGGCGCTGGGGCGCGATGCGACCAAGGTGTTCAACTATGTGTCAGGCTATGCCAGGCCAGACAAGCTGGAGGGGTTGGCGATTGCGCCCCTGACCCTTAAAAACACCCTTCTGGCGGGTATTGACGCCGAAATTGCCCACGCCAAAGCCGGCCGCAAAGCCGCGATCTGGGCCAAGATGAACGCGTTGATAGAGGCCGATGTGATCGACGCGCTTTACCGCGCCAGTGCCGCCGGTGTGCGGGTTGACCTTGTGGTGCGCGGCATTTGCGGGCTGCGCCCGGGGGTGGCGGGGCTGTCTGAAAACATTCGGGTCAAATCAATCATCGGGCGGTTTTTAGAACATTCGCGCATTGTGTGTTTTGGCAATGGCGCGGGGCTGCCGGGTGCGAAGGCCAAGGTTTATATCTCGTCGGCCGACTGGATGGGTCGCAACCTGAACTGGCGGGTTGAAACGCTGGTGCCGATTAAAAACAAAACCGTGCATGCCCAGATTATTGAACAGATCATGGCCGCCAACATGGCCGACACCGCCCAAAGCTGGGTGCTGTCGGGTGATGGCAAATACCACCGCCACAAGGGCGAAAAACTGTTTTCATGCCACCGGTTTTTCATGGAGAACCCCTCGCTTTCAGGGCGCGGTGCGGCGGGGGCCAAAGATGCACCAAGGTTGACCCATGCCCATGATTAAGCAAACCTGCCAGCGGGTCGGGGTGATCGACGTTGGCTCAAACTCGGTGCGGCTGGTGGTGTTTGACGGCGCGGCGCGCTCACCTGCGTATTTTTTCAATGAAAAGGTGCTGTGCGGGCTGGGGCAGGGGCTGGCCCAAAGCGGTATGCTATCACCGGATGGCCGGGTGCGGGCGCTTGCCGCCCTGCGCCGCTTTGCGCTGTTGCTTGAACGTATGGGGGTTGAAACGCTCAAAACCGTGGCTACGGCCGCTGTGCGCGAGGCCACGGACGGCCCCGATTTTTGCGCCGAGGTGGCGCGCGAAACCGGCATCACCCTATATGTCGCCAGCGGTTCACAGGAGGCGAGGCTTTCAGCCCAAGGCGTGCTGCTGGGCTGGCCCGATGCCGAGGGGCTGGTGTGTGATATCGGCGGCGCGTCAATGGAGCTGGCGCGGCTGAAGGCGGGGCAGGTGATGGCAATGGCGACCTCACCCTTGGGGCCATTGAAACTGGCGGATTACGAGGGCGATATCACCGCGCATATTCAGGCGGTTATCGCCAAAACCATGGCCCAGATCAAAGTGCCAACCGGCGAGCGCCTGTTTTTGGTTGGCGGCTCGTGGCGGGCACTGGCGCGGCTTGATATGGCGCGGCGCGACTATCCGCTGCATGTGCTGCATGAATACGCGATGAGCGCAACGCAAATGGCCGAAACCGCTGGCTGGGTTGCCAGCCAACCCCCCGAATCGCTGGCGGGGTTAACCGATACCTCTATGGCGCGGCTAAAGCTGGTGCCGCTGGCCGCGCAGGTGATGCAGGGGTTGATCACGGGGTTGCAACCGGCCTCGATCGCCATTTCCAGCTATGGTATTCGCGAAGGCATGCTGTATGAGGCGATGCCGGAAACCATGCGCCACCTTGACCCGCTGATTGAGGCCTGCCGCTATATGGAAACCACAAACGCCCGCTTTCCAGGCTTTGGCCAGGCGCTGTTCAACTGGCTGCAAGGGCTGTTTACAGGGGTTGATCAGCGCCTGCTGCTGGCCGCCTGCCTGCTGCACGACACCACATGGCGCGCCCACCCCGATTATCGCGCCGAGATGTGCTTTGAAACCGTCACCCGCGCCAATATGGGCGGGATTGACCATCAGGGGCGGGTGTTTTTGGCGCTCGCAATCCGCAGCCGCTATAAATCAAAC
>CAYWXQ010000208.1:0-3277 GCA_964462475.1 uncultured Rhodobacterales bacterium | reverse complement strand
AGACCGCGAAGAATTTGCCGCGCTGGAAAACAACCAGACGGTGGTGGAAGCCCACATTCTGTCTATGCTTGATCACAAACAGGTGTGAAACGCGCCAGAACGGGGCCGAACCTAGACGCAAGTGCCGGTTCGGCTTAGGCTTTGGTTGTCGCCACGTCAGGCGATCTAAACGGTGAAAGATCGCAATGGAAACCAAATGGCTTGAAGATTTTCTGGTGTTGAGCGATCTGGGGAATTTTCGCTTGGCGGCGTTGCAACGCAATGTTTCGCAACCGGCATTCAGCCGGCGTATTCAGGCGCTTGAAGCCTGGATAAAAACCCCGCTGATCGACCGGTCCAGCCACCCGTCGCAATTAACCGCCGCTGGTCGGCTGTTTTTACCGGTCGCGCAAAACATTGTCGATATCGTCGAGGCCGGAAAGGCCAATGTGCAAACCCAGTTTTTGCAAGAGAAAGAGAAAATCAGGTTTACCACGCTCGGCACCATTGCCCAGATATTCATGCCGGCCTGGTTAAAAAGCCTTCAGCCGTTCACCGATGTTGACCAGTTTGTGGTTAATACCGAATATGTCGGGTTCTCCAGCCATTTTTCGGCACTGGAACATTGCGATGTCGATTTCTTTATCGGCTATCTCGACCCACGCATCAAGATGCGACAGGACGAAACCCTTTTTCCATCGGTGCAGCTTGGCACCGAATCGCTGGTACCGGTATGCGCCCCGAATATTAACGGCGACCCGCGCTGGTGGTTGCCGGGCAAACATACGGCGGCGATTTCGTGCCTTCATACATTTCCGGATAATTCTCCGTGGCCGATCAAGTTTCATATGGATACCAAATATCGGGGTCTTGAGTTTAAGTCGGTCTATAATTCTTCCACCGCCACAACCCTGAAGGCAATGGCGATTGAGGGGTTTGGCATGGCATGGTTGCCCCATACGCTGGTGGCGAACGAGCTGGAACTCGGCCAGCTTGTGCGGTCGGCAGACCCCGTTGACGATATTCTGGTCGAGATCAGAATTTTCCGCTGTTTGAATAATAACGCGCATCGGGTCACGCGTTTTTGGGAAGCATTGTCGGAGCATGGAAACCAACGAACCGGGGCCTTCCATGCGCCAGGTGGTCATGGCTCTGCGGTGTAGTGCCGAACAATAACAATGTATTGAGTGTCGCTACAGCCGCCGGTTTACCTTGTCTTGCCCGGTTATCGGGTGCCGACCGGCACCCAAACCTGCCGATAACGGCATAGCCGGCCACGACCAAATAAATCCTTTCGGGATGAAGCCGAAAGTATTTATTGCCGCTTCATCAAGGCGTCACATAGCCCCGCTAGTTTCCGCCTGAACACAGGGTTTTGGCGCCATGCCGCTTTTGGCGTGTTGCGACCGGGCTGTCTGATAACAATATCGAGAAAGAAGGTTTTGTAATGCAAATATTGCATGGGCGCTCTCAAAAACGGTATTGGACTTTGTTCAAAATTGCTCGCAAGCTCGAAGAACGATATCTGGGAGGATATCCGGTGCGTGCTTGGATATATTTCAGCATCGTTCGCTTGAAAGGTTGTGAACGGTTGCTCGAGCGTAAGTATCTGTGTTCCGGAAACGTAGTAAAACAGGGAGATAACAAATGACAATATTTTCGACACTCTTGCCGAGCAAGGGTAAAATGCCAAAATTCAGCGCAGCGAGGGCAGCCAAGGCGCTGGCCATCGCGGCTGCCGTCACGGCCTCGATGGGCGCGGGCGCGACTTATGCGAGCGAGGACGGGCGAACCAATTTGCGCGTCGCCATGCCGACCACCTGGGCCTCACACGGGCCGGTGGTAAATTCAAACTTCGGGGCGCGGGTGGCATATTCTATTTATGACCAGCTGGTGCGGCGTGATTACCGGATGAACGCCGATGGCAGCCCCAACGCGGATGGCAGCGGCGACGCGCTTGTGCCCGGTCTGGCCACCAGCTGGGAGCAGATTTCCCCGACTGAATGGGATTTCAGCATTCGTCAGGGTGTCAAGTTTCATGACGGCACCACGATGACCACGCAAGATGTCGCGTTCTCGATCAACAACACCTATGGTGACGGCACCGAGCCGTTTGCGGCCTCTGGCACCATTGCCAGCGTGATCGCGATTGACGACAAAATCGTGCGGATCACGACCAAAAACCCCGATCCCGCCTTGTTGGCGCGGATGGCAACAGTGATGGGTCAGGTTTATCCTCAGGCTTACTATGAACGTGTTGGCCAAGAAGGCTTCGGTCGCGTGCCGATCGGCACCGGCCCCTATAAATGGGCAGGCCGTGTGACCGGCGAGTCGATTACGCTTGACGCGTTTGATGATTATTGGGGCGCAAAACCGCCTTTGGCCAGCATCACCTTTATCGAGGTGCCGGAAACTTCGGCGCGGATTGCAGGCTTGCTAACCGGTGAATATGACATCGCAACGTCACTGCCACCAGACCAGACTCGGCCAATTGACAACGACGCCGGCACCGAAATCCGTGCTATCGCCGTTGAAAACGTGCAGATGATTACCTTCCGCCAATATAAAAAGGATCGTCCGCAGGCAGACGCGCGTATTCGCAAGGCGATGGCCTTGTCGCTAGACCGTGCATTGCTGGCCGACAAACTGTGGGCCGGGCTGACCGTAGCCGGGACCTATGACTTCCCCGGGTATGGCGCATATTACCAGAATCGCCCGGCACTGCCCTATGACCCGATTGAAGCCAAACGGCTGCTCGACGAAGCCGGATACAACGGCGAAGAGATCGTTATCCGGGTTGTTGGCGGTTACTACACCAACATGACGCGGGCGATGGAAGTCGGCCTCGAAATGTGGAAAAAGGTCGGGCTGAACGTTCGGCTTGAAGTGATCGAGAACTGGGGCCAAATGGGGCAAGAAGGCGACGCTTACGCCGCATCCGACAACATGTGGATGACAGACCCCGCCGGTGGCATGTGGTTCAGCTGGGGCCGTGTAGGTGGCCATCGTCTTAAAGACTGGGGCGGCACACCTCCTGACAGCTTCCTCGCTCTTGGCACCGCCATCGAGCAGGGTTCCGATTTCGAAACCCGCCTTCAAGCCTATAAAGATCTGCTTGATCTATGGGATGAACTGGTGCCGGCGATCCTGCTTTATCGCCCGGTCGAAGCTTACGGTGTGCGCAAAAACCTTGACTGGACTCCATACTCGTTCTTCTACATGGACTTCCGCGCCGCCAATGTTCAAGACAACGGCTAAGCAACGCTAACAAACATTTGGTTGGGCCAAGGGCTAGCCC
>CAYWXQ010000207.1:0-3304 GCA_964462475.1 uncultured Rhodobacterales bacterium | reverse complement strand
CCTGTTAATATTCCAAGCTTTATTTGGTGCTATTGGATTCTTGTTGATTGGAGCGGGTGTATTCGGAAAGTAAAGACGTGATTGCAGTGGAAAACATGAACTTTTAGAAAACTGTTGCCGTAATCCACTGCAATCAATCTGTCGGCAAAGATGCCTTCGGGCTGGATACCGGCGTACGCCGGTATGACGGCTATGGGTGTTGATATACTGACCCGCAGAGGGTTCGCAAGCGCGACGACGCGTCGACCAGTCAGGCCGCCTATCGTAAGGTGGATGCGCAGCCTCTCGCCGCGAGATCAAAACCATGTGCTCAAATAGGCCAAAGGCCGTTAGCGCAGGTATAAATGTGCTCAAACAGCGAGGCTTGTCGACGCGATAGCACAAAGAAAAGGAAAAATGGTGGAGCTGGATGAAGCGACATCGAACTAGAGCCCAGGGTGCGACTGCGCCCCGGCGATCGTTCGCCGCCCCATCGGAGGCATGAGCAAAGCGAATTGCCGCGAGATCAGAAAAATGGTGGAGCCAGGCGGAATCGAACCGCCGACCTCTTGCATGCCATGCAAGCGCTCTCCCAACTGAGCTATGGCCCCTTAAGGGTTTGGTGCGAACATAGTCGCCCCAGGGAGCGGCAACCTAATCACCGCGTGATCACCAATCAAGAGTTTTGATCAGCTCTCTTCCAGATCGACGTCCAGATCAATCTCTTCGTCATCAGTATCAGCCAGCGCGTCGGCGTCATCTTCCACGCCTTCCTCGGTAAATCCTTCGGGCAGAGCCGCGGCCGCATCGGGCGTATCGGCGTCGGCATCTTCGTCATCACCGTCGCCGCCAGTGCCGATGACCGGGTTATCCCCGTCCAGTTCCAGCGATTTGGCTTCTTCCTCTTCGGCGTCCAGCCCTTCGATCTCGACCTCGGCTTCTTTGTCGATCTTGGCGTCTGCATCTTCCGCTGCATCCGCATCAACCGGCGCTTTGGCATCTGGTTCCGGCTCGCGCTTTTTAGCCGGTTTGGTGCCGGCATCCGGGTTATAACTGTGCTCACATTTTGGACACACGGCGGGGCGCTTGTTCAGATCATAAAACTTGGCGGCGCATTCGGGACAGGTTTGTTTTGTCCCAGCATCTGATTTCGACACGATCAACCTCATGAGTATTCTTGGCGGCGTCGCTTGCCATGTTCCTGCGCCGCTGTCAAAACCATTTTTCCAGTCATTCAGGTATGAAGTGTTAATTCTTGTGTCAATAACTCCTGCATCCGCCCACCCCAGCTTTAGATTACGTGGAAATCTTCGCGTGCCCGGCGATAAATCAATTTCGCACCGCGCCTTGATTTTTGGCATGCTGGCCAAGGGAAAAACCCACATTACCGGCCTTTTGGAAGGCGAAGACGTGCTTCACACGCTGGCGGCCATGCGCGCTTTGGGGGCACAGATCGAGCGCGGCGAGGAAACACACAGCTGGACTGTGACCGGCATTGGCGATGGCATAGCAAAAACACCCAGCGCACCGCTGGACTTTGGCAATTCGGGTACGGGCGCGCGCCTGTGTATGGGACTGGTGGCTGGCCTGGGGATAAGCGCCAGCTTTATTGGCGATCAGAGCCTTTCCGGTCGGCCGATGAACCGTGTGCTAAAACCACTGCGGGCCTTGGGGGTCAAAGTGGATAGCCAGGATGGCTGTCTGCCGGTTACCATTCATGGCAATCGGGAAATACCGGCGCACGCAACTCAAACCAATATCGCCTCGGCCCAGATAAAATCCGCACTGTTGCTGGCGGCCTTGCGCAGTGATGGCATTACCGAAGTGGTCGAGCCGGCGCTTAGCCGTGATCATTCCGAACGCATGCTCCGCGCCTTTGGGGCCGAGGTCCAAAGCGAGAGCTTATCCGATGGGCGTCACCGGGTGCGCCTATCCGGCCCGGCGATTTTAACCGGCACCCCCGTTGCTGTGCCCGGCGATCCTTCCTCGGCGGCCTTTCCCATGGCGGCGGCGTTGTGCATCCCGGGCAGCGACATCACGCTGGAAGCGGTATTGATGAACCCGACCCGCACTGGCTTTATCAAAGTGGCTAAGGCCATGGGTGGCCAGATCGATATTTTGAACCTGCGCGCCTCTGGCGGCGAGGAAATCGCCGACCTTCGGGTGCGCGGATCTCGCCTGCGCGGCATAACCACCACCGCAGACATAGTCCCCTCTATGGTGGACGAGTTCCCGGCGCTGGCGGTATTGGCGGCCTTTGCCGAAGGCCCCACCAAAATGCAGGGACTGGGCGAGTTGCGTGTAAAAGAAAGTGACCGCATTGCGCGCAGCGAAGATATGTTGCGCGGCATGGGGGTCAGCGTGCAAAGTGGCAAAGACTGGATGAGTGTCGAGGGTACCGGCGCGGTTTGGGGCGAAACCGGTCAGGCCGCCCCCGTTCCGGTACGCACCGATGGCGATCACCGCATTGCCATGGCGGCGCTGATTTTGGGGCTGGCCGCCTTTCGCCGCATAGAGGTCTCTGAGCCTGAATGCATTGCCACGTCTTATCCTGCCTTTTTTGAAGACATGCGCAGCCTGGGTGCCATCTTTCAAATGCAGAACGAGGGGGCGCCATGCTGATCGCCGTTGATGGCCCGCTGGCCTCAGGTAAAGGCACCATCGCCAAGCATTTGGCCAATTGGTATCATTTACCCTATCTGGACACCGGCCTTTTGTATCGCGCCTGCGCCCTGGGGGTATTGCAGGCCGAACAGGATCCAACCGACGAAGCCGCCGCCGTCATAAGCGCAAATGCGGTGGACCGGGCGGCGCTCGATCATTTCCAGCTGCGCTCGGCCAAGGTGGGGGCCGCGGCCTCCAAAGTGGCGGCCATCCCCGCCGTGCGTCAGGCGCTGGCGGATTATCAGCGAAACTTTGCGGCCCAGAATGGCGGGGCCGTGCTGGATGGCCGCGATATCGGCACGGTCATTTGCCCCCATGCGGATGTAAAGCTGTGGGTCAGCGCGCCAGCCGAAGTGCGCGCCACACGCCGACACAAGGAATTGGTCGAGCGCGGCGAGAAGATCAGCCTTAAGGAGGTGTTGGCGCAATTGCGCGAAAGAGACGCCCGCGACGCCGGCCGGCCCGATGCACCCATGCGGCGCGCTGTGGATGCGCACTTGCTAAACACCGGGGACTTGAGTATAGACGCCGCGTTCGAGGCGGCACGGCGCATTGTTGATGCGGCGCAGGCTGAACATTCATAAGGGCAGGTCATCTGTGGCACGTCTTGGGGATGAAATCCAAACAGCCGGTGCAGTGCCGCGCCCGAACATAATCTGAA
>CAYWXQ010000206.1:0-3307 GCA_964462475.1 uncultured Rhodobacterales bacterium | reverse complement strand
TTGAAAGGTGAAGAATGAGCGATACGACAAATAACGACGGTAAAAAGCCATTGGGCTTAAAAGGCGGCACTGTGCGGCAGAAGTTCTCGCACGGGCGGACCAAAAACGTCGTGGTCGAACGGAAAAACAAGCGCGTGTTTACGCCAAAACCCGCTGGTGGCGGGGCTGGCAAGCCCGGCGGCCAAAAAGCGGCAGGCAGCTACCTGTCTGACGCCGAGATGGCCCGGCGCAAAAAAGCGCTGGAAGCCGCGCGCGCCATGGAAACCGAGCGCGCCGCCAAAGAACGCGCCCAATCCGAAGCCCGCGAGGGCGAGCGCGCCAAACGCCGCGCCGAAAAAGACGCCGCCGTGCGCGAAGTCGAAGAGGCCAAAATTCGCGCCGAACGGCTGGCCGAAGAGGCCAAGGTAAAAGCCGAGGCCGAGGCCGCCGAGGCCAAAGCCAACAAAAAATCTGTCAGCGGTGCCGCACGGCCCAAGCTGCGCAACCCCACCCCGGCAACTGCCAACCCCGCCGATGCACAGGTTGCCGGTGCCCGCGCCGAAGCCGGCCGCATAGCCCCCAACAAAAACCTGAAACCCGCTGCCAAGCCCGCGGATGACCGCAAGCAGACCCGCAACACCAAAGGGGGTGGCAATGACCGCCGCCGTTCGGGCAAGCTGACCATCAATCAGGCCCTTGGTGGCGGTGGCAACCGCCAGCGCTCGATGGCGGCCATTAAACGCCGCCAAGCCCGCGACAAGCGCAAAATGATGGGCGGCCCGATTGAGCATGAAAAGGTTTACCGCGACGTGCAGGTGCCCGACGCCATTACGGTGCAGGAGCTCGCCAACCGCATGACCGAGCGCGTGGCAGAAGTGGTGAAAGCCCTGATGACCAACGGCATTATGGCCACGCAAAACCAGACCATCGACCACGAAACCGCCCAGCTTATTGTTGAGGAATTCGGCCATAAAGTGGTGCGGGTATCGGATGCCGCGGTTGAGGATATTCTGGTTTCAGAGCCCGAAAACGATGATGAAAACCAGGCCACCCGCCCACCGGTTATTACCATCATGGGCCATGTTGACCACGGTAAAACATCCTTGCTCGACGCGATTCGCAAAACCAATGTGGTCAAGGGCGAGGCCGGTGGCATTACCCAGCATATCGGGGCTTACCAGATCGAGCTTGACGGCGGCGAGGTCATGACCTTTCTTGACACCCCCGGCCACGCGGCGTTCACCTCTATGCGCTCACGCGGGGCGCAGGTGACCGATATTGTGGTGCTGGTAGTGGCGGCTGATGACAGCGTAATGCCGCAAACCATCGAGGCCATTAACCATGCCCATGCGGCCGAAGTGCCGATGATTGTGGCGATCAACAAGATCGACCGCGAGGGCGCAGACCCGACCCGCGTGCGCACCGAATTGTTACAGCACAACGTCATCGTCGAGGAAATGTCGGGCGAAGTGCTGGACGTAGAGGTATCAGCCATCACCGGTCAAGGCCTTGATAAATTGCTGGAAAACATCGCCCTGCAAGCCGAATTGCTTGAGCTGAAGGCCAATGCCGACCGCCCTGCCGAGGGCGCGGTGATTGAAGCCAAGCTTGATGTTGGCCGTGGCCCTGTTGCCACCGTGCTGGTGCAAAAAGGCACCCTGAAGCGCGGCGATATTTTTGTGGTTGGCGAGCAATGGGGCAAAGTGCGCGCGTTGATCGACGACCAAGGCAACCGGATTGAAGAGGCCGGCCCATCGGTGCCGGTTGAAGTGCTTGGCCTTAACGGCTCGCCCGAGGCCGGCGATGTGCTGAACGTGGTGCCCGACGAGGCCCGCGCCCGCGAGATCGCCGAATACCGCGCCCATGTGGCAAAAGACAAAAAAGCCGCCGCCGGTGCCGGTGTTTCGCTTGACCAGCTTCTGGCCAATGCCAAGGCTGACCAGAGCGTATCTGAACTGCCGATCGTGCTGAAAGCCGATGTGCAGGGCTCTGCCGAGGCCATCGTGCAGGCCTGCGAAAAAATCGGCAATGACGAGGTCCGCGTGCGGGTGCTGCATTCGGGCGTTGGCGCCATCACCGAATCAGATGTGACGTTGGCCGAGGCCTCGGGCGCCCCGATTATCGGCTTTAACGTGCGCGCCAATAGTCAGGCGCGCAATACCGCCAACCAGAAAGGCGTTGAAATTCGTTATTATTCGATCATCTATGATCTGGTTGATGATATCAAAGCCGCCGCATCGGGCCTGCTATCGCCCGAGGTCAAGGAAACCTTTATCGGTTATGCCAAGATCAAAGAGGTGTTCAAAATCACCGGCACCGGCAAGATCGCCGGTTGCGAGGTTACCGAAGGGGTGGCGCGGCGCTCGGCCGGCGTGCGCTTGCTGCGTGACAATGTGGTGATCCATGAAGGCAAGCTGAAAACCCTGAAACGCCACAAAGACGAGGTCAAAGAGGTGCAATCGGGCCAGGAATGCGGCATGGCGTTCGAGAATTACGAGGACATTCGCGAGGGCGATGTGATCGAGATTTTCACCACCGAGGAGCTGGAGCGCACGCTTTAAGCTTGCTCCGCAATAATTGTCGCTTGTCCGGCAGCGGTTTCGCAAGGATTGACCCAAAGAATTGGTTGCGCATGGGCGGGGTTCGCATAGACTCCCGCCCATGCCTTTATGGATCACATTGCTGATTGTTATCGTCGGAATTTCCGGCATCGTGGCGCTGGTGCATTTCACCGGCGGCTCGGCCCGTATGCGGCTTGATAACAAGGCGGGCGTGCTTGAAATATGGCAGGCGCAGTTTCCTGACCACCCTGCCACCGGCGCGTTGTTGGAGCCAGCGGGCGTTGCAGCGCTGGTTGATCTGGCCGATGGTGGCACCGGTATTTTATGGGCGATGGGCCGCGGGGTTGCAGGGCGGGTGCTGCAAGGTGGCGCGCTACAGGTGCAGGGCGCGCGGTTGCGCCTTAGCCTGCCTGATTTTACCGCGCCGCATATCGATGTGGTTATTGACGACAAACTGCTGCGCCGAATTTGGGCCGAGGCGCTGGAAACCGCGCTAACCAAGAGGGTAACAAATGAACTTTCCTGATGTGGTGATGCTATCCGTGCCGCTGTTTATTGGGCTGCTGGTGGTCGAGATTATCTGGATAAGGCTAAAGGGCAAGGGCGGCAGCTATGAAACCCGCGATACCGCGACCTCATTATTGATGGGCGCGGGCAATGTGGTGGCGGGTGTGGCGCTGGGCTTTGTGGCTTACGGGTTTTTTAGCTGGCTATGGGGGTTTCGGTTGTTTGATCTGGGCACATCGCTGCTGGTGATCGCGCTTTGC
>CAYWXQ010000205.1:0-3447 GCA_964462475.1 uncultured Rhodobacterales bacterium | reverse complement strand
ACGGCAATATGCACCCGTTGATCCTTTATGATGCCAACAAGCCCGGCGATCTTGAAAAATGCGAGGACATGGGCGCCGATATTTTAAAACTATGCGTAGAGGTCGGCGGTTGCCTGACCGGCGAACACGGGGTTGGCGTTGAAAAGCGCGAGTTGATGCACGTCCAATATAACGCCGCCGATCTTGACATCCAGATGGCGGTCAAAGACGTGTTTGACCCGGGCTGGTTGCTGAACCCGGCCAAGGTATTCCCGCTCGACGCCAGCGCGGAGCGCCGCGCATGAGGCCCGCTACCGAAGCCGAACTGGCCGAACTGGTAAAAGCCGCCACCGGCCCGATAGAGATCATCGGCGGCGGCACCCGCAAGCTGGGCGCGCCGGTAACGGGTGCCCCCCTGCTAACCACCGGCCTAAGCGGCATCACGCTATATGAGCCCGAAGCGTTAACGCTGGTCGCCAAGGCCGGCACGCCACTGGCCGAGATTGAAACATTACTAAAAGAAAGCGGCCAGCGCCTGCCCTTTGAGCCGATGGATTACCGCGCCCTTCAGGGCAGCACCGGCGACCCGACGATTGGCGGGGTGGTTGCCACCAACGCTTCCGGCCCGCGGCGCATTTCGGCGGGGGCGTGCCGCGACAGCCTGATCGGGGTGCGCTTTGTTGACGGCATGGGGCGGGTGATTAAAAACGGCGGGCGGGTGATGAAAAATGTCACCGGCTATGATCTGGTGAAACTGATGGCGGGCAGCCACGGCACGCTCGGCATTTTAACCGAACTCAGCTTTAAACTGCTGCCTGCCGCCATTGCCACCGCCACCGTGCTGGTCATCGAGGATGAAACAACCGCCGCCGCCACCATGGCCCGCGCCCTTGGCTCGCCCTATGATATCAGCGGCGCGGGGCATGTCGCGGGCACCACCGCGCTGCGGCTGGAGGGGCTGGAAGGCTCGGTCGCTTACCGCGCCGACGCGCTGGCAACACTGCTGGGCGGCAAGGTCGGGGTGTTTGACTGGGCAGCGCTGCGCGATGTGCAGGCATTTGCCGGTCTTGCGGGCGATGTCTGGCGGTTTTCGGTCACGCCAAGCCACGGGCCGGCGCTGGGCGCGACCCTGCGCCAACTGGGGGCGCTTGATATTATTTATGACTGGGCTGGTGGGCTGGTATGGGCGCTGGCCCCGGCGGGGCTTGATCTGCGACCGGCGCTTGAAACCGGCCATGCCACGGTGGTGCGCGGCACCGCCACGCCCCGCTTCCAGCCCGAGCCCGCGCCGGTGGCGGCGCTGGCCACGGCCCTGCGCGCCCGCTTTGACCCGCGCGGCATATTAAACCCCGGACGGATGGGATAGATGAAAACAAATTTTAGCCCCGAGCAGCTGCGCGACAGCGGCATCAAACGCGCTGACGAGATTCTGCGCAGCTGCGTGCATTGCGGTTTTTGCACCGCCACCTGCCCCACCTACCAACTGTTGGGAGACGAGCTAGACAGCCCGCGCGGCCGCATTTACCTGATCAAGGATATGCTCGAAAACGACCGCGCCGCCGATGAAAAAACGGTAAAACACATTGATCGCTGCCTAAGCTGCCTTGCCTGCATGTCAACATGCCCGTCGGGGGTGCATTATATGCATCTGGTTGATATGGCGCGTGAACACATCGAAAAAACCTATAAACGCCCGTGGTTTGACCGTGGTATGCGCTTTGTGCTCAGCCAAATTCTGCCCTATCCGGCGCGGTTTCGCGCGGCCATTCTGGGGGCATGGGCGGCCAAACCTTTCCGCTTTGCCCTGCCGGGCAAGCTAAAAGCCATGGTTGATTTCGCGCCCAGCCGGTTGCCAACCCCCAGCCCGGTCGATCGCCCGCAAACCTTCAAGGCCAAGGGTAAAAAGATCCGCCGTGTGGCGCTGCTGTCGGGCTGTGCGCAAACCGCGCTCAACACCGATATCAACGAGGCCACCATCCGCCTGCTCACCCGTTTGGGGGTTGAAGTGGTGATCGCCAAGGGCATGGGCTGTTGCGGCGCGGTGACCCACCATATGGGTAAAACCGCGGCCAGCCACAAATCTGCCGCCGCCAATATCGCGGCGTGGAAGGCGGCCGATGTTGACGCGGTGGTCATCAATACCTCGGGCTGCGGCACCACGGTCAAGGATTACGGCCACATGTTCCGCGATACCGATCTGGCTGATGACGCCGCCGAAATCGCCGCCAAGGCCTGTGATATCTCAGAAATCCTGCTGGAAATCGGCCTTACGGGCAAGGCCGACCTTAAAGTCGCCTATCACGCTGCCTGTTCATTGCAACACGGCCAGCAGATCAAGGAAGCGCCTAAAACCCTGCTGCGCAATGCCGGTTTTACGGTGCTGGAGCCAACCGACCCCCACCTGTGCTGCGGCTCTGCCGGCACCTATAACCTGATGCAACCCGAACTGGCCAGCCAGCTGGGCGCCCGCAAGGTGGCAACGCTGGAGGCGCTAACGCCAGACGTGATCGCGGCGGGTAATATCGGCTGCATGATGCAAATCGGTGATGGCACACAGGTGCCGGTGGTGCATACGGTTGAACTGCTGGATTGGGCCACCGGCGGGCCAAAACCGCCGGCGCTTGGTGGTTAGCCGCGTGATTAGCCGCCTGTGATGCGGGTGATCTCGGCGGCCATGCGGCGCACCAGCGGGCCGGTGGTGGCGATCATGTCGTCGCCAAAGCGCGCCGTGGGCCCTGAAACAGAAACCCCTGCCACCGGTCGGCCGCGCCCGTCAAATATTGCCGAGGCAATGCAGCGCATCCCGATATAGCGCTCCTCGTCGTCAAACGACCAGCCACGGCCGGCGATGGTTTCGAGATCATCGAGCAGGGCTTGCGGGGTGGTCAGCGAGTTGGCGGTAAAGCCGGGCTGCCCCGAGCTTTGCAAAATGCTCTCGACCTCGGTGCGCGGCATATGGGCCAGCATTGCCTTGCCAATGCCCGAGGTGTGCATCTGGCTGCGTGTGCCAGCGCGAAACATCGCGCGAATCGGGTTCTGGCTTTCGATTTGCGAGATAAAGACAATAAACCCCGCATCGGCAATGCCGAGGTTGGCGGTTTCGCCGGTGGCGTCGGTCAGGGCGCGCATGCTGGCCTGTGCGGCCTCTACCAAATTGGTGCGGGCCAGATAGGTGTTGCCAACCCGAAACGCCCCGATGCCGATGGTCCAAAGCTGGGTCTGGGGGTCAAGATCGGTAAAACCGTGGCTTTGCAGGGTTGCCAGTATACGGTGCACGGTCGAGGGCGGCATCGACACATCGCGCGCCAGCCGGCTAAGCGATACCGGCTGCTGGCGGGCCAGGGTTTCAAGGATGGTCAAGCCACGGTCCAGCGCCTGCACCGGGCTTGAATCAGGCGTGCGGCTGCGCGGGCGGCCGCGTTTACGCTTTTCTACCGGTTCGAGCATTGTTTCCCCCATTAGCTTTAC
>CAYWXQ010000204.1:0-3498 GCA_964462475.1 uncultured Rhodobacterales bacterium | reverse complement strand
CTCAGCCGTTGCACCTGGAATTTGAGTCCACACAGGCAGGGGAAATCCCGGGCTGGCGGTCTTTGGGTGGCGGTGGGCGTATTCAGGCGGCCGGGGTTTCGGTGGCGGGCGGGGTTGGCGCGACGCGGGCGTCCAGAATTTCACTTATTTTACGCTGGGCTGCATCTTCGCCCTGGGCATCCACCGCCGTTACTTCGCGGGTCAGGCGCTCGAGCGCGGCTTCATATAATTGGCGTTCTGAGTAGGATTGCTCGCGCTGGTCATCATTGCGGTGCAAATCACGCACCACTTCGGCGATCGCGACCAGATCGCCCGAGTTGATCTTTTGCTCGTATTCCTGCGCGCGGCGCGACCACATGGCGCGTTTTACCCGCGCCCGCCCCGCAAGGGTTTTCATGCATTTTGCCACCAGATCAGAGCTTGATAGCGCCCGCATCCCCACCAGAATGGCCTTTTGGGTCGGCACCCGCAGGGTCATCTTTTCTTTTTCAAAGAAAATCACAAACATTTCCAGCACTTCGTCACCAACGGTCTGGGTTTCGACCTCGGTAATTTTACCAACCCCGTGCGAGGGGTAGACCACAAACTGGCCCATGGCGAAATCCAGCTGGTTTTTTGACTTACTCATATTTTATTAACTTTCCAAATTTGCAGGCCCGCGCCACAGATAAGCACCATGGGCCGCAAAGCAACCCGAAATGGTCTCGGTTTTGGTGCTGAATTCAGGGTCTATGCGCGCGGCATAGAAGGCTCCTTGTGACTGCCCTAACGATTACCTGCCTAATATAGCACAAAAACCGTGCAATATGAAGGGCGGCGGCATATTTTTATCTGTATGGTAAAAAACCGCCTTAGCTGCCTTCGCCGGGCTTTTCCGAAAAGTATTTCTCGAGCTTGCCTTCTTCGCCGTCGCGGGCCTCGGCGTCGGGCAGCGGGTCTTTTTGTTCGATGATCACCGGCCATAGTTCGGAATACTTGCGGTTGAACTCGACCCATTTTTCGGCGTCAGGCTCGGTATCGGGGCGAATGGCATCGGCGGGGCATTCGGGTTCGCAGACGCCGCAATCGATGCATTCGTCGGGGTGAATCACCAACATGTTCTCGCCCTCGTAAAAACAATCCACCGGGCAGACCTCTACACAGTCGGTGTATTTACATGCGATACAGGAATCGTTGACGATATAGGTCATCTGGTTGCCTCGTTGCGCGGGCCTGTGCCCGAATTGCCAAAAATGTGCTTACGGGGTTATTAGGCCGCGATTTCGCAGGTTTCAAGAGCTTGTGTTCAAGAAGACGTGTGCCGGATGGCGTCCAGCAGGCGGCGGTCTTTTTTGGTGGGGCGTATTCCGACCCGCTCGACGGGTATGCGCGGTTCCAGCGCGGGGGTCAGGTCATCATACAAGGTGGCGGCCTCGGTCGCGGGGCCACGGCGGGTGCCAAGGGTGGTGATTCGCACGATGCGCAGCTGGCGGCCCTGCATAAAGCTAAGGCCATCACCGGCTTTGATCGTGGTGGCAGGTTTTTTGACCCGCTCGCTGTTAAGCCGCACATGGCCGGCCGAAACCACCTTGGCGGCCAGCGTGCGGGTTTTGAAGAACCGCGCATGCCACAGCCATTTGTCTATGCGCTGGCTGTCGCTCAATCTTTGGCCTTAAGCGCGGCGAGGGCGGCAAAGGGGTTGTCGGGGTCAAACGGTTTGTCTTTGCGCGGCGGGCGCGATGATTGCTGGCGTTGCTCGGGCTTGCCGCGTTTGCCCTTGGGTTTTTTGCCACGGTTTTGCGGGCGGCTATCGTTGCGCCCCTTGTTTTGGCCCTTGTTCTGGCCGTCGCTCGCAACTTCCGGGCGACTTCGCCGAGGCCCCTGCCCGCGCGGCTTGGCGGCCCAGCGGAAGGTGTAAAAGACCTCGACCTCTGCGGGCTTGTCTTCTTCGGGGTCTGGTTTGGTTTCGGAGTCGGGCTGGCTTTCAGGTTCGGGCGCGGCGGCTTTTGCGGGCGCAGAAGATTCTTTGGCAGATTCTTCTGTGGCCGGTGCTTCTGTGGCCGGAGTTTCTGTGGCCGCTGCTTCTTCAGCTGGCGTTTCCGCTGTTTCCGGCGTTTCGGCTTTGTCCGCAATCTCTGCGGTTTCACCCGCGTCAACTGCCTCGTCTGCCTTTGCGGCCGGTTTTGGCTCGGCAGGCGCGGGTTTGAGCTTTGGCCGCTCACTGCGTTCAAACGCATAACCAAGACCGGCCATCAAATTGGCAAACTGTTCCAGCGTCAGGCCGGTGATCGACAGCATATCGGCATTGGCCTCAAAACCCGCGCGGCTATCCATGCCGCGCAGCATATCTGCCAAACGCTCCAGCATATCAATGCGGATCGAGCGCTCGCCCGCCAGCCGGTAACCGGCGCGGGCATAGTATCCCTCGGGCGCGTCGGGCAATGCCGGCACGGTCACCAAGCCCGGCGGCGGCGCTTCGGGAAACTCTTGCAAACCCTGTTGCAACGACCACAAAACCAGCCGCAGGCGGGTTGGCGCGGGCTTCAGCATCAGGTGTTGAAAGATGGTAAACTGGCCAAACCGCACGCCGTGTTTGCGCAGGGTGGCGCGGGCGTCCTGATCAAGCTCTTTGATATCCTTGGCGATTTCGCTGCGCGGGATAACCCCCAGCGCTTCAACCAGCTGAAAGCCGACACCGCGCGCCAGCCCTTGCAGGCTCTCGTCATTCTTGATCGCCAGCAGCGGCTCGAACAGCGCGGTAATTTTACGCTCCATCCAGTGGCCAAGGCGGCGGCGCACTTTTTCGGCGACCTCCGGCCCGGCTTCTTCATCAACAAAAACCTCAATCTGCGGGCTAAGCGCATCGGCCCCTGCCACCAGCTTACCAACCGCACTTTCGCCCCACATCAGGCCGCCCTGCTCGGTGAAATCAAACTCGGTATCGGGCGCGTTATACATTTTATCTGAACGCAGGTTGAACACCGGCTGCAAGCCCGCCAGTGCGGCAGCGCGCAATGTTTTGGCCTCTTGGTCACTGGCCTTTGGGTCCAGCAAAAACCGGAACCCCTCCAGTTTACCGATAAACTGGTCTTCAACGGTCACATCGCCGTTTTCACTTACTTGGGCCAAGAGCCTCTCCTTTTGCTTCAACCGCCGCATCAAAACACTGGTGCGGCGGTCAACGAATCGCTGGGTCAGACGCGCGTGCAGCGCATCCGACAGCCTATCTTCTACCCTGCGGGTGGCCTCACGCCAATATAAAACGTCGCCAAGCCAGTCTTTGCGCTGGGCAACATATGTCCAGGTGCGAATAAACGCCAGCCGTTTGGAAAGCTGGTCAATGCCGCCATCAATACGATCGATCGATTTTACCTGCTGCGCCAGCCAGTCTTCACTGATTTGGCCGGTGCTAAGCTGGGCGTGCACCTTGGCCAGCAGCGCCACATGCTCGCCGCCCGCAAGCTTGCGGAAATCCGGTATCTGGCAGACCTCCCACAAGCGGCGAACCTCGGGGGCGAA
>CAYWXQ010000203.1:0-3509 GCA_964462475.1 uncultured Rhodobacterales bacterium | reverse complement strand
ATGGGCGAGCCAAAAAACTCGGCGACAATCGCGCCGATCAACGCCAAAGTGCTGGCAATTTTGAGACCATTAAAAATAAACGGCGCGGCGGCGGGCAGGCGCAGTTTGAACAGCGACTGCCAATAGCTGGCGGCATAGGTGTGCATCAGGTCTTTTTGCATTTTATCTGCGGCATCAAGCCCTTGCACGGTGTTTACCAGCACCGGAAAAAAGATCATGATCACCACCACGGCGGCCTTTGACTGCCAGTCAAAGCCAAACCACATAACCAGTATCGGGGCCATGCCGATGATCGGCAGCGCCGCCACGAAATTGCCGATCGGCAGCAAGCCGCGCTTTAAAAAATCCGAGCGGTCAATCGCCAGCGCGGTTAAAAACGCCGCCGCGCAGCCAATGGCATAGCCCGACAGCGCCCCCTTTATGAAGGTTTGGAAAAAGTCTGCCCAAAGCACATCGGTAGAGCCGGCAAAAGCAGTGGCAACCATACTGGGCGGCGGCAGGATTACCGGAGAAACCGCCAGCCCGCGCACCAGCAGCTCCCACATGATGACCAGGGTGATACCGAAAATTGTGGCCGATACCACGCTTTGCCAGCGGCCCGGGTTTTGCCGCGCTATCCATATATTCAGACCCCAGCCAATGGCCCAGACAACGGCGGCAGTCACCAGCATCATGCTACAAACCCCATCCGTTTTTTGGTGATCCGCTCAACCAACCCGATACCTGAAACCAGCACCGCCGCCAGCGCCGCGGCGGTAATCAGCGCGGCCCAGATAATAATCGTGGTGCCATAATAGTTGCCCTGCAACATCCGCGCGCCAAGGCCGCCATCCTGGCTGATTGTCAGCTCACCCACGATCGCCCCGACCAGCGACGCCGCGACCCCGATTTTGAGCGAGGTAAACAAGTATGGCACGCTTGACGGCAACCGCAGCTTCCAGAATATCTGCGGCTTGCTGGCAAACCATGTGCGCATCTGGTCAAGCTGCATCGCGTCGGGGCTGCGCAGCCCCTTGACCATGCCCACAACCACCGGAAAAAAGCTAAGGTAAGCCGAGATAATCGCCTTGGGCACCAGCCCCGAAAGCCCGACCGCGTTCAAAACCACGATGATCATCGGGGCGAGCGCCAAAATGGGGATGGTCTGGCTGGTGATCACCCACGGCATCACCGAATTATCCATGGTTTTATAGTGCACAATCCCCACCGCCAGCACAATGCCCAAACCGGTGCCAAACACAAAGCCAAGCAAGGTCGCCGATAGCGTCAGCCACGCGTGCCGGATTAACGATCTTTTATCATTTACCACCTTCGAGACGCGCTCGAAAAACGGCTTGCCCGCGCTGCGGTTCCATTTTTTGGTGGCGGCAGTGGCGGTGGTTCTCCAGATCTCGGCTGCCACCTGATCGGGCGTTGGCAGGCGCGGCTTTTTCTGCGTCCAGGTATCGGCGACCAGCTGTTGCAATGTTAGCTCATAACCGCCACGGGTGGCCTTATCTTCGGCCCAGTTTTTGTTGAGCACGATGGCAAACGCATACCAAAGCGCAAAGATCACCAGCGTGACGGTAACGATGGGCACAAAATTACGCATCGTCGCTATGCCCGCCCCGCAGCCCCTCTCGCACCCGATGGGCGATGTCCAAAAACGCCTGACTTTCGCGAATATCCAGCGGGCGTTCGCGCGGCAAGGTGCTGGTAATGACCTCGCGCACCCGGCCCGGGCGCGGCGACATCACCACAATTTTGGTGCTTAAATAAACCGCCTCGGGGATCGAGTGGGTGACAAAACCGATGGTTTTATTGGTCTTCGCCCACAGCTCCAACAGCTGCTCGTTCAGGTGGTCGCGCACGATCTCGTCGAGCGCACCAAAGGGTTCATCCATCAGCAGAATATCGGCGTCGAATGAAAGCGCGCGGGCGATGCTGGCGCGCTGCTGCATGCCGCCCGACAACTGCCACGGAAACTTGTTTTCAAACCCGTCCAGGTGCACAAGGTCCAACACCTTTTGCACCCGCTCGGCGGTATCGGCCTTTGAAATGCCCATAATTTCAAGCGGCAGCTTGATATTGCCGCCAATGGTGCGCCAAGGGTAAAGCCCGGCGGCCTGAAACACAAAGCCATAGGCGCGCTTGCGCCGGGCCTCTCGCGGGGTCATGCCGTTCACGAAAACCGTGCCGCCGGTGGGCTGCTCAAGATCGGCCAGCACCCGCAAAAACGTGGTTTTCCCGCAGCCCGAAGGCCCGATAAAGCTGACAAACTCACCACGGTTGATGGTCAGGTCCACGTCTTTTAGCGCCTGCACGGGGCCGTCATTGGTCTCAAACGTAAGGCTCAGTTTTTCGGCCTTGATTACAACATCACTGGTCACCCTAAACCCCGCTCGCCGGAATGCCGGTGCGCGCAACAGGGCGCGGTGCGGTCAGGTCTTTCCACTGGCTTAACGCCTTATTCACCGTCGCATTTGGCTCGCGCGCCACAAATTCGCCGTGGCCTTCCTGAGTGCGAATTTCGCCATCCATTACCGCCACCTGCCCACGCGTCAGCGTATAGCGCGGCAAGCCCTTTACCTGCTTGCCCTCGAACACGTTGTAATCAATGGATGATTGCTGGCTGCCTGCCGATATGGTTTTTTCTTTCTCGGGGTCCCAGACCACAATATCCGCATCCGCCCCGACCATAACCGCGCCCTTTTTCGGGTAACAATTCAGTATCTTGGCAATATTGGTCGAGGTCACGGCGACAAACTCGTTCATCGTTAAACGACCCGTGGCAACACCATGCGTCCAGAGCATCGGCATCCGGTCTTCCAGCCCCCCAGTGCCGTTGGGAATTTTGCTGAAATCACCAATGCCGCTGCGCTTCTGCTCGGTGGTAAAGGCGCAATGGTCAGTGGCGACCACGCTCAGGCTACCACTTTGCAGCCCCGCCCACAGGCTATCTTGATGCTTCTTATTGCGGAAAGGCGGGCTCATCACGCGGCGCGCCGCATGGTCCCAGTCCTTGTTAAAATACTCGCTCTCGTCCAGCGTCAGGTGCTGGATCAACGGCTCCCCCCACACCCGCTTGCCCTGCATCCGCGCGCGGCGAATGGCCTCGTGGCTGTCCTCGCAGCTGGTATGGACCACATAAAGCGGCGCGCCGGCCATGTCGGCAATCATAATCGCGCGGTTCGTCGCCTCGCCCTCGACCTGCGGCGGGCGGGAATAGGCATGCGCCTCGGGGCCGGTATTGCCCTCGGCCAGCAATTGCGCCGTCAGCTCCGCCACCACATCGCCGTTTTCGGCATGCACCAGCGGCGTCGCCCCCAGCTCGGCGCAGCGCTTGAAGCTGGCGTAAAGCTCGTCGTCATTGACCATCAACGCGCCCTTATAAGCAAGGAAATGCTTAAAGGTGTTTATCCCGCGCCCAACGACCTCCTGCATGTCATCAAACACCTGCTCGCCCCACCATGTCACCGCCATATGGAACGAGTAATCACAATTCGCGCGGGTCGATTTATTATCCCAAC
>CAYWXQ010000202.1:0-3513 GCA_964462475.1 uncultured Rhodobacterales bacterium | reverse complement strand
ATCATGAAGGGCAGCAAAATATGGGTCATGGCAATAATGGTGCCGGTGGCGTTATTAATAAGCTCCAACCGGTTATTGTCGGCGATAATCCCCAGCCAGACCAGCGTGTCGTTGATCACCCCTTGTTGCTGCAACAACACCTTCCACGCCGAGGTTCGCACCAAAAGCGAGGTCCAGAACGGCAGCAACACCAAAATCATCAGCATGTTTGATGTCCGGACCTTGAGATTGGCGAGCAAAAACGCGATCGGATAGCCCAGCAGAAAGGTCGATAGCGTGATGGTCACGCTTAAAATAATGGTGCGGATAAACAGCTTTACATAAATGCGCTGGTTTTCGGGGCGTTGTTCAATGCCGTCGGGGCCGAGCTGCAAATCAACCGCGTTCAAAAAATAGCCGGCGGTAATGCGCGACGAGTTGGCCTTGATCGTGCGCCACACACCGGGGTCGCCCCAGTCAGACTCGATCGCCAAAAACTGCGGTCGCAGCGGCGCGTCCATATCCAGCCGTTTTACCTTGCGCCCGGTTTTGCGAAACAGCGAGCTCATCCCCGAGCGTTCATAATTCAGCCGTCCGCCAAGCTGGGTGTGTTTTTTGTTGGCCACCGCCACTTGCAAATCCTCGGCCAAGGCCACAAAAACCGCTTCGTCGGGGGGCAGGGTAGTGGTGGCATCCCAGCTTTCCAGCGCGATCACGGTGCGGGGCAGGGTGTCAGACACGATATCGTTTTGCACCGAACGCAACAACATATCACCGATCGGGGCAATAAACGTGATCAGCACAAAAATCAGCAACGGCGCGATCAGCAATAATGCGCGAATTTTCTGGCGGCGCAAAGCGCGGTTCAAGCTGGCCTTTAGCGGGCGGCCATCGGCGGCTATTACCGGGCCGGTATCTGTGCTCGAATCAGGCATTGCGTCTCCTTGAGAGAAAAAGCGGGGCCAGCGAACCGGCCCCGCAATTATTGGCTTATTTTACCAGCCATGCCTGGAATTTTGCATCCAGATCATCGCGGTAATCGGCCCACCAGCTGTAGTTGTTTACAAAGGTGTTTTTGGCATTGGCCGGGTTGGTTGGCATATAAGGCGCCATATCAATGCCCAAGGTGGCGTGTTTGCCAACCAGCGGTATCGACGAAGCACGTGCCGGCCCATACGAGATGTATTTCGCCTGATCAGCCAAACGCTGGGTGTCAGTGGCAAAATATACAAAATCCAGCGCCGCTTTTTTGCGCTCGTCGCTCAAATTAGCCGGAATGATCCAGCCGTCGATGTCAAACATCTGCCAATCCCAGGCCATACCCACGGGCTGGCCCTTTTCGGCGATCATCGAAAACAGGCGGCCATTATAGGCCGAAGCCATGAACACTTCGCCATCAGCCAACAACTGGATCGGCTCGGCAGAGGCCGACCACCAGATAACCTGATCCTTGATGGTGTCAAGCTTGGCAAAAGCGCGCGCCTGACCGGCATCGGTTTCCAACATGTTGTATACGTCTTCATAGGCAACACCGTCACAAAGCAACGCCCATTCCATGTTGGCAACGGGGCGTTTGTTCAGGCTGCGCTTGCCGGGATAGGTCGCCAGATCAAACACATCACAGGCGCCGGTGGGCGGAGGTGTGCCCTCGGGCACCATATCGGTGCGATAGCCAAACGTGGTCGAAAACACGATTTGTGGCACAAAACAATCAGAGACCAACAGGTCGCCGAAATCATCCACAGCCGAGGTGCCGTCAGGCGCGGGGGCCAGCTGGGTATTCGGGTCGATCTCCATTGCCAGACCTTCGTCGCACAGGCGGATGGCGTCGCCGGCTTCAACATCGACCACATCCCATGTGGTGTTGCCGGCTTCGGCCATGGCGCGCAGCTTGGCCACGGCCTCGGGCGAGCTTTCGTCGTTGATGATGTTTACGCCCGGATTGGCAGCCATATACGGATCAGAATAAGCCGCCTGCTGGCTGGCCGAATACGCCCCGCCCCATGATACGATGGTCAGCTCTTGCGCCATCAGCGCGCCAGCAGACAGCGCAGCCACGCTCGCCCCCAGCACCAGATTTTTAATCGTCATGTTTTTCTCCCTTAAATCACCCGAATTGAAAAGAGCGCGCGCTTCGGGCCAGCCTGCGCACCCCTGTTGGTCGCGCTACGGTTCCAGGGCGCGGCAATCTTCGTTTTGCCAGCTGATCGGGGTGGTCTCGCCGACCACAAGGTGCTTTTGCCCCGCCCCGTTTGGCACTTTTACAATAAACGCGTCATTGCCCGATACCACCAGCCGACAGCGAATATGGTCACCCAGATAGATCAGCTCCAGCACCTGCGCTTCGGTGGCATTTGGCCCGTCGCTGTTCAGCGATACCCGCTCGGGGCGCAAGGAAAGCGTGGTTTTATCACCCACACCGCCGCAATTTACCGCCAGCGCCCGCACTTGCAAACCGCCTTCGACATCAACCGAAACCGTGTCGCCCTCTTTGGCGGAAATCACCCCCTTCAGGGTGTTGTTCTCGCCAATAAACTGGGCCACAAAGGCGTTTTCGGGGCGCTCATACAGATCGTCCGGCGCCGCTAGTTGCTGGATACGGCCATCTTCAAACACCGCCACCCGGTCAGACATGGTCAGGGCTTCGGATTGGTCATGGGTCACATAAACCACAGTAATGCCAAGCTCTTCATGCAGGTGTTTGATTTCGTATTGCATGCGTTCGCGCAGCTGTTTGTCGAGCGCGCCGAGGGGTTCGTCCATCAACACCAGCTCGGGCTTGAACACCAGCGCACGCGCCAACGCGATACGCTGCTGCTGCCCGCCCGAAAGCTGCGCGGGCCGCCGACCGGCGAAATCACCCATTTGCACCATATCTAGCGCGTCGCGCACCATGGTTTCACGCTCGGACTTGCCGATTTTGCGCACCTCGAGCGGAAACGAAAGGTTCTCGCCGACGGTCATATGCGGAAATAGCGCGTAATTCTGAAACACCATGCCAATGCCGCGCTTGTGGGGGGGGATGTTGTTGATCGGCTTGCCGCCCAGCAAAATATCGCCGTGGGTGGCGGTTTCAAACCCGGCCAGCATCATCAGACATGTGGTTTTGCCCGAGCCTGACGGCCCGAGCATGGTTAAAAACTCGCCCTTACCAATGCGCAGATTAAGGTCTTTAACCACCAAAATCTCGCCATCATAGCTTTTTTGCACGCGCTCGAAAGCGACAAATGCATCGGACGAGGTGTCAAACGCCAAACCATATCTCCATGTTGAACCGTGCCGGTGATCCGACATCTAGATTTTCTCTAGGTTAGCGTTGGGTTACCCCATAACGCAAGCCAAAACCTGCCACCCCCTGTCGGTTTCCCGACATTGGCGCGCGGGCATTGGTCGCCGGGGTCAAATATTTTGTCGGTTTTTGTGCCGCAAAGCCAAATTACCGCTTGAACAAGCCCGCCATTCGCGGATAGACCCATCGGCGGAGACGTGGCCGAGTGGTCGAAGGCGCTCCCCTGCTAAGGGAGTATACCGGGA
>CAYWXQ010000201.1:0-3519 GCA_964462475.1 uncultured Rhodobacterales bacterium | reverse complement strand
ATCACGGCTCGGCCATGGGCTCGGCCAGCCTTGGCGGCATGGCGGCGATGCACGCGCAGGGCGGGTTGCCCATTCCCGGCATTTCCCACATCGCCCAGCCCTATTGGTATGCCGAGGGCGGCGATCTTTCGCCCGACGAATTCGGCCGGCAAGCCGCCCAAGCGCTAGAGGCCGAAATCGAGCGTTTGGGCGAAAACAACGTCGCTGCCTTTATTGCCGAGCCGGTGCAGGGCGCTGGCGGGGTTATTGTGCCGCCCGCCACCTATTGGCCCGAGATCCAGCGCATTTGCGACGCCCATGAAATTTTGCTGATCGCGGATGAGGTCATTACCGGTTTCGGGCGCACCGGCGCGTGGTTCGGGTCGCAAGCCTATGGTATCAAGCCAGATATCATCACCATCGCCAAGGGGCTTTCATCGGGCTACCAACCCATTGGCGGCTCGGTATTGTCTGAAAAGCTGGCGGCGGTATTTGCCGAAAAAGGCGGCGAGTTCAACCACGGCTACACCTATTCCGGCCATCCGGTGGCCGCCGCCGTGGCGCTGGAAAACCTGCGCATACTGGACGAGGAAAACATCGTTACTACCGTCGCCAATGAAACCGCGCCCTATCTGGCCAAACGCTGGGCCGAGCTTGGCCAACACCCGCTGGTCGGCGAGGCCCGCATTTCAGGGCTGATGGCGGCGCTGGAGCTAACGCCCGACGTGGCCGCCCGCGCGCCCTTTGCCGAGGACGGTTCCGTTGGCCCGATTTGCCGCGACCATTGCTTTGCCAACAATCTGGTGATGCGCCATGTCGGCGATAAAATGATCATCGCCCCGCCGCTGGTGATCACAAAAGCCGAGATCGACACCCTGATCGACTCCGCCCACAAAGCGCTGGACCTGACCCTGAAAGACGCCGCCGCGCTAGGGATGATGAAAGCCGGAAGTCGCACATAGGGGGGGGTCCACCCCACCTTTTTCAAAAGACCAAAAAAAAGGCCGAGCTAAGCTCGGCCCAAGTCCAACAGGGAGGTATGAAACGTTGCGAGCGAACTCGCTTGCTTCGAAAGGTGATATAGGTAGCCCTGATCAATCAATCAAGATAAATGCACCAAACTGCGACGCATAACCGCTATCACCTAAATGCATAGCTATCGCAAATTCGTTTATAACAAGTAAATTCAGCCGTTTTCGCGCATCACTTTGCGATAGGCGATCACTTCATTCAGCACAAAATCCTTGAACACTGCCACCCGTTTTGATTGCCGCAGCTCGGCCGGATAGGCCAGATACACCGGCACCGGTTGTGAGCCCGATTCGGGCAGCACGTTCACCAGCTCGGGAAAATCGGCGGTTAAATAGTCGGGCAGCGCGCCGATCCCCAGCGAATTGCGCACCGCCTGCAAAATGCCGAAATAGTTGTTCACCGTCAAAAGCGAGGTTTCGTTTTCTTCGATAAACGGGCCAACCCATGCGGCACCGGCGCTGACCTGCGGGGCGCTCGGCGATTGCGAGATCAGCCGGTGCTGCCGCATTTCAAGCGCGGTTTTCGGGGTGCCGTTGGCGGCCAGATAATCGCGACTGGCGTAAAACTTCATGTTCACATCCATCAGTCGGCGGCGCACAAGGTCGGCCTGTGACGGCTCTTTCATCCTGATCGCCACATCGGCCTCGCGCATCGGCAGGTCGAGCACGCGCTCTTCCAGCATCAGGTTAATGCGCAGGTTGGGGTATTTTTCATATAAATGCGCCAAGCGCGGCGCCAACCAGAGTGAGCCAAAACCGGTGGTGGTGGTCACCCGCAATTCACCAAAAACCTCGTCTTCCGAATCCTTGATCTGGGCTGTCGCGGCCTCTAGCTGCTTGGCCATTGCCTTGGCGGCATCAAACAGCAATTCGCCCTGTTCGGTTAATATCAGCCCGCGCGCATGGCGGTGAAACAGAATCACGTTCAGGCTTTCCTCGAGCCCGCGAATTTGGCGGCTGACAGCAGATTGGCTAAGGTGCAAGACCTCGCCCGCGTGGGTCAGGCTGCCCGCATCGGCCACCGCGTGAAATATCCTGACCTTGTCCCAATCCATTTGGCGCTCCAGATTTTTGGCGCAGTCTAAGGGCGAGCCCGCTTTCGTGCAACGCTTATCCCAACCGCTGGCCAAATTGTGCCATCGCCAGAATAACCCCCTCCAGTTCCCGCCCGTTGGCGGTGAGGCAGTATTCGGTTTTGGGCGGAATAACCGGGTATATCTGCTTACTGACCAGCCCGTTGGCCTCCAGCATTTTCAGCCGCGTGGTCAGCATTTTGGGCGAGATCCCCTCAATGCCGCGCTGTAGCTCGGAAAACCGTTTTACCCCGCTCAAAAGGTCGCGCACGATCAGCGTGGTCCATTTTCCATCCAGAATATCGGCGGTTTTGCGCACGGGGCAGCCGGTGTCACAAACTATTTGTTCTGGAACTTTGTTCATTTTCATCAGGCTAACCAAACGGAGCTATAGTTACCAAAAGGTGCATACTTCCTTTTGTATAGAGACTACAATATTTATACCTCCATCGTCAATATATCGGAGAACACCATGAAAATCCTTAAATTCACCCCCTATCTTATCGGCATCTCGCAGCTGGTTTTGGGCGCGTTTTATCTGTTTATGCCGCTGGGGTTTCTGGCCATGCAGGGCCATAGCGCGGTGGCGGCCGATATCGGCTATCCGCTGTCTATGCTGGCCGCGCGTTTCATTGTTTACGGGGTTGGCATGTTTTATATCGCCCGCGCGCCGCTGCAAAACATGTTCTGGCTTTATGGTATGATCGCCATTCAGGCCATCGACCTTGCGGGCGGGGTTTATTACACCGGCACCGGCGCTGTCGAGATCGCAAATTCGGGCATTGCCATGTTTAATGCGGCGTTCTTTATCGCGATTATGCTGGCCTATAGTGTGGCGGTAAAATCCGGTGTCGGCAAAAATGTTGCGCCTGTCAGGGCATAAATTTGCAAAACACTGCGCGACTCTAGCTGGCCGCGCAACATATGAACGTATGTTCACTTCCGCCGCCTTTCACAGAGATTTTCCTTGAAAGGTCAAAGTTTCTGACCAATACTGGGGGCGGAGGAACTTGTTATGGATCTGCAACCCGTATCGCTATCTGATCGGCTGGACCTGTCTAAAAAGACTGTGCTTCTGAACGGCACCCAAGCGCTGGTGCGCCTGATGTTGATGCAAAAACAACGGGATAAGGAAGCAGGCCACAACACTGCGGGCTATGTAAGCGGCTATCGCGGCTCGCCGGTGGGCGCGGTTGATCTGCAAATGCAGCGCGCCGAAAGCCAGCTTGAAGCGGCGGATGTTCATTTTGAGCCGGGGTTGAACGAAGACCTTGCCGCCACCGCCCATTGGGGCGCGCAGGCCGCAGGGCTGCGCGGCGACGGCAAGTTTGATGGCGTTTTCGGCCTGTGGTATGGCAAAGGCCCGGGGGTTGACCGCTCTGGCGATGTGTTTCGCCACGCCAATATGGCGGGCACGGCAGCGCTTGGCGGCGTGG
>CAYWXQ010000200.1:0-3561 GCA_964462475.1 uncultured Rhodobacterales bacterium | reverse complement strand
TCGCGATGTTCGGGTTGGTGTTCATGTGGACCCCGCCGCATTTCTGGGCGCTTTCCCTGTTTATGAACGACGATTACAGCCGCGCCAAAGTGCCGATGCTGACCGTTACCCATGGCCGTCCGGCCACGCGCCGGCAGATCGTCATCTATACCTTGCTGTTGGTGCCGACATCGCTGGCACTGGCGTTCAGCTCGGTTGGTGGCTTGGCCTATCTGGCGATTGCGCTCTGGCTCAACTTTGCCTTTGTAAAAGGCGCGCTCGGGATATGGCGGCGCAAGGAAGACGCGGCGCAAAAAGACGGCTACAAGGTCGAGAAGAAGTTCTTCAAACTGTCACTGCTTTATCTTTTTGGCCTGTTTGTCGGGCTACTGGCCGAGGCCACCCTGCACCAACTGGGTGTCGCCAGCGCCGACTGGCTGGTGCTGTTTTAACGCCCCCAGTAAACGTGTGGCCCTCTGCCGAGCGTAGCGAGGCCACGCCCAACGGGAGGCGATTTTTTGCGCAGCAAAACAGCGTCCAACGGGCGGGAGGGCTTGCTTTCGGTTTTGTCTAAGCCTGAAACAATGTGCAATGCGACCACAGCCGGAATTGCCTTTTCCTCACGGAGGCCCCGAACGGTTTGCCTGCTTGGCCAAGGGCGCGCTATGGCCCCCGTCGTCAAAGGCACGGTTTACAGCAAGGCTGAAAACACGGCTTGCCGGCGGCGGCGGCCTCGCTTCGCTCGGTAGGGGCACTTTGGGTTGGGGCTTGGGTAAACCGGCTGATGTGCTAGAAAATTTCGATCGGCAGACTGGGGCTGACCTCAAGCGTTTTTGTGGCGGCTGTGTCTATATAATCAAAAGTCGCCATCGCGATCATGGCGCCATTGTCGGTTGACCATTTTGCCGGTGGTAGGGCCAGCGCGGTGTCAGTTTCATTACACAGTGTTTGCATCCGGGCGCGCAGTTGCGGGCTGGCGGAAACCCCGCCGACCACGATCAGGCTGGCGGGGCGGTATTGCGCGATGGCGGCACGGCATTTGCTGGTTAGCACATCCATTGAGGCCGCAACAAACGACGCCGCAACATCGGCCGTCACCGGTTCGGGTGTTTGTTCAAGATACCGGCGCACAGCGGATTTAAGGCCGGAGAAAGAAAACTCATACCCTTTGCCAAGCATCGGGCGCGGAAACCGGATGCTTGGCTGCCCGGCTTTCGCTTGCCGGTCAACCTGTGGCCCGCCGGGGAAGCCAAGGCCAAGCATGCGCGCTACTTTATCATAGGCCTCGCCAACGCTATCGTCGCGGGTGGTGCCGATTAGCTGCATCTGGTTGGCCGACGCCATATGCGCCAGCAGCGTATGCCCGCCCGAGGCCAACAGCACAATGGCGGGATAGGCAACAACGCCGCCTTCAAGCGCGGCGCTGCGCAGGTGGCCGCGCAGGTGGTTGATGCCGTAAACCGGCAGCCCCCAGCCAGCGCCAAGCCCGCTGGCGGTGTGGATCCCAACCAGCAGAGAGCCTATCAGCCCCGGTCCGCGTGTCACCCCTATGGCGATCAGTTGCGCGGGGGTGACGGTGGCATCCTCCATCACCGCCGACAGGGTCGGGATGATCGCCGCAACATGGGCGCGGCTGGCGAACTCGGGGTAGATACCGCCATAGCCCGCGTGCACATCCACCTGCGAGGCGGTTTTGCAGGCCAGCACATCGCCAGCAGCGTTAACCACCGCGATCGAGGTGTCATCGCACGAGGTCTCGATGCCGAGAACATAGTCTCGGCTCATAGCGCCAGCACTTCTTGCAGGGCGGCATCGGTGAGCGCGCCGCGACGTTCGACCGTATAGGGCGTGCTGCGGGTGTTGATAAGGGTCGAGGCCGCGCCGCTGCGCGGGCCGTTGTCAAGGGTGATATCGGGCGTGCCGGCCAGTTGCTGCAAGATTTCGGCGGTTTCGGGCGGGGTTTGCTGCCCGCTTTTATTGGCGCTGGTGGCCAATAGCGGGCCGGTGGTCAGCAGCAGGCTGCGCAAAAACAGATCATCGGGCAGACGCACCGCGACCTCGGACCGCCCTTGCAGCCATGGCGGCGCGTTGGCTTGGTTAACCGCTAAAATCAGGGTCAACGGCCCCGGCACCCATGACAGGTGCAGCAGCTTTTCGAGCCGCGCATCATACTGCACGCCAAGCGATTTTAGCTGGCCGATATTGCCCGCCAGCACCGGCAATTTTTTCGCCACGGGGCGGGATTTGAGTGTGAAAATTTTCGCTACCGCCGCCGGAAATTCGGGGCTGGCGAACAGGCCGTAAACGGTGTCGGTCGGCAGTAGGGCGACACCGCCAGCGCGCAAGGTTGCAACCACGTTATCGAGCATTTTGCCTCCATTCCAGTGTTTCTATCAGCGGCACCACGGGGGTGGTTACCGGCTGCATGTGGCCCGCCAGTAGCGCAAGTGCTGCGCCCGGCGCGGTTTTCAGCCCCGGCCATAGCGTGTCTGGCAGGGTGGGAAGGCGCACGGTTTCGGGGCTGGCATCGCCCGCAACCACCACCGGCCCGCTATAGGTTTTTGGCGCGATTTCACCGTTGGTGGCAAAGCCGGTTTCGGTAATTTCACCCGCGTTTATCAACGCCCAGTGATACTGGCTGCGCGCGGCACTGCGCAGCACAAGGCACGGGCGGGCATGGGTTTTTTCGCCGTAAATACCCAGTATTAAAAACGAGCTTAGCGGCACCACCGCAATACCGCGCGCAAAGGCCAGGCCATTGGCAAAGGCAACCGCGCTGCGGGTGGCGCCCAACCGCCCGGGGCCGATATCAACGATTACGGCTTTCAATGCCCCGATGTCGTGGCCGGTTTTCGCCAGTGCCTTGGCCAGTTCTCCCCCGTAATCCAGCCGCTGCATATGGGCGTATTGCGCCTGAAAGCGCACCCTGCCATCCCACAGCACCAGTGCCGGTTGCCCCGAGGAGGTTTGCAAAAACAGCCTCATGCGGAATCGCCGCCGTAATGGGCCAAAATCCGTGCCAGCTGCGCGTGGGCGACCGCGCCGTGGGCGCTAAATGTGGCGGTGCGGGCGTGGCTGTCGGCCGGGTCGAGGGCAAGATCAAGCCGCAGCCAGCGGTCAAATTCACCGGCCAGTATCGCGCCCCACTCAATAAAGGTTATGCTGGTTTCCTGCTCGTGCTCTAGCCCCAAATCGGTGAATTCGGCGGGGGTTTTCAGGCGATAGGCATCAACATGCAACACCGGCGCTTTCGGGCTTTGGTAGATATGCGCAAGGCTATAGGTCGGGCTGGTGACCTGATTTTGGCTGCCAAGTGCCGCCACCGCCGCGCGCACAAAAAATGTTTTACCTGCTGCCAGCCCCCCGCCCAGCAACAGCACATCACCCGCCCCGAGCGCTTGCGCGAATGCGTTGGCAAGGCGCGCGGTATCGGGTTCGGCGTTCAGGCGCAATTGCGGGGGCAGGGGGGTTGTCATGACGGGCCGGTGGTTGCGGGTTTTGCCTGTCTTTTCACACCCGTCGGGCCGCGTCAATGTCCGGTTGGCGAGGCGAGGGGGCGGCGCATACACGTTTAGCGCGCAT
>CAYWXQ010000199.1:1237-3565 GCA_964462475.1 uncultured Rhodobacterales bacterium | reverse complement strand
CCGTCATAGTTGCCCGCATGGCCCAGCCCCAGCGCATGGCCGATCTCGTGCATATAGGTCTGGAACGAAAAGGTATCGATGCTTTGCGGATCCCCCGCGATCCAGTTGGTGTCGATATTTATCGACGAGTGATTCACAAAACCGCCGCTCTCGCTATCAGGGCCACCAAAAGGGCCCAGTGGGTTACCCAGAGGGTCAAATAATTGCACATCATCAAAAAAGATCTGTTCGCCCGCAGAAATAAACGTAAAATCAATGCCGGTAACCATGGTCCATGCCTGCAATGCCTGGGTGGCAAAATACTGGCCGGCGGCGGTCAGGTTGGTGATATTCACCGAAAGCGAGCCCCCCGCCAGCACATTAAAACCGGCGCGGCTATAGCCCTGATCGTTCCAGAACCCGTCTGTCAGGTAAAGCGCGATCTGGTCATAGGTATAGGTCGGCAACACAGCGTTCATGAGTTTCCCGCCGTTATTCACGCCTACCGGTTGGGCATCGACGGTAAAACCGGCCTTTTCGGGCGTCGAAAAAAACATAAGGAAATCCTTAAGGAATATTGATCAATCCTTAAAATATACAATACGTTGCAAATCCAGTCGAGCAATATTACTGAATAGCCCATAAAAAAGCCCCCGCCGTTGCCGGAGGGGGCGTGAATTGCAGCAATCAGGGCTTAAATAGCGCCGTCGATCCAGCTTTTCAGCGCGGCTTTCGGGGCGGCACCGGTTTTGTTGGCCACCACTTCGCCGCCTTTAAACAAAAACAGCGCCGGAATGCCGCGAATGCCCATTTGCGCCGGAATGCCGCTGTTTTCGTCAACGTTGAGCTTGGCGATCTTTACGCTGTCGCCATATTCTTCTGATAATTCCTCAAGCGCGGGGCCGATCATTTTGCACGGGCCACACCATTCGGCCCAAAAATCGACCACAACGGGCACGTCTGAATCAAGCACATCGGCCTGAAAGCTGCTATCGGTTACTTTAAATGTTGCCACGATGGCCTCCTGATATCGGTATTTAAGTTGCGTCTAACCTAGGTAGCCGGTCGGGTAACGTCAAGCATCTGCGGCGCGCTTCAGTGCCGCATCGGTCAGCGCGGGGGTAATTTGCATCAGGCTTTGCGTCGCGCTCCATAAAATGGCGGTTTTAATAGTGCGCTCGGGCCAGATTTGCGCCAATGCTGCGCGGTAGGCCGCCAATTGGCGCAAAAACGCTTCCGGGGTGTCCTCGGGGCGGGCGGGGACCTGCGGGTTGGATTTAAAATCAATCGCGGTGATGCTTTTGCCAACCAGCAGCACATCTATGCGCCCCGAAATCGGACCAAGGCCCGGCAGGTTGGCAAAAACCGGCACCTCGCGCAGGGCGTCGCTGGCAAAAACATGCGCCAAATCGGGGGATAACAGGGTTTTGAGCGCCGTATCAACCACCCCCTCCAGCGGGCTATCAAGCAGGGTTTGCGCGGCGGCGGCCCGATCACCAACCGGCATGCCCGCCAGATGTTCGAGCAAAATATGGGTCTGCTCGCCCCGCAGCAACGCGGTATCGTCTGGCGCGGTGCCCGCCAGCGTATGCGCCCCCCCCAGTTGCGAGGGCGACCGCGGCCGTGGCGGTTTTTCAACCGGCGCGGCGGGCTGTGACAGCCAGTCGGGCGGGGTGGTGGCAGGGGCGGCAGCGGGCGTTTTTGGGCTGCCTTCCGCAAGCGCCCAGTTGTTTTCCAGCACCAGCCGCCCGTGGGGGTCCTCGGTGCCGCCAAGGGCGGTGATGGCGTCAAAAACCGGGTCATACCAGTTGTCGCTGTTTTTGGTGCGCCGGCCTGAACCGGCCACAATCAGCCAGCTTTCGGCGCGGGTGATGGCGACATAAAGCAGCCGCATCCGCTCTTCTTTTTGCAGATCTATCTGGCGTTGATGCGCGGTCGCCAGCGTTTCGGGCAGCTCGGCCACGCCCATGCCACAGGTGGCCAGCCCCTCGGCCAGCTCCAGCACCGCGTTGCCGGTATTGCGCGGCGCTTTCACGGTTTGCGGCAGAATTACAATCGGCGCTTCCAGCCCCTTGGCGCCATGCACGGTCATAATCCGCAACAGTTTGTTTTCATTGTTGAACTGGCGTTTTACCTCCATGTCCTCGGCATTGACCCAGTTCAAAAATCCGGTCAATGAGGGCATGGCATGGCGCTCGAATTCAAGCGCCATCCGCAGCAGCTCGTCTATGCCTTCCTCGGCCTCTGGCCCCAGCCGCGCCAGCAGGTTTTTGCGGCCATTATGCTTTATAAGTATGCGTTCAAGCAACTCGTAGGGGCGCTCGAAATCGGCGTTTTTCAGCATATCCG
>CAYWXQ010000199.1:0-1137 GCA_964462475.1 uncultured Rhodobacterales bacterium | reverse complement strand
CCGCGCGACTGCACCAGAATTAAAAAATCACCGGCCTGAATGGCGTTGTTTTGGCCCGGCAGCGCGGTGCCGCTTTGCAAAATATCACGCACCCGCGCCGCTACGTCCTCGGCCAGCAGCAATACCGGGTCACTTTCGGGCAGGGCATCAACCGGCGCGTCCCATGGCAGCATTTCACTGGCCGGTTCTTTTTCATAAAACGGCCAAACCTCAACCCGCCCGGGCAGGGTGTCATCAACCGCTATGTGGCTGATATCACCGGTAATACCGCCGCGCACCTCGCCCGCGAAAACCTGATCAACCAGTGCCAGTATCGGCGGGGCCGAGCGAAACGAGCATTGCAGCGCCCCGTCAAACATTGGCGGGCCAACTGCTGCCAGCCGCTGCTGCAACAGCGCCCTGACCTCGGCGAACTTATGCGGGTCTGCCCCCTGAAACGAGAAAATAGACTGTTTTTCATCGCCAACCACAAAGATCGTGCGCGGGGGGGCGGATTCTAGCGCGGTGGCGTAAATTTCGGCGGCCAGCGCGGTGACAATATCCCATTGCAGCGGGCTGGTATCCTGCGCTTCGTCCACCAGAATGTGGTCAATGCCGCCATCCAGCCGGTAAAGCACCCATTGCGCCATGTCCGAGCGCTGCAACAACGCCTCGGCCTTGCGGATCAGGTCTTCGAATTCGAGCGCGCCCAGACCGGCTTTTTTGGCGGCGTAGCGCTGCAAAAAATCTTGCGCCAACCAATGCAGGGCCGCGGCCTTTTTAAACGCGCCCAACGCCAGCCGCGATTGCCGCGCGGCGTAAACCCGCGTGATCAGGGTTTCCATTATTTCCAGCGCCGGGGGGAACTGCCGTTTGGCCTCTTTTACCGGAAAACCACGGGTTGAAAGCGGCTGTTTATCTTTGCGCAAAAACCCGCTTTCAAGCAGATCAAGCGCGGCAGTGGCGGGGTTTTGGCGCATTTGGGCCAAAAGGTTGGCGGCGCTACCGTCTTTTTTGCCGCCGCCATGGATCAGTGCTTCTATAAAACGGTCAAGGGTTTGGTCGTCGACCCCCTCCAGCACCCGCGCCAGCAGCATTTCATCTGAAACCCCGATCTCGGCCCCGATGACTCGGCCGCCGCATCGGGGTGAAACCCGT
>CAYWXQ010000198.1:0-3661 GCA_964462475.1 uncultured Rhodobacterales bacterium | reverse complement strand
GATCGCCCATAGTATAGTTGCGCACATGGCCGATATGGAGCTTGCCCGAGGGGTATGGGAACATCTCGAGCACATAATATTTGGGGCGGCTTTCATTGCGTTCGGCTTTGAACACCTGTTCATCGCGCCATCTGGCTTGCCATTTCGGCTCGGTAACATGGGCATTATAACGTGACACTGGCTTGGCTCCTTGCATGCTTTAGGCCGGTTTATCGGCTGATTTGGGGCTGAACAAGCACATTCAGGCCGCCAGCCCCGCAGAACTATGCCAAAAATGCAACGCTTGGCACGGAATGGCACCGAAAACCGCCCATGGCTTGACCTGAGTCTGCGATGCGTGAATAAACAAAGTGACGGTCAGGCGCCGGTGCGAACTGCCGCAAAATTTGAAAGGCCCCAGCGTGAAATACATCCTTGCCAGTTTTGCTTTGGTTGCCAGCGCCAGCGCGGCCATCGCCGGGGCCCATAGCAACGTGCGCTGGAGCGCCGATGTTGAACTCGGGTATAACGACCTGATCGAGAACGGCTTTTACATGTCGGGCGGCCTGAATATGCGCGCAAAAGCCGATATGGGTGATATCGGCTCTATCAAAATAACCTGGGGCGGGGCTTTTAGCGCCAGCACCCCCGGCATTGACTGGGACAAATACCCCACCATCGTGATCAAGACCGATCGGGTAACCCTTTCAGTGGGTGATCGTAAATCGGCGGCGGACGACAATTATAATGGCGTTTCGGGCATGTCGGTTAACAATAGCGCCGTGTCGGGCGATGAATCCGGCTTCTTTGACCCCAAGGGTAACTACTATATTGTGCGGCTGGATGCCAGCTTTGGCAATATAGATGTTGCGCTTTCGGGGGATGCGCCCAATTTACAGGCGGGCGGGCCGCTCAACTACCCTTCTATTGGCATTTCGGGGTCGATCGGGGCTGTCGATTTTGGTTTCGGCTATGATACCTTCGGGGCGCGCGAAGAGGCCAGCGTTATCGGGGCCAATGTTGGTTTTGGCATCGGAAAGGTCAGCGTTGAAATGGCCTATCAGCTTGATGGCGAGGGCGACCGTACCTTTGGTATGGGTGCTGACGGCGCTATTGGCGCGGTCGATCTGGCGGGTTATTATGCCGCCAATGCCTCTACTGCCAATGAATTCGGTGTTTCGGTCGGCACATCATTCGGGCCGGTCGATGTGGGTGTCTATTGGGATGGCAGTGACGGCGGCGCTTCAAATGCCGGGGTTGACCTTAAATACAAGGTTTCAAGCAGTTTTTCGACCTATGCCGGGTTTGACCAGTCAACCCGCTATTATATCGGCGCGATCCTGAAGATCGACAAAAACGCAAAACTCGGGGTGTCGGCGGCCAGTGATTCCGGCGGCAATGACCACGGGCCGAAAAACTTTCAGGATGGTCTTTCAACCTGGTTTTCGGTTAACTTTTAAGCGCTGCGGCGCGGGGCACCGCGTGCGCTATATGTTGCCAAAGGGTGATTCCCGTTTCGCGGGGCCAGCAAAAAAACAACGCCTCGCGGTGCCAAAACCGGCAACATCGGCTGAATATTGCCTAAATTACCCAAATCAAAGCGGTGTTACCGCCAAACTGTGCCAAAAATGCAACGGCTGAAAAATCAATGCTTTCGGGCTTGGCGGCTTGCTTGACCTGCGCGGGGCGATGGGTAAATAAAGGCGCACTCCTACTGGGCAATCCGGTTGAGGTTTTTTTAACACAAACGAGGGAATAACGATGAAAAACGTTCTCTTTGCAACTACCGCACTGGTTGCCATGGCAGGCGCTGCGTCTGCACAATCTTTAACTTGGTCCGGCGATGCTACCGTTGGCTATAACGACGTAATCGAAGGCGGCGTATTCGCCGACGGTTCGCTGAGCGTCAAAGGGTCAGTTGATCTTGGCGACAACGTCACCGCTTCCGCATCATTCAAAGTGGTTACTTTCGACGCAAGCGGCATTGCCATCGGCACCGGCGTTCCAATCGTTGCTGTCAACTTTGACAATGGCACGCTGGCCGCTAGCCTGACTTGGGGCGACCTGAATGACGGCGGCGCTTCCGAGCTTTATTATGCTGACCGTTCGGCCATGGCGCTTGACGTTGAAAACCAGGACGACAACATCAATGACGGTTATGCCATAGTAGCAACCGTAGGTTTCGGCGACTTCAATGTTGCTGTTGGCTGTGACGGCATTGCCGACAATGTTTGCGACGGCTTCAATGTTGGTGCAGGCGCCACTTTTGGTTCCATCAAAGTTGGTCTCGGCTATGACGACGCTGCCAATGCTAACGGTTCGCGCACCGCGCTGAGCGCTGACGCTACCTTTGGCTCGATCGACGTTGGCGCTTCTTACATCACCGACGGCACCGACAACTCGATCGGCCTCGTGGCAAGCACCACCTTCGGTTCTGTGGACGTTGGCGCATATTATGCGATGAACTCTGCTGCTTTGATCACCGACGGCTACGGCCTGACAGTTGATTACGCTGCCGGTGCGATCACCGTTGGCGCATATTATGACAACAAAGATGACGGCACTGGCACCAACACGGCCGCCTCTTCTTATGGTGTTGATCTCGGCTACGCCGTGACTGACCAGTTGACAGCTAATGCAGGCCTGAAAAACGCCGGCACCATGGTTTACTATGTTGGCGTCGACTATGCTGTGAACGACAACATCTCGGCAACTGTTTCTTATGCAACTGCTAACAAAATCAGTGGTCCAGAATACAAAGACGGCATCACTGCCCTGATCACTGCTTCTTTCTAATCCATCCGGATTGCAAAGAATATAAAGGGCGGGCCGCTTGGCCCGCCCTTTTTCGTTGGCTTGAACGGCGGCGGCTTTCGCGTTAATCAAAGCCCACCAACCGGAGAGCCAACATGCCCCTAGCCGACATAAAAACCCGCCTTAAGACCGCCTGCCATAAAGCCGGGCGCAACAGCCAACAAGTGACGCTGATTGCGGTTTCAAAAGTTCAACCCGATGCGCGGGTCGCGGCCGTTTTGGCCGGGGGCCACCGGATATTTGGTGAAAACCGCGTGCAAGAGGCGCAGGGTAAATGGCCCGCCTTCAAGGCGCAGTTTAGCGGCGTGCGCTTGCACCTGATCGGCCCGCTACAAAGCAACAAGATCAAACCGGCGCTGGAGCTGTTTGACGCCATCCACACCCTTGACCGCGAAAAACTGGCCCGCAAACTGGCCGCCGAGGTTCAGGCGCGCGGGGCCTGCCCCGAGCTGTTTATTCAGGTCAACACCGGTGAAGAGCCACAAAAGGCCGGGGTATTACCGGCTGAACTGGACAGGTTTATCAAGGCCTGCCAAGGGCTCGATTTGAAGATCGCAGGCTTGATGTGCATCCCGCCGGTCGCCGAGGAACCCAGCCTGCATTTTGCCCTGCTCGCCAAAATGGCCAAACACAACGGGCTTACGGGGCTTTCAATGGGCATGAGCAGCGATTTTGAAAGCGCGATTGCGCTGGGCGCGACGCATATTCGGGTCGGCGCGGCTATTTTTGGTGAGCGCGTCAAGCCCGCCTAAAAATCCAGATTGGCGACGCTCAGTGCATTTTCCTGAATGAATTCGCGGCGTGGCTCCACCACATCGCCCATCAGCTTGGTGAAAATATCATCCGCCTCGGCCATATCATTCACCGT
>CAYWXQ010000197.1:1821-3682 GCA_964462475.1 uncultured Rhodobacterales bacterium | reverse complement strand
TTGGCCATTAGCGCCCACCACAGGCGCGCAAAATTGTTGATGCACCGCCGCGCGGGGTGCGCTATAGCACCCCCATGAGCACAAACCCGCCAAACCTGCGCCCCGACCTCGCCCGCGCCACCGTTCCGGCCACGGGGCCAAACGCCCCCCGCAGCGGCCAGCCCCGCATTGGCATGGTCAGCCTTGGCTGCCCCAAAGCGCTGGTCGATAGCGAGCGGATCTTAACCCGCCTGCGCGCCGAGGGCTATGCGATCTCGCCTGATTACAAGGGCGCCGATGCGGTCGTTGTCAACACCTGCGGCTTTCTTGACTCAGCCAAAGCCGAAAGCCTTGCCGCCATTGGCGAGGCGCTGGCTGAAAACGGCCGTGTGATCGTTACCGGCTGCCTTGGCGCCGAGCCAGATTACATAACCGGCGCCCACCCCAGCGTGCTGGCGGTGACCGGCCCGCACCAGTATGAACAGGTGCTCGATGCTGTTCACAAGGCCGTGCCACCATCGCCCGACCCGTTTGTTGACCTGCTGCCCGCCCGCGGCGTTTCACTAACCCCGCGCCATTTCAGCTATCTTAAAATCTCTGAAGGCTGCAACCATAAATGCAAGTTCTGCATCATCCCCGATATGCGCGGCAAGCTTAATAGCCGCCCCGCCCACGCGATCCTGCGCGAGGCCGAACGGCTGGTGGAAGCCGGCGTTAAAGAGCTGCTGGTAATATCGCAAGATACCTCGGCCTATGGGCTGGACCTGAAATATGCCGAAAGCCGTGGCCACCGCGCCCATATCACCGATCTGGCGCGCGATCTTGGCAGCCTGGGGGCATGGGTGCGGCTGCATTACGTTTACCCCTATCCCCATGTGCGCGATCTGGTGCCGCTGATGGCCGAGGGGCTGATATTGCCCTATCTCGATATCCCGTTCCAGCACAGCCATGTTGATGTGCTAAAACGCATGGCCCGCCCCGCCGCCAGCGCCAAAACGCTGGATGAAATCGCCAAATGGCGCGCCGATTGCCCCGATATCACCCTGCGCAGCACCTTTATTGTCGGCTACCCCGGCGAGACCGAGGCCGAGTTCCAGCACCTGCTCGATTGGCTGGACGAGGCGCAACTGGACCGTGTTGGCTGTTTTCAGTATGAAAACGTCAAAGGCGCGCGCAGCAACGCCCTGCCAGACCATGTGCCGGACGCGGTAAAGCAAGACCGCTGGGACCGCTTTATGCAGAAATCACAGGCAATATCCGAATCCAAACTGGCGGCCAAGGTTGGCAAAAAGCTGGAGGTGATCGTCGATGATATCGACGCCGAGGGCGCGACCTGCCGCACATGGGCCGACGCCCCCGAGATTGACGGCAACCTGTTTATCGACCACGGGTTTGACGGGCTAAGCATCGGCGATATAGTGTCGGTCGAGGTCGACGAGGCCAGCGACTATGACCTGTGGGGCAAGATCGTATAAACCACAGGCCCAAAGGGGGATTGAATGGGAAAACTGGCTTTGCTTGGCCGCATGGCAATGGCGCTGATGCCCGAACCGGTTGTGGCAAGGCTGATTTCGCAGCGCGATACCTATCGCGGTGCAATGATCGACCCCAAGGCCTATGCGGTGGGGATGCTGGTTGAGCAAATACGCCCGCCCGAGGAGATCGCACCGCTAGAGGAAGGCCGCCAGACCCTGCGTGATGTTGCCGCCAAATTTGACAAAAGGGTCAAGCTGGCGCGGATGCAGGAACTGACCGTAAAAGGGGCTGACGGCCCGATCGCCGCGCGGTTATATAGCGATAAACCGGCCACGACTAACGCCCCCGCTTTGGTTTACTTTCATGGCGGCGGGTTTATTCAGGGCGATATCGACAGCCACCACCA
>CAYWXQ010000197.1:0-1721 GCA_964462475.1 uncultured Rhodobacterales bacterium | reverse complement strand
TGGTTTACTTTCATGGCGGCGGGTTTATTCAGGGCGATATCGACAGCCACCACCATACCTGCGCCAAGCTCGCCAAATATTGGGGCGGCACGGTGATCTCTGTTGCCTATCGGCTGGCGCCCGAACACCCCTTTCCGGCCGCGCCCGACGATTGCATCGCTGCGTTTCAAGACATCGCCGCGCGCGCCGATGAACTGGGGCTGGACGCCCGGCGGATCGGCGTTGGTGGCGATAGCGCCGGTGGCTGTCTGGCAGCGGTGGCGGCGCAACAACTGGCGGCGGCAGGCGGGGCCAAAGCCGCGTTTCAGGTGCTGGCCTATCCGGTGGTTGATGCCACGCTTTCCAGCGCCTCGGTCGCCGATCAGGAAGACGCTTTTGTGCTGCCCGCAAAAATACTGTATCATTTTCGCGATTCATACGCGGGGGGCTGGGATGATTTTGAAGACCCTAAATTTTCTCCGCTTTTCGGGCAGGATTTTGCGGCCCTGCCGCCCACGCATATCATTACCGCCGGTTTTGACCCGCTGGTCGATGATGGTGCGGCCTATGCCGAAAAACTGCGCGCGGCGGGGGTGGATGTTACCTATCGGCTGTTTTCCGGCCAGATCCACGGCTTTATCAGCCTGACCAAGCTTATCCCGCAGGGGCAGCAGGCATTGCATGAAATCGCCGATTGGCTAAAACGGGTCGCGTGATGGGGCCGATCACGATAATGTATAATCACCCAGCGGTTAAAGCTTTCGCTTTTTAACCTATATGATTTCTGCTACCCATCAGCAAACAGCCAAGGGACGGGGCCGATGAACGACACGATCGACTATAACAAGCTGATGCAACAAGCGTTTCGCGAGCTGCTAAAAGGGCTGTTGGCCAAGGTCGGCGAACATGGCCTGCCCGGCGAGCACCACTTTGTCATCACCTTTGATACCCGCGTGCCCGGGGTGGATATGGCCGGTTGGATGAAGGCCAAATACCCCGAGGAGATGACCATTGTAATGCAGCACTGGTTTGACAACCTCGCCATTCTGGATGACCGGTTTGCCATCACCCTCAGCTTTAACGGGGTGGGTGAGCCGATGGTGATTCCGTTTAACGCCATCAAAACATTCGTTGACCCGCACGCGCAAATGCAACTTAAATTCGAGCCGGTCTTTGACGATGCGCCAGAGCCAACCCCCGACCCGACGCCCGACCCAACACCACAGCCTGAAAAAGGCGGGGTTGTCAGCTTGGCGGCCTTTCGTAAAGGGTCCTAAGCCATGAGCCTTCCGCTATTTATGTGGCAGCTTGTGCGCCACCCCAAAACCATATCCGCGATTGCGCCCTCGTCCAAAGGGCTGGCGCGGCAAATGGCCTCGCAAATCACGCAGACCACCGGCAAAGTGGTTGAAATCGGCGCGGGCACCGGTGTGCTGACCCGGCAAATTCTGGCCTCTGGCGTTGCGCCGCAGGACCTGACGATCATTGAAATGAACCCGAAATTCTGCGCCGCCCTAAAGTCACAATTCTCTGACTGCAACGTGCTCGAGATGGACGCCCAGAAGCTGGGCTCACTGCCGCTTGAAAATGTCGGCATGGTGATTTCGGGTTTGCCGCTGCTGTCGATCCCCGAGCCGGTGCAGCACAACATCATCAAGGGCGCGTTTGATCTGATGGTCGAGGGCGGCAAATATGTGCAGTTCACCTATGGCCCCAAACCGCCGATTGCCCCCGAGGTGCGC
>CAYWXQ010000196.1:0-3725 GCA_964462475.1 uncultured Rhodobacterales bacterium | reverse complement strand
GCTCATTGCCTTTCCGATCGGAATCATTGCTGCCGCCAAGCGCGGCTCATGGGCCGACTGGCTGGTTATGGGCGGCACGCAGCTGGGGGTGGCGATCCCCAATTTCTGGTTTGCGATGATCATGGTGCAGATTTTGGCGCTTAAATACCAGCTGTTCAGCGCCGGCGGCTTTCCGGGCTGGGGTGACCCGTTTTTGGCAATGCGCGCCCTTACCCTGCCGGCCTTTGCGCTGGCGCTGCCGCAGGCGTCTATTCTGGCGCGGGTCATGCGCTCGGCCCTGCTTGACACGTTGAGTGAGGATTTTATGCGCACGGCGCGGGCCAAAGGGCGCACAAGGCGGGGCGCGATGCTGCACCACGCGCTGCGCAATGCGATGATACCGGTGCTGACCATCATTGGTTTGCAGTTTTCATTCCTGATCGCGGGGGCGATTATTATCGAGCAAATATTCTATCTGCCAGGCCTTGGCAGCATGATCTTCAAGGCGATCAGCCAGCGTGATTTGATTGTGGTTGAAAGCGTGGTGATGCTGCTGGTTTTCGCGGTGATCATGGTAACCTTTGTGGTTGATATCACCTATGCGCTGATCGACCCGCGCCTAAGGCGGCGGGCATGAAGACGCTGTTCAAAATGCCCGGTTTCAGCGTTGGTTTTGCCATGGCCATCGTGTTTGTGGCCGCCGCGCTCATGTCATTTATCTGGACCCCGTATTCGGTTCTTGTGATCGATGTTGCAAACAAACTGCAAACCCCGAATGCGGCCAACTGGTTTGGCACCGACCAGCTGGGGCGCGATATATTGTCGATGATCATGGTCGGGGCGCGCACCTCGATTGCGGTGGCGATTGTGGCGGTGGGGATCGGGGTGTTGCTGGGGGTGCCGCTGGGGCTGGCGGCAGCGGCGCGCAAAGGCTCGCTGCTGGACGAGGTGATCATGCGCGGCAATGACCTTATCTTTGCCTTTCCGGCGCTGCTGATCGCGATTTTGATCACGGCGGTGTTTGGCGCCTCGGCGGTGAACGCGATCATTGCCATCGGCATTTTCAACATTCCGGTTTTTGCCCGTATCGCGCGTGGCGGCGCGCTTAGCCTGTGGACCCGCGATTTTGTGCTGGCGGCGCGGGTGGCGGGCAAGGGCAGGGTGCGGATCAGCTTTGAGCACATCCTGCCCAACATCACCAACCTGCTGATCGTGCAGGGCACCATCCAGTTTTCGCTTGGTATATTGGCCGAGGCCGCGCTTTCCTATATTGGCCTTGGCGCGCAAATACCGACCCCGAGCTGGGGGCGGATGCTGGCCGACAGCCAGACCATGGTGTCGTTTGCGCCGCATCTGGCGCTGTTTCCGGGCGGGGCGATTGTGCTGACGGTGCTGGGGCTTAACCTGATGGGCGACGCGCTGCGCGACTATTTTGACCCCAAGCTAAGACGGGGGCGGCAATGACCCTGCTGGAAATCAACAACCTGAAGCTTACCATCGGCGCGGCTGAAATATTGCATGATGTTTCGCTTGATGTCGCGGCGGGGCAGATCACGGCGGTGATCGGTGAAAGCGGCTCTGGCAAATCCATGAGCGCTTATTGCGTTAACCAGCTATTGCCGCAGGGCGCGGTTGCCAGCGGGCAGGTGCGTTTTAACGGTCAGGATATGCTGGCGCTGGATGAAGCGGCGCTGTGCCAGATACGTGGCCGCGATATCGGCATGGTGTTTCAAGAACCGATGACCGCGCTCAATCCGGTGCAAACCATCGGCGCGCAAGTGGCCGAAACCGTGCTGATCCACGGCGCCGCCAGCAAGGCAGAGGCACTAAAAATCGCCCGCGACACCCTGAACCGCGTTGGCCTGCCCGCGGCCGGTTTTCCGCTGTCGCGCTACCCGCATGAGCTGTCGGGCGGCCAGCGCCAGCGGGTGGTGATCGCGATGGCGATTGCGCTGCGCCCCAAGCTGCTGATCGCCGACGAGCCAACCACCGCGCTTGATGTCACCACACAGGCGCAAATTCTGGCCTTGCTGAAACGGCTGGTGGTTGAAGACGGCATGGGGCTGCTTTTGATCAGCCATGATCTGGGGGTGGTGGCCGATATTGCCGACCACATTGTCATTATGCGCGCGGGCAGGGTGGTTGAACAAGGGGCGACGGCGCAGATATTCAACCATATGCAGCACCCCTATACCAAGGCGCTGTTCGCGGCCTCCAGCCATGTGCCCGCCCGCGCGGTGCATAGCGGTGAAGCCCCGATATTGGTGGTCCGCGATCTGGTGCGCGACTATACCTTGCCCCGAACCTCGCTTTTCGGGGTGCCGCCAAAGTTTCGGGCGGTTAACGGCGTAAGTTTCAGCCTGAAACGGGGCGAAAGCCTGGGGCTGGTTGGTGAAAGCGGCTGTGGTAAATCCACCCTGACCCGCGCGATTTTGGGGCTCGAGGCCATTCAGCGTGGCAGTATAAATATCAACGGCGAAGAGGTCCGCGCCGGTCACGCCGTGCCCCGCCATTTGCGCCGCAACATGCAGGTGGTGTTTCAAGACCCTTATGGCAGTTTCAACCCGCGCCACAAAGTGGCCCGACTGGTGGCCGAGCCCTATCACTTGCTTGATGACGCCCCCGTCGGTGCCGCCCGCCAAACCGCCATTACCGAGGCGCTAACGGCGGTGGGGATGCAGCCCGAAGACGCCGATAAATACATCCACGAGTTTTCAGGTGGCCAGCGCCAGCGCATCGCGATTGCGCGGGCGCTGATCATAAAACCCGAACTTATCATACTGGACGAGGCGGTCTCGGCGCTCGATGTGTCTATCCGCGCCCAAATTCTTGACCTGTTGGCGGCGCTGTCAGAACGCTTCGGGCTTTCATACCTGTTTATCAGCCATGATCTAAGCGTGGTGCGGGCAATCACCGACCGCGTGCTGGTAATGAAAGCCGGCGAGATTGTCGAGGAAGGCGCGACCGAAGATATATTTCGCGCCCCCGCCCACCCCTATACACGGGCGCTGCTTGCCGCCGCGCCCAAGCTTGAGGAGCTAATGCAATGAGCGAGATATGGTTTGATGCCAGTAAATGCCTGATCAATGGCGCATGGGTCGCCCCGCTGGGCGGGGAAACATTACCGCTTGAAAACCCCTCGACCGGTGAAGAACTGGCGCGGATCGCGCGCGGGCAAACGGCCGATATCGACGCGGCGGTGGCCGCCGCCGAGGGGGCGCTTAGCGGTGAATGGGGTGCCATGGCGGCGGTTGAACGTGGGCGCGTGCTGCACCGTATGTCTGCCGCCGTCCTTGACAAAGTGGACCATTTGGCAACGTTGGAGGCCGCAGACGTGGGCAAGCCGCTGGCGCAGGCGCGGGCAGATGCCGTGGCCCTGGCGCGCTATCTGGAGTTTTACGGCGGGGCTTGTGACAAGATACACGGTGAGACCATACCCTATCTGGCGGGCTATACGGTTTATACATTGCGAGAGCCCCACGGGGTTACCGGCCATATTGTGCCGTGGAACTACCCGATGCAGATCATCGGCCGCTCGGTCGGGGCGGCGCTGGCCATGGGCAATGCCGCCGTGCTGAAACCGGCCGAGGAAGCCTGCCTGACAGCGCTGGCCTTTGGCGCGATCGCGCTAGATGCGGGGCTGCCCGCAGGGGCGCTGAACATCGTGCCGGGGCTGGGGGCCGAGGCCGGTGCGGCGCTTAGCGCCCATAGCGGTGTGCAGCATATTTCGTTCACCGGTTCGGTGG
>CAYWXQ010000195.1:0-3729 GCA_964462475.1 uncultured Rhodobacterales bacterium | reverse complement strand
TAGCAGCTGTAATACATGCCGTATTCAACCGGATGCGGGGTGTGCTCCATCTGGTAGACCTCTTCCCATTTCAGCTCCATATAGCCTTCGATCTGGTCTTTGGTGAAGACATCACCCGCCGTCAAAAAGTCCATATCGGCCTCAAGCTCCTCAAGCGCTTCACGCAGACTGGCGCAAACCGTCGGAATGCCGGCCAGCTCTTCGGGGGGCAGATCATAAAGGTCTTTGTCTGAGGCCTCACCGGGGTCGATTTTGTTTTTGATGCCGTCAAGACCGGCCATCAGCAGTGCGGCAAAACACAGGTATGGGTTGGCAGCAGGGTCGGGAAAGCGGGCCTCGACACGCTTGGCCTTGGGGCTTTCAGCCCACGGAATGCGCACGCAGCCCGAGCGGTTACGGGCCGAATAAGCGCGCAGCACCGGCGCTTCAAAGCCCGGGATCAGGCGTTTATAGCTGTTGGTTGCCGGGTTGGTAAAAGCGTTAAGCGCTTTGGCGTGTTTCAGGATACCCCCGATGAAATAAAGCGCTTCTTGCGACAGGTCGGCGTATTTATCACCGGCGAAAATCGGCTCGCCCTCTTTCCAGATCGACATGTTAACGTGCATGCCGGTGCCGTTGTCACCGGCAATGGGCTTGGGCATAAAGGTGGCGGATTTGCCATAAGCATGCGCCACATTGTGGATCACATATTTATACTTTTGCAGCTCGTCGGCCTGATGCACCAGCGTGCCAAACACCAGCCCAAGCTCGTGCTGGCACGAGCCGACCTCGTGGTGGTGCTTGTCAACTTTCATGCCTAAACGCTTCATGGTGGAAAGCATTTCGCCGCGAATATCATGGGCGGCGTCGGTCGGGTTAACCGGAAAATACCCGCCTTTAACGCCGGCGCGGTGGCCCATATTGCCCATTTCATATTCGGTATCGGTGTTCCAGCTGGCATCGGCGGCATCAACCTCGAACGACACCTTGTTCATGGTGTTGCTAAAGCGCACGTCGTCAAACAAAAAGAACTCGGCCTCGGGGCCAAAATAGGCGGTGTCGCCAATGCCCGAGGCAATCAGATAAGCCTCGGCTTTTTCGGCGGTGCTGCGCGGGTCGCGCGCATAGGGTTCGCCGGTGTCCGGCTCATGCACCGAGCAATGGATGCACAGGGTTTTTTCGGCATAAAACGGGTCGATATAGGCCGAGCCACAATCGGGAATCAGCTTCATGTCGCTTTCGTCAATGCTTTTCCAGCCCGCAATCGAAGAGCCGTCAAACATAAAACCCTCGTCGAGGAAATCGGCGGTGACCTCGTCATTGATCAGGGTCACATGCTGCAATTTGCCGCGCGGGTCGGTAAAGCGGATATCGACATATTCGATATCGTTGTCAGAAATCATGTCGAGAACGGTTTGAATGTCACTCATGGTTTTTTTCCTTACATTTAGGGGCGGTGGCTATAGCGCGTCTGGCCCGTCTTCTTCTGTGCGAATGCGGATGGCTTGTTCAATGTTGGAGACAAAGATTTTGCCGTCGCCGATTTTACCGGTTTTGGCGGCGTCGATGATGGCTTTGATCGCTTCGTCAACCTGATCTTCGGTCAGCACGATCTCGATTTTAACCTTGGGCAGGAAGTCCACCACATATTCGGCGCCGCGATAAAGCTCGGTATGGCCCTTTTGGCGGCCAAACCCTTTGGCCTCGATCACGCTCAGCCCCTGAATGCCCACGTCTTGCAACGCTTCTTTCACTTCGTCTAGCTTGAACGGCTTGATAATGGCTTCGATTTTCTTCATGTCGATGCTCCTGATTGCGTGGGGCCTGTTAAGCACCTGTGCAGGGGCGTTTCAATTTGATAGCGTGCGGAGCAGGGCGCGCGTTTGATGAATTGCGCGGCTGTGCCTAATATTTAAGCAGAGAGGCTATTTTTTAGCCAGATTGAGAACATCATGACCGAGCTTCTGACCGCAGCCCAAATGCAAGCGATTGAACAAGACGCAATTGATAGCGGTGAGGTCACGGGCCTTGAGCTGATGCAGCGGGCAGGGCGCGGCGTGGTTGAGGCCATTCTGGAAGAGTGGCCAGAGATGGCGCGAACCTCGCAAAAGGCGGTGGTGCTCTGTGGCCCCGGCAACAATGGCGGCGACGGTTTTGTGGTCGCGCGGCGGTTAAAGCTGCGCGGCTGGGCGGTTGCGGTTTTTTTGTATGGCGATGTCGCAAAGCTGCCGCCGGATGCCAGGGTAAACGCTGAAAGCTGGTTGAAGATTGGCGCGCTTAGCGAGATCGATGACGATATTGCCGCCCTGACAAAGGCAATCAACGGTGCCGATGTTTTTATAGATGCGCTGTTCGGTGGCGGTCTGGCGCGGCCGTTGCCGGCGATATTCAAGCCTGTTTGCCTGCTGTTAAGGCGCGGCGAGATCGCAAAATTTGATGAAAGCGCGGATTTAACTGGCAATGGCAAGGTTGTCGCCGTCGACATGCCTTCGGGTATTTGCGCCAGTTCCGGCAGGGTGATCGGCGAATTTGCTTTTTGCGCGGGGCTGACCGTCACTTTCGAGCGCGCCAGATTCGGGCACCACCTTGGGTCCGGTCCGGGCCACTGTGGCACGCTTTCGATTGTGCCAATCGGCATCAAAAATCAGGCAATCGAGGGGTTTTTTGAAATCAGCGCCATGCATACTTTCGCTAGAATCACAAAAGCGCCACAGGGTTTGGGCAAGGGGCAGGGCCATAAATTCAACCATGGCCATGCCTTGCTGCTTGCCGGTCCCGAAGGGCGCGGCGGTGCGGCGCGACTGGCGGCGCGGGGGGCATTGCGGGTCGGGGCGGGGCTCGTGTCACTTGGTTGCCCCCATGGGGCGCTTGCCGAAAACGCGGCACGGCTGGATGCGGTCATGCTGCGCGAAATCGATACCGCCGAGGCCTTAGAGCAGGTATTGCAAGACGAACGTATCAACGCGCTCTGTCTTGGGCCGGGAATGGGGGTTACTGCCCGCACCCGTGAAATGGTCGGGGTAGCGCTGAAAAGCGGTCGCAAAACGGTGCTGGATGCCGACGCCCTGACCGCGTTCAAAGGCAGGGCTGACATGTTGTTTGCCATGCTGCACAAAAACGTGGTTTTGACCCCGCATATGGGTGAGGTCCGCGCCCTGATCCCCGAAGCGGTAGCGGCGTTTATGGCCCCGGCCAAAACCGGCCCTGCGCGCTCCAAACACGGTTTGGCGCTGGTGTTGGCTGAAATGACCGGTTCTACGGTGTTGATCAAGGGGGCTGATACGGTGATCGCCAAAACCACTCGATCACTGTCTTATTCCTCGACCCATTCGGCCCATTACGCGCGCGCCGCCCCGTGGCTGGCCACGGCGGGTTCGGGCGATGTTTTGGCGGGCTTTATCACGGGTCTTATGGCGCGCGGTTTTGCCCCGATGCAAGCCGCCGAGACCGCCGCATGGCTGCATGTGGAATGTGCGCTTACATTCGGCCCCGGGTTGATTGCCGAGGACATTTCCGAGCAACTTCCGGCCGTGTTTGAGGCGCTTGGCCTGTAGGGCGGGCTTCATCCCGCGATCAGGTGGTGGGTTAAAACCCGCCCTACATATTTTGGCCGTGCTTCATTTTCCCCTCGCCAGCCGTAAAATCCTCTGCTAAAGAGGCGCGGAATTACCGGCTGCGCCTGCGCGTGGCTTTTATGCGGATGTGGTGGAATTGGTAGACACGCCAGATTTAGGTTCTGGTGCCGCGAGG
>CAYWXQ010000194.1:0-3785 GCA_964462475.1 uncultured Rhodobacterales bacterium | reverse complement strand
CTTCAAGTGGGAAGCATGGACCATTTCACTCATACACAGAAGATCGGACACTCTCTTCTTGCAGGATTAGCTGCGCCTCGCGACGAAACATTGTTTAGGAATATAGCGCGAGCCAAAGGTACTTAACCCTGATACAATCTGGGCAAACGTTTGCAGAAATTGGTGAGACCGCAGGTGTCTCAGGCCGCAGGATACAGCAACTTATTGAACTCGCCTTTTTAGCACCTGATGTTATTCGCGACATCTATGATGGTAGCCAACCCATTGGCTTAACGACAGAATGGTTGCTTCGGCACGCGTACCCCTCAATTTGGCAAGGTCAGCGTGAAGTATTCCGCGCGCTCTAAGCAACATTCCACTCAATCACTAAAGCCGAGATCACCACTGCAACACTTCAAAAGCAAACTGCTAGCGTGCAAAGCCCGATTCCAGACTTTTTGTAGAATCTGGCCAATTACAACGGGAACAGCGGTCTGCGTTACTGAAGAAGACATTTATATCTTTGAAAATACGCAGCGAAATGCAGCCTACACACTGATATTAAAGGAAAAATACTACTGGCTGGGGAACCAGGATTCGAACCTGGACTAACAGAGTCAGAGTCTGTGGGTCTACCGTTAACCTATTCCCCAGTGGTGAGAGCCATTTACGCGCGTATCTGGCCAAGGTCAAGGCCAAGGTCAGGGCCAAGGTCAGGGCGGGTGTCAAAATACTGTGACAGGGGGTGAACGCGGGGCCGGTGCTGCTATATGCTGGGCCAAAACAGGAGAGTGTGATGCGGATATTATTGATACTGGCGCTGTGGCTATTGCCGCAAATTGTGGCGGCGCAGGCGATTGTTTCGGCGCGGTATGGCGGGCCTACGCGGGCCTATGGCCACGGAATTCTGGGCGATATGATCGAGTATTCAAAGCTGATCTTGCGGGTCGGCCCCGAACGGCGGCGGGTGGTTATCGATGTTGGCGAAGGCCATGTGTTCGAGGATATCGCTCCGCGCTTGGCCGACCTGAACGGCGATGGCAAGCCCGAGGTGATAACCATTCGCACCAGCATGGAACGCGGGGCGTCACTGGCGATTTATGGCATTGACGGGCTGATCACCCAAACCCCGCCCATCGGCCAGCCCTACCGCTGGCTCGCACCGGTTGGCGTGGGTGATTTTGACGGCGACGGGCGGGTTGAAATTGCCTATATCGAAACGCCTCATTTAGGCAAGGTGCTAAAAATATACAGTTATTTAAACAGAGAGTTGGTGCTGACCGCCGAGCTGGGCGGGCTAAGCAACCACCGGATTGGCGAAGATTTTTTTACTGGCGGGGTGCGAAATTGTGGGCAGGGCGACGAGATAATAACCGCCGATGCCAGTTGGCAGCGGGTAATGCGCACCCGCGTTGTTGGCGGGTTGCTGCAAAGCGATGTTATTGGCGTGACCGCGCAGCCGGATGCGTTTGAGCGCGCCTTGGCCTGTAATTAAAACGCGTAATTAAAGCGCACGCCAGCCGATATCGCTACGGGCAAAACCGCCGGGCCAATCAATGCGTTTTAGCCGTGCATAGGCGCGGTCATGGGCGTCTTTCAGGCTTTCACCGCGCGCGGTAATCGCCAGCACCCGTCCGCCGTTTGAAACAATCTCTGCCCCCGACTTTGCCGTGCCGGCATGAAACACCTTTACCTGCGGACTGCGCTCGAACAAGCCGCCAATCACCTCGCCCTTGGTATAGCTGCCGGGGTAACCATTGGCGGCCATCACGATGGTCAGCGCGTGGTCGTCGGCCCAGTTGACGGTGGTTTCGTGCAATGTGGTCTCGGCGGTGGCCAGCAGCAGGTCGAGCATTTGCCCGCCAAGCCGCATCACGATCGCCTGAATTTCGGGGTCGCCAAAGCGCACGTTATATTCAACCAGCCGGGGTTGGCCGGCCTTGATCATCAGCCCCACAAACAACACGCCCTGAAACGGCGTGCCACGCCGCGCCATTTCGGCCAGCGTCGGTGTAACGATCTCGTCCATGGCTTTTTGGGTGACCGCTTTGGTCATCACCGGCGCGGGCGAATAGGCGCCCATGCCGCCGGTATTGGGGCCTTTGTCGCCATCAAAAGCGCGTTTGTGGTCTTGGGCGGTGCCAATGGGCAGCGCGGTTTTACCATCAGACAGCACAAAAAAGCTGGCTTCCTCGCCTTTCATGAACTCTTCAACCAGCACCGCCGCGCCGTGGGCGGCAAAAATATCGTCCAGCGCTGTCAGGGCGTCGGCCACGGTCATTGCCACGGTCACGCCTTTGCCGGCAGCCAGCCCATCGGCCTTGATCACAATCGGCGCGCCCTTGGCCTGCACATGGGCGCGGGCCGGCGCGAGGTCGGTGAAAAAGGCGGAATCAGCGGTGGGGGCGTGGCAGGCCGCGCATATTTCTTTGGTGAAGCTTTTGGAGACCTCCAGTTGCGCGGCGTCTGCGGTTGGTCCAAAACACAGGACCTGTGCGCCGCGCAGGGCATCGGCCACGCCTGTGGCCAGCGGGGCCTCGGGGCCGATGACCACAAAATCAACCGCCTGCGCTTTGGCGAAAGCGGTGACGGCCTCTCCGTCCTCGATATCAAGCGATACGCATTCGGCGATGTCTGCAATACCGGCATTGCCCGGCGCACATAACAGGCTGGTGCATTTGGGGTTTTGGCTGATCGCCCATGCCAGCGCGTGTTCGCGCCCGCCGCCGCCAAGGATCAAAATTTTCAAAATCCGCTCCGATGCGCTTGGGTTTTGCCTGAGGCCGTTTTAAGGTGGGATAAACGCGGTTACAAGTGGGCAAAATGTCTGATTTATTTGATGATGACGCGGGCAACGCCCCCGCGCTTTCGGTTTCGCAGCTATCGGGCGCGGTCAAGCGCGTGGTCGAGGGCGAATTTGGCCGCGTGCGGGTGCGCGGCGAGGTCGGGCGGGTTTCGCGGCCCGCATCGGGGCATTTGTATCTTGACCTGAAAGACGACCGCGCGGTGCTGGCCTCGGTGGTGTGGAAGGGCGTTGCAAGCAAGCTTGCCCACCCGCCCGAGGCCGGAATGGAGGTGATTGCCACCGGCCGTTTAACCACATTTCCGGGCCAAAGCCGCTATCAGCTGGTGATAGAGCATATCGCCCCCGCCGGTGTGGGCGCGCTGATGGCCATGCTGGAAAAGCGCAAAGCCGCGCTGGCCGCCGAGGGGCTTTTTGCGGCAGATCGCAAACAAACGCTGCCCTATTTGCCCGAGGTGATCGGGGTGGTGACATCGCCCTCGGGCGCGGTGATTCGCGATATTTTGCACCGGCTTCGGGCGCGGTTTCCGCGCAAGGTGCTGGTCTGGCCTGCCGTGGTGCAAGGGGCAAAATGCGCCGAGGAGGTCGCGGCGGCGATCAACGGGTTTAATGCGCTTACCCCGGGCGGGGTGCTGCCACGCCCCGATGTGCTGATCGTGGCGCGCGGCGGTGGCTCGCTAGAGGACCTGTGGGGGTTTAACGAGGAAATCGTGGTGCGGGCGGTGGCAAATAGCGCCATTCCGGTGATCACGGCCATCGGCCATGAAACCGACACCACGCTGGTTGACCACGCCGCTGACCGCCGCGCGCCAACCCCGACAGCGGCGGCTGAAATGGCAGTGCCGGTGCGGGCCGAGCTGCTGGCAACGCTGGCGGCACTGCAATCGCGGCGGGTGTCAGCGATGGTGCGACGGCTGGAAACCGGTGGCCAGCGGTTGCGGGATTTAAGCCGCGCCTTGCCCCGCCCCGATGCGATTTTAAGCGAACGCCGCCAGCGGCTGGA
>CAYWXQ010000193.1:0-3798 GCA_964462475.1 uncultured Rhodobacterales bacterium | reverse complement strand
CAACGGATATTGCCGCCTTGGTTACGAGCCGCCCTGACCCTGCTCGCGCTTTTTCAACGAGTTTACATAGGCGGCGCGCTCTGCGGGGGTAAGCATGGCGATGCGCTCTAGCAGGGCGCTGTGGGCCAGTTCGCCAAGGGCCAAAAACCGCTCGCGCTGGCGTTGCAGAATTTTCTCGACTGCCGTGATGTCGAACGGCTCGGCCTCTAGCGCCGTGATCATCTGGCGGCGCATACCGGCGAGGGCGGCGCGGTTGGCGCGCAGCTCGGCGCGGCGGCTGACCAGTTGTTGGCGCAGGGCGTCGCGGTGCTCTTTGGGCAGGGCGAATGACAGGAACGCCACCGCGTCGGGGCTGGGCGGGCGGCGGGGCGGCGGCTTTAGCGACAGGCTGATCACCGCCCCCGCGATCAACAAATTGACCCCGAGCGAGACCACAAGCAGTATTTTAACCCAGCGCGGGGTGGCGGTTTTTGATGGTTCGGTCATGGTTAGCTCTCCGCCATTAACTGCGACAGGGTTTCAAACGGGCTGGTGGCGTCGGTGCTGTTGGTAAAGCTGGCGATCATCTGCTCGACCACCGGTATGTTGTAAAGTGTATCGGAAAAATCGGCGCCGATAAAAATACCGAGCGCCGCGCAGGCCGCCAGCACCAGACCACCACCAATGCCGCCAACCGGTGCCAGCACCCGCCGCCAGAAAACGGGGTGGGCGGGCAGCAAGGCAGCGGCAGGCAGCGCGGGCGCATGGGTGGCGGCATCGGCCAGCACCCGCGCCACCAGATCATCCGGCGGCCGGGGTGGCTGGTTGTTTTTGGCCGCTTTCAACAGCTTGTCGATATCGCTATCGCTTGTCATATCCGGGCTCCTTTTTATGGGCTTTGGCGCGGCTTGTGCCGGTCAGGGGTGCCAGCTTTGCCGCCAGCGCCCGCCGTGCCCGCCCGAGCAGGCTTTCGACCGCCTCAACGCTGGTCTCCAGCACCGAGGCGATCTCGGGGTTGGAAAGCTCTTCGAAATGCCGCAGGTGCAGCGCGTTGCGCTGGCGCTCGGGCAGGGTTTGAATGGCGCGGTGTAGCGCGCGGCTGGTGTCGTTGGCGATCATGGTTTCCTCGGCGCTGCGGTTGTTATCCACCTGTTCGGGCGCGGCTTCAAGCGCCACGGTGCGGCGTTTGCGCAGCCGGTCGGTGCAGGCATTGGCGGTTACGCGGTATAACCAGGTCGAGACCTTCGCCTCGCCGGCGCGCCAGTTTGGCGCGACCTTCCAGAGTTTTAGCATAGCTTCTTGGGCGACGTCCTCGGCCTCGGCGCGGTCTTGCAACAGGCGGTGGGCATGGGCAAACACCCGCGGCAGGTGCCGCGCCGTCAGCGCCCGCGCTGCGCCTTGGTCGCCGGCTGCGTAATGCGCCATTAACTCGGTATCGGCGCCGGTGGTTTGGTCGAGGGCCATGTTCATCGGGCAAGTTTAAGGGCTGGCGAGAGGATTTCCAGCCCTTAAAGCCTGTGCCTAGCCGTTATCGCTTTGGCCGGCGCGCTGGCCACGCTTGCGCATACCGGCGTCGAACTCTTGTTGCGAGACCCCGCCGCTGCCGTCTGTGTCAAAGCGTTCGAAAATTTTGGCGGGATCGCGGGGCGAAAGCTCTGCCAATGACAGGGTGCCGCTGCCGTCCTTGTCTTTGTTTGCGAGCATTTTGGAGATTTTCAGTTCGGCGCGGGCGATGGCTTGTGCCAGCAGCTCGTTTGCGTCAAGCGCGCCGTCGCCATTGGTGTCGGCAGCGTTAAAGCGGGTTTGGCCCTGTGCGGTCAGCTCGTCCAGCGTGATCATGCCGTCGCTATTGGCGTCTAGCTCGGCAAAGCCGGGGCGGTCGCGTTGGCCGCGGGGGTGGTTGTCGGCCATGGCGGCAGTGATGCCTAGGGCAAGGAAGGTGACGGCGGCGGTGCTGCCCAAAAGAATCTTTCTCATGTTCTGGCTCCTGTAAGCGAGATGGCGAGATGCGCATTTTTGCGATCTTCACAGGGTAATACGCGGTGGCTTCAGGTTTCCGTCGCGAAAGATTGCCCAAAATCGGGACATCGCGCCGCAGGGCAGCTTGCCCTACTGTAATTGTCTGATTGTGTCGTTATATTGCGCCGATAGCTGTAAACCCGTTTTGAGGACTCCGAATGACCAACGATCTGCGCCCGCTCAAGCCCGCATTGCTGCGCGGCTGGAAGTGCAAATGCCCGAATTGCGGCAACGGGCCGATGCTGAAGGATTACCTGAAGGTGCGCGACGAATGCCCGGTTTGCGGCGAAGAGCTGTTTCACCAGCGCGCCGATGATGGCCCGGCATGGGCGACGATTTTGGTTGCGGGGCATTTGCTGGCCCCGTTGATGCTGTTTGTGTTCATCGTTTTTCGGCCCGAGGGCTGGGTAATGGCGCTGGGGTTCTCGGTGGTGTTTTTAACGCTGGCGCTGTTTTTGCTGCCCCGGGTAAAGGGCATGTTTGTGGCGCTGCAATGGGCCAAGCGGATGCACGGGTTTGGCGATGAAAAAGAACAGCGGCAGGCGGCAGAATAGCTTTACTATGTAGCTTTACTATACTGCGGCGTGCGCGCATTGTGCGGCTATGACTGAAATCGACAAAAGCAAAATTGTTCGCGATGCCTCAACAGTTGTTCTGCTGCGCACGCTTGACGGCGGGCCGCATGTGCTTATGGGTCAGCGCGGCGCAAAGGCGGCGTTTATGCCCAGCAAATTCGTGTTTCCGGGCGGCGCGGTTGACGCGGTTGATCATAGCGGCGTGCTGGAAGGCACGCCAGACGCGCGGCTGGGTGGCAAGGCCACGGGTCTGTATGTGGCCGCCCTGCGTGAGCTGCTTGAGGAAACCGGCCTGCGCCTGCCGGCCCGCACCGACGCGCTGCGGTTTGTTTTTCGCGCCATCACCCCGCCGGGCCGCCCCCGCCGTTTTGACGCGCGGTTTTTCATCGCGATGGCCCCCGATGTTGAAAACGATCTTGATGATTTTTCGGCGGCGTGTGACGAGCTTTCAAACCTGCACTGGATCGCGCTGGACGCCGCCAAATCACTGGCGCTGCCCTTCATAACCAGCGTGGTGTTGTCAGAGGTGGCGGCGCTGATAAGCGCCCCTGACGCGGCCCACAAGGCACCGTTTTTCTACCACGAGGACGGTCGCTCGCATTTTGCGCTTTTGTGAGCTGGAATGCGGCGTATGGGCTTGACTCTGGGCCGCAAGCGTATAGAAGGCAGCTTCGAGATTAGATTTTGGCGCGCAACCGCGGGCCGACCGCGAGGAGCAATAAAATGGCGAAGCCAACCACCATCAAAATCCGCCTGAATTCGACAGCGGATACCGGCCACTTTTATGTGACCAAGAAAAACGCCCGCACCATGACCGAAAAAATGGTCAAACGGAAGTATGACCCGGTTGCGCGCAAGCATGTTGAATATAAAGAAGGCAAGATTAAATAGCTTGATTACCTGAATTTGAATTGGAAAAGCCGGTGCCAACGCATCGGCTTTTTTCGTATCGGGTATGGCACACCCCGCCGAGGCGCAGCCGAGGCCACGGCCGGCGGCAACCCGCGTTTTCAGCTTTGCTGAAAACCGTGCCTTTGGCGAGTGGGGCTTTAGCCCCGCAGAGCCAAAGGCACGCTCGGCGCTCAGCATTAAAGCTCTGGGGGCGCGCCTCCTCGGCGAGCTGAAGTCGGGGCAAGAGGCCCCTTTGTTCAGCCCACCTCGTCGGCGCGTGCGGCGCTTCGCTTGCAAAGGGGGCTGCATGAAAAAGGGCGGGGAAAACCCCGCC
>CAYWXQ010000192.1:0-3907 GCA_964462475.1 uncultured Rhodobacterales bacterium | reverse complement strand
GATGGTACACAGGTTAGCGCCGGTTGATGACTTGATGCCGTTTTCAGAATCTTCGCGGGGGGGGGGTGGCCGCAACAGGCGCCGCGGGGGTGGTTTGCGTGGATTGCGTGGCTGGCGTTGCCGCCAGACCACAGCGCGCCGCTGATATGTTAAGCACCCTGCCGTTGTCGCCATAGCTGGCCTCGCCAGCGGCAACCAGCGCGTTGGCAATGGCATAGGCCTGATCAATACGCAGGCCAGCGGCGGCAAATAGTTCGCGCGCTTGCGGCTCGGGCAATGTGCAGTTGTTTTCAGACATCACCGCCAAAAACACCGCTTCGGGGCTGCCGTCATTTGGGGCGGGGGTTTGGGGGGGGGCAGCCGGTGTGGCCACTGCCGGCACATCGGTGGCCCCAAGGCAGATCGAGCTGTCAATCGTTAGCTGGCTGCCATTGATCACCGCCAGCCCTTCTGCCGCCAGCTCGGTGCTGATCGAAAAAGCCGCCGCAACTTGCAGCGCCGAGTTGGCAAAAACAGCCGCCATGTCGGCAGCATTAACCGAGCAGGCCTGATTGCGCATCACTTCCAGATAAATAGTCACATCCTCCCGGCCCAGCAGGCCGGGCTGCTGGGCTTCGGGGGCCTGCACAGGGGTATCCTGCGGTGATTCGGGTTGCGATTCGGGTTGCGATTCGGGCGACTCGGCCGCAACCGAAGCAGCGCAATAAGGGCTGTTGACGGTCAGAATACCGGCGACACCGTCAAAGCTGGCCAAACCGTTTTGCAGCATCGGGGCAACCACGGCGGTGACCTCTGATTTGCTGATGCCGCGCGCGGTAAAAACCTGTTCGGCGGCAGACGCGTTTAGCGCGCAGTTGTTTTCAGACATAATGGCAATAAATTGCTGCACATCGCGGCGGGCCAGCAGGTCGGCGACCGGGGTTTCGGATTCGCAGCTGCCATCCACCAGATCAAGAGTGCCCCCGTTGAGCACAACCTTGCCTTGGGCGACCAGCGCCTCGACAATGGCGCGGCTTTCTTCGCGGGTAAAATCCATGCCCGGCAGCACAATACCGGCCTCGGCCTCGGTCAGCGAGCAATCATTGCCCGCAAGCACGGCGCGCAACAATTCAACCCGCGCGGGGTCGAGCGTTTGCGCCCCAACTGCCGTGGCCAAAAACGACGCCATTATACCGGCTGTGAAGACTTTAGCCCCCATTGAAGCTCTCCCGAAAAATATTCCTTTTACTATATAGCACAATGCGTTGCGCATCGGTCTTGCACAGAATTATTGCGGCGGATATGGGGGGAAAGCTCAATTCACGCCCTCCACGTTTCGGCTTTCGGTGCCCATTTCGGCTTTCGGTGATCGCGCCACCGGTTGCCAGACGGCAGCCATTGGCGGCAAACAGCGCCACATCATGGTTGGCAGACACATCGTCGGTAGCGGCAAAAGCCGCATAAGGGGCCAGAACCGGCGCGCCAGCCAGCAATATCCCCGCCACCGATGTGCCGTGTCTATTCACCTGTCGATCTCCCCGAAAACCACGTCTAGAGACCCGATCAGTGCCGCGATATCGGCCAGCTGGTGGCCACGGCCCAAATGGTCCATCGCGGCCATATGGGCATAGCCCGGCGCACGGATTTTAACCTTGTAGGGCCGATTGGAGCCATCCGCCACAAGGTAAACCCCGAACTCGCCCTTGGGGGCCTCGACGGCGGCGTAAACCTCGCCCGCGGGCACATGGAACCCCTCGGTATAAAGCTTGAAATGGTGGATCAGCGCTTCCATGCTGGTTTTCATGTCGGCGCGTTTGGGCGGGGTTATTTTGCCGCGCGCCAGCACGTCCTGGCCTTTGCATTCGTTCAGCTTTACAATGGCTTGCTGGATGATCTTGATGCTTTCGCGCATCTCGGCCATTCGCATCAGGTAGCGGTCGTAACAGTCGCCGTTTTTACCGATCGGGATCTCGAAATCAAATTCATCATAACATTCATAGGGTTGCGCACGGCGCAGATCCCATGCCAGCCCGCTAGAGCGCAACATAACGCCGGTCATGGCATAATCGAGCGCCGTTTGCTCGGTCACGATGCCGATATCGACGTTGCGCTGCTTGAATATCCGGTTTTCGGTCAGCAAGGTGGCCATATCGTCCAGCACTTGCGGGAAGGTCAGCGTCCAGGCATCAATATCATCAACCAGCTTTTGCGGCAGGTCCTGATGCACACCGCCCGGGCGAAAATAGTTGGCGTGCAGGCGGGCCCCGCAGGCGCGCTCGTAAAAGATCATCAGCTTTTCGCGCTCTTCAAACGCCCACACGTTCGGGGTCATCGCGCCCACATCCATGCCTTGCGAGCCCACATTCAACAGGTGGTTCAGCACGCGGCCGATCTCGGCATAAAGCACCCGGATAAGCGAACCCCGGCGCGGCACCTGTGTGTTTGTCAGCTTTTCGATCGCCAGACAAAACGCGTGTTCCTGATTCATCGGGGCCACATAATCAAGCCGGTCAAAATAGGGTATATTTTGCAGGTATGTGCGGCTTTCCATCAGCTTTTCTGTGCCCCGGTGCAGCAGGCCGACATGGGGGTCGACGCGCTCGACGATTTCGCCGTCAAGCTCCAGCACCATGCGCAAAACGCCGTGGGCGCTGGGGTGCTGCGGGCCAAAGTTAAGGCTGAAATTGCGCACAGATTTCGGGCTGGGGGTGTCGGTTCCGTCCATCACTTGGCCTCCGTCTTTTCGTCGCCGGGCAGGATGTATTCAGCCCCCTCCCATGGCGACATGAAATCAAATTGCCGGTATTCCTGAGTTAGCGAAACCGGACGGTAGACGCAGCGTTTTTCAAGCTCGTCATAGTGCATTTCAACATACCCGCTGGTCGGAAAATCCTTGCGCAAAGGGTGGCCGGCAAAGCCGTAATCGGTCAGCAACCGGCGCAGGTCGGGGTGGCCCGAAAAGCGGATGCCATACATGTCAAACACCTCGCGCTCGAACCAGTTGGCCGAGGCGTAAATGGCGGAAATGCTGGGCGCGATTTCACCGTCGGCCAGATCGGCCTTGATCCGGATGCGCTGGTTATGGCGCATCGACAAAAAGTGGTAAATCAGCTCAAATCGTTTCGGGCGCTCGGGGTAATCGGCGCCGGTAACGTCGATCATCTGGGTAAACAGGCATTGCGGATCATTGCGCAAAAACTCGGTAAAAGCCGGAATGGCGGCGGGCACGATATGCACCACCAATTCACCGTTTACCACCTCGGCACGGCGCACGGCCTCGGGTTGCCTCAGCTCGATCAGGCTTTTGAGTTCGTTCAGGGCTTCAGACATGTTTTTTACCTTGCAATCGTGCCGGTGCGGCGGATTTTGCGGTGCAGTTGCAAAATGCCGTAAAGCAGCGCTTCGGCCGTGGGCGGGCAGCCGGGCACATAAACATCGACCGGCACAATGCGGTCACAGCCGCGCACCACCGAATAGGAATAGTGGTAATAACCGCCGCCATTGGCGCATGACCCCATCGAAATAACATAGCGCGGCTCTGGCATCTGGTCATAGACCTTGCGCAGGGCGGGGGCCATTTTGTTGGTCAGGGTGCCGGCCACGATCATCAAATCGCTTTGGCGCGGGCTGGCGCGCGGCGCGGTGCCAAAACGCTCCAGATCATAGCGCGGCATCGATGTGTGGATCATTTCAACCGCGCAACAGGCCAGACCAAAGGTCATCCAGTGCAGGGAACCGGTGCGGGCCCAGTTGATGATATCTTCGGTCGTGGTCAGCAAAAAACCCTTGTCGGCCAGCTCGTCATTTAGCAGCGCCGTGGCGGAATCCTTGTCGGCACCCGCCGAATATATATTGGTGCTTACGACCATTCCAGCGCCCCTTTTCTCCACTCGTAGACAAAGCCGATGGTCAACACCGCCAAAAACAC
>CAYWXQ010000191.1:1874-3938 GCA_964462475.1 uncultured Rhodobacterales bacterium | reverse complement strand
TGGTGATTTTCTGCTCTTTATTGGTGCCTTTATCCTTGGCGGAAACCGACACAATACCGTTGGCGTCGATGTCAAACGTGACCTCGATCTGCGGCACACCGCGCGGGGCTGGCGGAATTTGCTCAAGGTTGAACTGGCCCAGCACCTTGTTATCCGCTGCCATCTCGCGTTCGCCCTGAAACACCCGAATGGTAACCGCGTTCTGGTTATCCTCGGCGGTCGAGAACACCTGCGATTTCTTGGTCGGGATGGTGGTGTTGCGATCAATCAGGCGGGTAAATACGCCGCCAAGGGTTTCAATCCCCAAGCTTAGCGGGGTTACGTCGAGCAGCACCACGTCTTTGACATCGCCTTGCAGCACGCCAGCCTGAATGGCGGCACCAAGGGCAACCACTTCGTCGGGGTTCACGCCTTTATGGGGCTCTTTGCCAAAGAACTTGGTTACTTCTTCCATCACTTTCGGCATGCGGGTCATGCCGCCAACCAGCACCACTTCGTCGATGTCGCCCTTGGTCAGGCCAGCGTCTTTTAGCGCGGCAGCACAAGGTTTCATTGATTTTTTGATCAGGTCCGAAACCAGCGATTCAAGCTTGGCGCGGGTCAGTTTAACGACCAGGTGCAAGGGCTGGCTGGTGGCCGGATCCATGGTGATGAACGGCATGTTGATCTCGGTCTGCGTGGCCGAGGAAAGCTCTATTTTGGCTTTTTCAGCGGCTTCTTTCAGCCGTTGCAGCGCCATTTTGTCGTTTTTCAGATCAACGCCGTTGTCTTTTTTGAACTGGGTGGCAAGGTAATCCACGATGCGCATATCGAAGTCTTCGCCGCCAAGGAAGGTGTCGCCGTTGGTGGATTTAACTTCAAACAAGCCGTCGTCGATTTCAAGGATAGACACATCGAAGGTGCCGCCGCCAAGGTCATAAACCGCGATGGTTTTGCTGGTTTCTTTGTCCAGCCCATAGGCCAAAGCCGCTGCCGTAGGCTCGTTGATAATGCGCAGCACTTCAAGGCCGGCGATTTTACCGGCGTCTTTGGTGGCTTGGCGCTGGGCGTCGTTAAAGTAAGCGGGCACGGTGATAACGGCCTGCGTTACGGTTTCGCCCAGATAGCTTTCGGCGGTTTCTTTCATTTTTTGCAAAATGAAGGCCGAGATCTGACTGGGGCTGTATTTTTCGTCATTCGCTGCCACCCAGGCGTCACCACCCGGGCCTTCGACGATATCATAGGCGACCATTTCTTTGTCTTTGGCGACCATGGGGTCGTCGGCGCGCCGGCCGATCAGGCGTTTGATCGCGAACAGGGTGTTGGCGGGGTTGGTAACGGCCTGACGCTTGGCGGCTTGACCAACAAGGCGCTCGTCGTCTGTAAAACCAACAATCGAGGGCGTGGTGCGCGCCCCTTCCGAATTTTCGATAACTTTTGGTTGCGCGCCATCCATGATGGCCACACAAGAGTTGGTGGTCCCGAGGTCGATTCCGATAACTTTTGACATTATATGTCCTTTCTTTTGGCGATTGTGGGGCACCGGTCCGGCATTTCGGCCCCGTTGCTCCATCCCATTACTTTGAACCGTATATAGGAGTGCGGTTGAGGGCCTGCAAGCGCCGCTTATGCAGGTTTTTGATGTTTCTAGCGAAAATTACTTACAACGCGTGTAAATTGACCCCGTCGTGGATTAAAGCACCAATATCGCGCGCAGGTCGTTGACGTTGGTGCCGGTGGGGCCGGTGACCAGCAGATCATTGGCCAGATTTAGCGCGTGCCATGCGTTATTGTCGGCCAGCAGCGCCGCCGGTGTGCCGCCATTGGCACGGATCCGCATTTGCGTGCCACCGTCGGCAAAACCGCCGGCGTTGTCCTCTGAACCATCAATGCCGTCGGTGTCGGCGGAGAGCGCGTGGATGTTATCCTGCCCCTCGATTTCAGCCGCGAAAGCCAGCAGAAATTCGCTGTTTGGCCCGCCTTTGCCCGTGCCTTTCAGGGTTACCGTCAGCTCTCCGCCCGAAAGCAGCAGGCGCGGGCCCTTGCGGTATTTGGCCAGTGCCGCGTGCATTTTGGCGATCTCGC
>CAYWXQ010000191.1:0-1774 GCA_964462475.1 uncultured Rhodobacterales bacterium | reverse complement strand
AGGTTTGCCCGATCCGGCACTGTGGGGCCGGAGGCGACAAAAGACGGGGTGTCGCCGGGGATGTCGGAAACGATCAGGCTGACCACCCGCGCAGGGGCCGCCGCCAATGCCAGCCGCCCGCCCTTGATCAGTGACACATGTTTGCGCAGGGTGTTCATGGCCGCGATCGGCGCGCCCGAGGCCAGCAGCGCTTTGTTCAGCGCGATTTCATCGGCCAGTGAAACCCCCGCTGGCGGGCAGGGCAGCAGGGCCGAGCCGCCGCCGGTAATCAGCGCGATCACCAGATCGTCGGGCCCGAGCCCGCTAACCGTGGCCAGCAACCGTTTGGCGGCGGCGGCACCGGCGGCGTCGGGCACGGGGTGGCTGGCCTCGATGATTTCGATGTTTTTACAGGGCGCGGCGTAGCCATAGCGGGTGACAACCACGCCGGTTAACGGGCCATCCCACGCGGCCTCAACCGCTTGTGCCAGTTGGGCGGCGCCCTTGCCTGCGCCGATCACTACGGTGCGGCCTTTGGGCTTTTGCGGCAAAAAACGGGCGATATCGGCTTGGGGCAGGGCGGCGGTGACGGCGGCATCGAAAAGGGTTTTCAGAAAGGCACGCGGGTTTTCCATCAGCTGTTCTCCTGTAATATTTGCCCCGCCAGATAGAGCGAGCCGCAAAGCAGTATCCGCGCGGACGGGGCTTTGGCCACCACCCGCGCCACCGCCTCAGCCACGCTGTCGGCGGTGTCGGCAACCATGCCCGCCTTAAGCGCCGCCGCGCAAATCTGGCGGGCGCTCAAGGTCGCGGTCTCGCCCGGGATGGACACACCGGTAAGCGCAACCGCGCTGGCCGCCAGCGGGGCCAGATAGCCGCCAACGTCTTTGGTGTTCAGCATACCGCACACCATATAAAGCGGGCGCGCTGGCAGGCGGGTCAGCGCCTCGGCCAGGGCTTTGCCCGCTGCCGGATTATGGCCACCATCGAGCCATATTTCGGCGTTTGGGGCAGCGTCGATCAACGGGCCGGATTTGAGCTTTTGCAGCCGCGCGGGCCATTCGGGCTTAAGCACGGCGGCCTCGGCGGTATCAACGCCCAGTATCCGCAAGGCACAAATTGCGGCGCCGGCGTTTTCAACCTGATGCGCGCCGATCAAGGTTGGTAGCGGCAGGTCCAGCAGGCCCATTTCGTCTTGGTAAACCATGCCGCCGCGCTCCTCATAGCTGTGCCAGTCTTGCCCGTATATCAGCAGGCGCGCGCCCACGCGCTCGGCCTCGGCCTCAAGCACATCGCGCACGTCGTCGGGCTGCGGGCCAACAATGCAGGGCACGCCGCGCTTTAATATGCCCGCTTTTTCAGCGGCGATCTCGGGCAGGGTATCGCCCAGAAAATTCTGGTGATCCAGCGAGATCGGGGTGATGATGGTCAGGCGGGGCTGGTCAACCACATTGGTGGCATCCAGCCGCCCGCCAAGGCCGACCTCGAGCAGGGTGTAATCGGCATCAACCCGCGACATTGCCAATATGGCAGCGCAGGTGGTGATCTCGAAATAGGTGATCGGGGTGTCGCCGTTTACCGCCATGCACTCGTCCAGCACCTCGGTCAGCGCGTCTTCCGAGATCAGCGTGCCCGCCAGCCGCACCCGTTCATGAAACCGCGCCAGATGGGGCGAGGTGAAGGCATGCACGCGCAGATCGGCGGCCTCTAGCCCCGCGCGGATCATCGCTTGTGTCGAGCCTTTGCCATTGGTGCCGGCAATATGAATTACCGGCGGCAGCTGGCGTTCGGGGTT
>CAYWXQ010000190.1:0-3938 GCA_964462475.1 uncultured Rhodobacterales bacterium | reverse complement strand
GCGATCATGCCAAGGTCGCCGTGGCTGGCCTCGGTCGGGTGCACAAAAAACGCCGGCGTGCCGGTAGAGGCAAAACTGGCGGCAAGCTTGGCGGCGATATGGCCGCTTTTGCCGATGCCGACCACAATCAACCGCCCCGTGCCGGCCTCTATCAGATCAAGCGCGCGCTCGATATCGGCCTGCATGCCGTTTTGCACCTGCGCCAGCAGCACCTCTAGCCCCGAAAGGGCGAGGCGCAGGGATTTGACCGTGGAAGATGGCTGGCTCATCGGGGGTTCATTTCAAAACTTGCCTAAGAAAGGCTAAAAATAGTCAGGAATTTCAATCACTATCGCGGTGATATTATCACGGCCGCCGCCCTGCAAGGCCAAATCGATCAGCTCGTTGCACAGGCTGGTGATCGGGGCGGTGCCCATATATTGCGCAATAACCGCATCGCTGACAAAACCGCTAAGCCCGTCAGAGCACAGCAAAAACCGGTCGCCGGGCTCGTAGGTGCCGCGCAGTTTGTCGATTTCAACCGTATCACCAACCCCGACCGCGCGGGTAATAACGTTGCCATGCGGGTGGTTTAGCGCCTCGGTCGCGGTGATCTGGCCGCTGTCGAGCAGGTCGTTAACCAGTGAATGATCCTTGGAAAGCTGGGTCATTTTACCATCACGCATGTGGTATAGGCGGCTGTCACCCACCCACAGGCAGGCAAAATGGGGCTCTGACAATATAAGCCCGACCGCGGTTGAGCCGATGGTGCCGCCGCCGCGACGCTCGGCCTCGGCCAGAATTTCGTAATGGGCCTCCAGAATGGCGCTGCGCATGGCTTTCATAACCTCTGACGAGGGCAGGTTATGGTCGATCTGGCCGATGCGGCCCACAATGCATTGCGAGGCAAAATCGCCGCCCGCATGGCCGCCCATACCGTCGGCCACCATAAACATGCTGAGCTCGGGCACCGAGATCATCGAGTCTTCGTTAACTTTGCGCACCAGCCCGACATCGGTTTTGGCGCAGTGGTGAAAATAGTTCATGCCAATGCCTTTGTGATAATTTCTCCGGTCCAATCACTTGTGTCTTGGGTCAATAACGTCTTGAACGCCGCCCCTGTCGGCAGGCCATTGCAGGCCAGCCCCAAGGGCGTTCCAAATTCTGCATCGGGCGCTGACAACCAGCGGCTTTGGCCAGCAGGCGGGGTTGGGCCAGCATCCGGTGCCGGCAGGGCGGCCAGCATTGCCTCTAGCGCGGGTTTGCCGCGCAGGCTGTCGAGCATGTTCAGCGCCACGTCCTCAAGGGCGGTAAAATAATCATTGTCATTTAGCGCCGGTGGTGGGCCAGCCCCGACCAGCGTAAGCGGAAACAACCGGCCAACCGCGTCCTGACTGGGCATCATCACGCCAAAACTGGCCCCGCCCGCAACCACCCCCGCCCCCAAGGCAAAACGCCAGATCGGGGCGGTTTGGTAGCTGTCGCGCCACGCCGCGCCCAAGGATTGGCGGCTGGCCAGCAGGCCCGCTTGCAAAAACGCATCCCACGCCTGCACAAAGCGGCGATCAACCCCGCCGCGCACAAAATCACCCAGCGCCGGAAATTTGCCGTAATATCCGGGCGCGGTTACCATTATAGCGAGCTCGGGCAGCGAAAATTGGTCAGCGCCGAAAGCTGGAACGGGTTAAACGCCGAGCCCGAGCGCAGCTGGAACATCGCCACCCGCCCGCCGATATTGAACACCACGCGCGAGCGGTCGGCAACATTGGTGCGGCGGACCTCGGCAGCATCAAGCATGCGAAACAGCGCCCACGGGCCTTCAAAGGCGCGGCTGTTTTCGGCGTTGCGGCGCTTGGGTTCCAGCACCACCTGCGTCGGGCCACCCGCGCCCGGCCATTGCATGGTGGTGTCTTGCTGGGGCTGGTTCTGGCGGTAATCCAGTATTTGGCCGTCAATCGCCAGCTGGATGCGGCGCGCGTTGGGGTCAAGCGCGATCGGCTTTAGATCAAAGCTGATAACCGGCAGGCCGGGCGACAAGAAGAACGCATCGCGAATTTCGGCGGCACGCTGGAATTGCAGCAATACCGAGTCAGAGATCCCGAGCTCCTGATCCTGCACGCGGCGCCAGCGCCACGGGCTGCCGGTAGTGTCAACGAACGCCATCAGGTTATCCTGAAAGAATTTATCAATCAGCCCTTGCGGGGCAAAGACGCGGGCAAATTCCTGTATCGGAATATCGGCCTGCTGGTTTTTGAAAAACGGGTAGCGGTTGTTGACGGCGCGGTTGCAGGTCGGCAACACCTGCGCCTGCCACTGGGCGTTAAGGTTGGCGCGCGCGCCGCCCGCCGCCACACCGGCACTGCCCGAGGTTACCTGCTGCACCCAGCGTTTCATCGGGTCGGGCATGCGGCCAAGCGTGACCTGAAGCTCGGTTGCCGCACCACCGGTCAGGTTAACCGCGCCGCCCGCCACCGATAGCCGGTTTAGCTCTTGGTAAAGGGCGGTCAGCCGTGCCATCGCGTCATCCAGCGGGCTGGGCGCGCCCTCGGCGGGCGATACCACAAACTGGTTGAGCCATGCAAAACGCTCTTGCACCACTGTGCCCTCGGCGGGCGGGGCGGGTTGGCCCGGCGCCACCGAGCTGCTTTGCAAAATTTGCAGCAGGGCTTGCGTGCGCACCGACTGGGCGTCGATCAGCTCGTTTGCCGCGAAATTCTGCACATCGCCAACCGCGCCGTCAACATTTATGCCCGAACTGCGCTCGGCCAGCCGCGTTTGGTTTTCAACCGATTTCAGGATTTTGGCAATTGGCGAATTGGGGCCGGAAAGCACATTAAGCGTTTCCACCACCTGGCTCATCGCCCCCATCGGGGTGACGTCTATATCGCCAAGCACGGCTTCATAGGCTTCGATATAATCGGTATAGTAAAGGTCGAGCACATCGCGCGCCACGCGGGTCAGGGCCTCGGGGTCGCTCAGATCTTCGCCGCGCTCGCCCAGCACCCAGTTTTCTGATTTAAGCTGCTTGGCAACATCCAGCGCGGCGGGCAGGAACACGTTATAAAAACCGTTTTTGGTGAAAATCCCGTCTACGCCCTCGCTTAACGGCGCGCCCGAGGGCCGGATCAGCACCCGCGCGGTTAGCGGGCCGCCCTCCTCTAACACCCGCCAATCAGGCAGGGCCTGCGCCTGCGGGCTTTGGATGATCGAGTTATAAATCCGCTGCGAAACCGGGGTTTCGGCCAGCAGGGTTTGAATTTGCGTCACCATCGGGCCGTGCAGGGCGATCTGGCGCATCGGTTGGTTGATCATGCTGGTCAGGTGGTTCATCAGCCCGTCGCGCAGCTTGGCGTTGGCCTCGCCGGGGTAGGTCAGCTCCCAGTCAGAGCGCATCCACTCGACCACCAAAGTCTCGTTCATCGGGCCTTGCAGACCCAGCATCATATAAACTTTAAGCGCCTCGAACAGAAAATCGGGGTTGTTGAGGTTGCCCTGCATCTGGCGCTCGAGCTTTAACAACAGCCGTGGCAGCAGCATCTGGTTAAGGGCCTGACGATAGGTTTGCGCCGCCTCGTTGCCGATATTTGCGCCCTGATACAACCCGTATGTCAGGTCGCGCGGCGGGGTTACATCACCCTGTGCGGGGTTGCCCGGCAGGGTGCGCAGCAGGTCAAGCGGGGCCACCACCTGCGCCAGATCAACATCGTCAATCGGTGATACCGGCACGTTTTTGGCCAGTTGGTCATAAACATCAGTGCGCTCGGCCGCGTCGGCGATCAACTGTTTATTGCCGATAAAACTAAAGGCCCAAAGCGTGCCGATGGCCCCCGCCACCAGCACCGCCGCCGTCACCGACAGGCGCACAAACCACTTGTAGCGCCGCGCGACTTTATCGTCGGCCGAGACCAGACCGGCCTCCTTAAAGATAACCCCGTCCATCAGGCGCTTCAAAAAATAGC
>CAYWXQ010000189.1:0-3992 GCA_964462475.1 uncultured Rhodobacterales bacterium | reverse complement strand
CCAGCACCCGCCAGTTAAAGGCCAGCCATGAAAGCTCGCGGTTGATAAAACGCGCCGGGCCATTGATAGGCAGGGGAACAGCGGCAGGCAGATCGCCGTTTAGAAAGTCGGCATCAATCATCGCCAAGCGCCTTTAGATAGGCCGAGGCAAAGGGCACAGAAAGCGGTTTGCCAGCGGCCAGCGCGGCTTTGTCAAGCGCCTGAACCAGCGCGTTTACCGCCCCGTATGAGCGCCCGACCCGTTTAAGCAGGTATTCAACCAGCTTGGGCGAGACCGGCAGTTGGCGGTCATCAAACAGTTTGACCATGATCATCGAAAGCAAGGCATCATCGGGCGGCTCAAGCGCCACAACCGGCATCGAAAGCAGCCGCGAGCGCAAATCAGGCAGCGCCAGTTGCCAGCGCGACGGGGCGGTTTGGCCGGTCAGCAACAGCGCGCCGCCATTGGCGCTCATGGCGTTGTAAACATGAAACAGCGCTTCATCATTGCCGTTTATGGCATCGACATCCTCGACCACCAGCGCATCGGCGGCATCATCGGGGCAAAGCGCAGCGGCCGCCACAATGCGCGCACCGCTTAGCCCCGCCCACACATGCGCAAGGTGGGTTTTGCCGCTGCCCGAAGGCCCCGCCAGCACCAGCCGCCCATCGGGCCAGCGCGCCCAGCGCTCCAGCTGCGCCAAAGCCAGCTCATTGCAGGGGGCCACAAAAAAATCGGCACGGCCAAGGGCTTGGCGCACCGGCAGGTCCAACGCCAGTTGTTTGGCCGCACTCATGGGTTGTCCTTTGATTCGGGCTTTGAATCGGGCTTTGGCGGTGGACCATTATAAAGCGGGCCGTCCATGTATTGCTCCATCAAAAACCGGCCCAACACCCCGATGCTGGCCGATACCGGCACCGCGATCAACAAGCCCGTAAACCCCAGCAACGCCCCAAAGGCCGATAGCGAGAACATAAGCCACACCGGATGCAGCCCGACCGAGCCGCCCACCAGTTTGGGGCTAAGGATATTGCCCTCTACAAATTGGCCGATCAGGAATATCGCGGCGACCACCCCGATCCAGATCGGGTTATCCCAGAACTGAAACAGCGCCACCCCGATTGAAAGCCCGCCACCGATGATAGAGCCAACAAACGGAATAAACGAAATCAACCCCGCCAGCAGGCCGATCACCGCACCGAATTGCAGCCCGACCAGCACCAGCGAAATGGCATAAAAACTGCCCAAAATGGTGCTGACCGTAAGCTGCCCACGCACAAAACCGGCCAGCACGCTATCTATATCGCGCGCCAACACGCGGATAGTATTCGCGTGTTCGCGTGGTAGCCATGTGTCTATTTTGCCCACCAGCCGGTCCCAATCCAGCAGCAGGTAAAACGACACAACCGGCGTCACCACCAGCAGGATTAAAAAGTCAAACACCGCCAGCGACGAATTGAGCACCCCGTTTACCAACACCACCCCTTGATCCTTAAGCACATTTTGCAGCGCGTTCAGCCCCTTGCGCAGCATCGAATCCGCCACGAAAATTTGCGGGAATTTCTCTGCCAGCCAGATCTGAAGCTGCGCCACCAGATCGGGTGCAGACTTGGCCAACCCGATAAGCTGGTCGATCAGCAGCGGCAAAATAAGCAGCAGCGCCAGCACAAAAACCATAGCGGTCAGCAGAGAAATGACAACCGTCGCCCAAACCCGCGAAAACCCCATTTTTTCAAGCCGGTCGGCAAGCGGGTCCAGAAAATAGGCAATGGCGGCCCCGGCAATATAGGGCAGCAACGCACTGCCTAAAATCCAGAAAACATAGATCACCGCCGCCGCCGTTATCCCCCACCACTTTAGCTGTTTTTTGTTGCTCAACCCCATAATGCGCTCCTATTGAAACTGTTCGTTAAGCAGCCGCTCTTCCAGCCCGTGGCCGGGGTCAAACAACAGCGCGTGGGTGATATTGGGCTCAATGCCAATATCAACGCGCACAACATCGCGCACATCGGTTGAATCAGCCGTTGCCGCCACGGGGCGTTTTTTGGGCTCCAACACCTCGATGCTGATTTCGGCATCCATCGGCAGCAACGCGCCCCGCCAACGCCGCGGGCGAAAGGCGGCAACGGCGGTCAGTGCCAGAATATTGGCATCTATCGGCAAAATAGGCCCGTGGGCGGAATAGTTATAGGCGGTCGAGCCGGCAGGCGTTGAAACCAGCGCGCCATCACAAACCAGACACGCCATCCGCACCCGTCCGTTGATTGAGATCCGCAGCTTGGCCGCCTGCGGGCCCGTGCGTAACAGCGACACTTCGTTAATGGCCAGCGCATCGGCATGGGTGCCATCCAGACAGGTAGTGTGCATTTTCAACGGGTTGATCTCGGCACGTTCCGCAGCGGCAATGCGGGTGGGCAGGTCGTCCTCAAGGTAATCATTCATCAAAAACCCGACCGTGCCCTGATGCATGCCATAAACCGGCGCGCTAAGGTTTTGCGTTGCATGCAGGGTTGAAAGCATAAAACCATCGCCACCAAGGGGCACGATCACCTCGGCATCGGCCTGCGTGAACTGCCCATAGGCATGCACCAAACGCTGCTTGGCCGCCTGCGCCTTTTCGGTATCGTTGGCGGTAAAATGTATTTTGTCAAATGCCATAGAGGCTCCGTGATTTTGGGCTATATTTGCAATGATGGGCGCAGTTTACAAGCGCCCAGTTCGCGCAACAAAGCCAAGGGCGGTGGCGGCGCGTAAAACGAGCATTGTTTTGCCCCCTTGCACCCGCGCCGCGCCGCGTCGTTGCGGCGCGCTGAAACCATTCAAAAACCTTGCGGCACACCCGCCACAAGCACAACGGCCAAAGCGCGGCGCGAAACCACCCTTGCCAAGCAGAACAAACGCAAACGCGCCGCCCCCCCTTGTCGGACATCTGCGCACATCTGCCGTTTTTTGGTTGTGTCGGCGGGCCAATCCCCCCTATAGCAAAGAAAATCATCGTTAAGGAGCGCGCCATGACCACCGATTCAGGTTTTTTCACCGAATCCCTCAAAACCCGCGACCCCGCGATCAAGGCCGCCATCACCGGCGAGCTTGGCCGCCAGCGCGCCGAGATCGAGCTGATCGCCTCTGAAAACATTGTCTCTGCCGCCGTGATGGAGGCGCAGGGCAGCGTGATGACCAACAAATACGCCGAGGGCTACCCCGGGCGGCGCTATTATGGCGGCTGTGAATTTGTCGATGTGGCCGAGACCCTGGCGATTGACCGCGCCAAAGCGCTGTTTGGCTGTGAATTCATCAACGTCCAGCCCCATTCCGGCTCGCAGGCCAATCAGGGTGTTTTTAATGCCCTGATCAAACCCGGCGACACCATTTTGGGCATGAACCTTGCCTCGGGCGGGCACCTGACCCACGGGGCCAAGCCAAACCAGTCTGGCAAATGGTTTAACCCCGTGCAATACGGCGTGCGCCGCCAAGACAACCTGCTGGATTACGACGAAATGCGCGATTTGGCGCTAGAGCATAAACCGGCGCTGATCATCGCCGGTGGTTCGGCCATTCCGCGCCGGATCGACTTTGCCAGGTTCCGCGCCGTGGCTGACGAGGTTGGCGCCATTTTGATGGTCGACATGGCGCATTTTGCCGGTTTGGTGGCGGCCGGTTTGCACCCTTCACCGTTCCCGCATGCCGATGTTGTCACCACCACCACCCACAAAACCCTGCGCGGCCCGCGTGGCGGCATGATTTTAACCAACGATGCCACCATTGCCAAAAAGGTCAATTCCGCGATCTTTCCCGGTATTCAGGGCGGGCCGTTGATGCATGTGATCGCCGCCAAGGCCGTGGCCTTTGGCGAGGCCTTGCGGCCCGAATTCAAAGACTATGCCGCCGCTGTCATTGCCAATGCCCAAGTGCTGGCCGACACCCTGATCAAGGGCGGGTTCGATATTGTTTCGGGGGGCACCGACACCCACCTGATGCTGGTTGACCTGCGCCCCAAAGGCGTAAAAGGCAA
>CAYWXQ010000188.1:0-4007 GCA_964462475.1 uncultured Rhodobacterales bacterium | reverse complement strand
GCACAGTTCAAGGATGGCAAGCTGAAACTGTGGCTGGGCACGCAGGCCCCGGGCATTGCCGCGATGGCAACGGCTGATTTGCTGGGCATAGAAACCGCAGATGTAGATGTGGTCACCACCCGCCTTGGTGGCGGTTTCGGGCGGCGCACCGAGGTTGACGTGCCGCTTTTTGCCGCCGCGATTGCCGCCCAAACCGGCGGTAAACCGGTAAAGGTTACATGGACGCGCGAAGAAGACATTCGCCGTGATGCCTATCGCCCGATGGCGCTGGCGCGGTTGCGCGGCACCCTGAAAGACGGGCTGCCCGAGGCGCTTGACTATCGCATCGCGGCACCCTCGATCAACAAATCGGTGATGTCGCGGGTGTTTCCCGATCTTGGCGAGCGCGGCAATGACCGCTCGATACTGGATGGCAGCTTTGATCAGCCCTTCAGCTGGCCCCATGCCCGCTTTGCCGCCCATCAGGTTGATACCGCGATTCCGGTCGGGTTCTGGCGCTCGGTCGGGAACTCGATCAACGGGTTTGTGCATGAGAGCTTTCTGGATGAGCTGGCGGTGGCCGGCGGGCAGGACCCGTTGGAAATGCGGTTGAAGATGATGAAAGACCCCCGCCATGCCCCCGCGCGCGCGGCGCTGAAAACGGTGGCCGAAATGGCCGGTTGGGGGCAGGATTTGCCCATGGGCGTCGGGCAGGGGATATCGCACACGCTGAGCTTTGGCACATGGGTGGCCGAGGTGGTGCAGGTGGATATGCGCAGCGGCAAGGTGAAGATCGACAAGGTCTGGGCAGTGGCGGACCCGGGGGTTTTGCTCGATCCGGCCAATTTTGATGCGCAGGTGTCGTCGGCGATCATATACGGGCTGTCGGCGGCCATCGAGCAAGAGATTACTTTTGCCGATGGCAAGGTGGTGCAGGAGAACTTCTTTGATTATGACGCGTTGCGTATGGCGGGCACGCCGCCGATCGAGGTAAAAATTCTGACGAATTCGCCCCGTATGGGGGGCGCCGGAGAGCCGGGCACACCACCGGTGGCGGCGGCGCTGGGCAATGCAATATTTGCGGCCTCGGGGCAGCGATTGCGGGCACTACCCTTCGGGAATACAGTGGCGTTTGATCTGGGTTAGAGGCGGTGGCGGCGCGTTTGCCCTTGCGTCAGGCTGACGTGTTTTTCCCGCGCCGCGGTTTGACAGCAGCGCATGTGGTCGGCTTGGATGAGTATTGATGGAAGAGTGAATGCGGTAGCGGCATCGGGGTATTGACGTATGTGCAAATGTTGCAGCGCGGCGCGGATACGACATTTACACAAACGCAACCCTGAACGCGCCGCTACCGCGTCGCACGCGCATTTTTGTCTTTGGCAAAAAGCCGCCCGCAGGGCGAGTGGGCCGGGTGGTTTGGATCGATAGGTGGTGGAGCATAATTTGAATGCTTGACAAATTAGACCGTTTGGTCAAAATTTGAATCATGAACACTGAAACCATGAAAGTTGATGAGGCATACGCGCTGGGCGCCGCCAATGGCTCTGGTCTGGAGGCGCTGATGCTGCGGGCCAATACGGTGCGCACCGCGCGTTGGGGCAATACCATAACCTATTCGCGCAAGGTCTTTGTGCCGCTGACCAATATGTGCCGCGACACCTGCAGCTATTGCAGCTTTGTCAAAACGCCTGATGATCCCGCCGCCCGCTATATGACCCCTGATCAGGTGCTCGCAACCGCCCGAAAAGGTGAGGCACAGGGCTGCAAAGAGCTGTTATTCAGCCTTGGTGAACGCCCTGAGGCACGCTACCCCGAGGCAGCCGCCGCCCTCGCCAAGCTTGGTCATACCGGCACAAATGAATACCTGCGCGATATGTGCGCGCTGGTATTGGCCAAAACCACCCTGCTGCCCCATGTGAATGCAGGCACCCTGACCGATGCCGAAATAGACATGCTGCGGCCCGTTTCGGCCTCTATGGGGATGATGCTGGAAACGGTTTCAAAGCGCCTGACCCGCAAGGCGATGCCCCACCATGCCTGCCCCGATAAAACCCCGGTCCAGCGTCTGCGCACGTTGGAGCGTGCCGGTATGCGCGGCGTGCCCTTCACCACCGGCTTGCTGATCGGCATCGGTGAAACATGGGCCGAGCGGGTAGACAGCCTTGCTGCCATCAATGCTTCCCACGCCCGCCATGGCCATATTCAGGAGGTGATTATCCAGAACTTCCAGCAAAAACCCGGCATTGTCATGGCGCACCACCCAGAGCCAAGCCTAAAGGATATGCTGCGCACGCTGGCCGTTGCCCGCCTCATGCTGGCGCCCGAAATCAGCCTGCAAGCGCCGCCGAACCTATCAAGCCGTCACGCCGAATACCTGAAGGCTGGCATGAACGACTGGGGCGGCATTTCGCCGGTTACCGTCGATTTCATCAACCCCGACCACGCTTGGCCGCAGATTGACGCGCTTGAAAGATCAACCGCAAAAGCAGGGCTGGAATTACAAGAACGGCTGACGATCTATCCCGGTTTTCTGCAACGCCCGGCCCGCTTTCTTGACCCCGCCCTGACCGCGCGCATTGCCGATATGGCCCGCGCCGATGGTCTTGCCCGCAACCAATGTCTTGGAGCCACGCCATGAGCACCACCCGCCCCGTTGCCGATATTCTGGCCCGTGTTGCCGAGGGCCGCGAGACCACCGAGGCCGAGGCCACCGTGCTTTACGGCGCCACGGGCGACGACCTGAAAGCGATTTGCGCCGTGGCTGACGGTTTGCGCCAAAAGGTCAATGGTGATCGTGTTGGTTTTGTGGTCAACCGCAATATCAACTTTACCAACATCTGCTATATGGGCTGCACATTCTGCGGTTTTGCCAAGCGCCGAGAGGAGGCGGGGGCCGAGTGGTTGACGCTCGACACCATCGTGGCGCGGGCGCATGAGGCCGCTGATCGTGGGGCGACAGAGGTTTGCATTCAGGGCGGCATCCACCCCAAAATGCCCGGCACATATTATCGCGACATCGTGCTGGCGATCAAAGCAGCACTACCCGATATGGATATCCACGCCTTTTCGCCGTTTGAAATCTGGTATGGGGCGGCGAAGCGCAAAATGTCTTATGCCGATTTCATTCAGGACCTCAAGGAATGCGGGCTTGGGTCCATCCCCGGCACAGCGGCTGAAATTCTGGATACCGAGGTCCGCAAGCTGCTGACAAAAGACAAGCTAAGCGCCGCCAAATGGGTCGAGATCATTCGTGCCGCGCACGGGCTTGGGGTACCGACCACCGCCACCATCATGTATGGCCATGTCGATGGCCCCGAACATTGGGCCGCACATATGGCCCTTTTGCGCGATATTCAAAAAGAAACCGGCGGTTTTACCGAGCTGGTGCCGCTGAGCTTTGTGCATTATGACAGCCCGCTTTACCTTGATAACCCGGGCAAGGTTCGCCCCGGCCCGAGCTTGGCCGAGGTCGAGGCCATGCACGCCGTCAGCCGGATATTTCTGCACGGGCAGATCGACAACATTCAAACGAGTTGGACCAAACTGGGGCCGGAACGGGCGCAGGGGATGCTGAAGAAGGGGGTTAACGATTTTGGCGGCACCTTGATGAACGAAAGCATTTCGCGCGCGGCGGGCAGTGCGCATGGCCAAGAGGTCACGGCCTATGAAATGGTGCAGATCATCCGCGCCGCTGGGCGCATACCCTATCAGCGCAATACCCGCTATCAGCTGCTGGAGGATTTCGCCACCCACACCCCCGCCCGCCAAGCGCCACTGGTGGAGCGGCAGGCCGAGCCGCTTGATTTCATGGCCGACCTGCCCTCGTTTTTGCAGGAGGCGGTATGATGAAGGTCGTGCTGTTAGCCGGAGGCGTCGGCGGCGCCAAAATGGCCGAGGGCTTTGACGGGTTGGACGGCGTAGACCTGTCGGTGATCGGCAATATCGCCGACGATGCGGCCTTTCACGGGCTGTGGGTCAGCCCCGATATTGACACGCTGACTTATTCTTTGGCGGGCCGGATAGACCGC
>CAYWXQ010000187.1:0-4033 GCA_964462475.1 uncultured Rhodobacterales bacterium | reverse complement strand
TGGCCATGACCCCCACCCAGCGGGTGCGGGCACTGGCCGGTGCCAAGGGGGTTGAACCGTCAGATATCATGGTTTGCGTGCTGGAACGCCCGCGCCACGAGGCGATGATTCGCGAAATTCGCGAGGTTGGCGCGCGCATCCGGCTGATCACCGACGGTGATGTTGCCGGTATCATCCACTGCGCCGAAACCGAGAAAACCGGTATTGATATGTATATGGGCAGTGGCGGCGCGCCCGAGGGTGTGCTGGCAGCCGCCGCGCTTAAATGCATGGGCGGGCAAATGTATGGCCAGCTTATTTTCCGCAATGATGATGAGCGGGCGCGGGCGCGTAAAACCGGCGTAACAGATTTTGACCGGATTTATGCGCTTGATGATCTGGTGATGGATGATGTAATTTTTGCCGCCACCGGCGTTACCGATGGCTCGGTGGTATCAGGCGCACGGCGCGTAAACGGTTATCTGGAAACCGAGACCATCCTTATGCGCTCTAAAACCGGCTCTGTGCGGCGGTTGTTTTACCGGCAACGCAACCAGTAATGGCCACCACCCCCCCGCCTGAAACACCGCCTGAAGAGCCGCCAAAAAAGCGCCCCTACAGTATTTTGCGGGCAATGCTTTCAGTATGGCTATTGGGCTGGGGGATCAGCATCGTGTTGTTTATCATCGCCGAATTTGACCCCAACCCGCTATTTGGCTGGAAGGTCGCCACCATCTGGATCGGCGGCTCGGTCATCGGCTGGGTGCTGATCTTTCGTGTGTTGCAACGCCTGCGCAAGCTGCCCCCGCAATGAGCGCCTATCTGGGCATAGAATGCTCGCTTACCCATCGGCGTTGGCTTGGCCCCGACGCGGCGGTCGAGCGTCAGGCCGAGGCGCTGGCCCAAGCCACCGGCCTGCCCGATGTGCTAACCCGCGTTCTGGCCAGCCGCGGGGTGCAACCTGCTGAAGTTGAAACCTTTTTATCCCCCAGCTTGCGCGCGCTTATGCCCGACCCCTTATCGCTAAAAGACATGGATAAAGCCGCCGAACGCATATTTGACGCGCTGCAAAACCACCAGCGCATCGCGATTTTCGCCGATTACGATGTTGATGGCGCCACCTCGGCCGCGCAGCTGCTGGGCTGGTTTTCTGCCCTTGGCACCACCGCCACGCTTTATATACCGGATCGTTTGCTAGAGGGCTACGGCCCCAATGACAGCGCGATGCAAAGCCTTGGCGCGGCGCATGATCTGATTATTTGCGTTGATTGCGGCACCGTTGCCAATGGCCCTGTTCAGGTCGCGGTTGATGCTGGCGCCGATGTGATCGTGCTTGACCACCACCTTGGCGGCGAAACCCTGCCACCGGCGCTGGCCGTGGTTAACCCCAACCGGCAGGATGAGACCTCTGAACACGGGTATCTGTGCGCCGCCGGTGTGGTGTTTTTAACGCTGGTAGCGGTTAACCGCCATTTTCGCGAGGCGGGTATAAAAACCCCGCCACTGCTGGATATGCTTGATCTGGTGGCGCTGGGCACGGTGGCCGATGTTGCGCCACTGGTCGGGTTTAACCGCGCGCTGGTCAGGCAGGGCTTGGTGGTAATGGCGCAGCGCAAGCGCCCGGGGCTGGTGGCGCTGGGCGATGTGGCGGCGCTTAATTCGGCACCCCGCGCCTATCATCTGGGCTATCTGCTGGGGCCGCGCATCAATGCCGGTGGCCGCATTGGCAAGGCCGATCTGGGCACCCGCCTGCTGACCACCACCGACAGCAACGAAGCCCAGGCACTGGCCGAGCGGCTGGATGCGCTAAATAGCGAGCGCCGCGAAATCGAGGCCACCGTGCAGGCCGCCGCCGAGGCACAGGCCCAAACCCGCGCACTTGACGGGCCGCTGGTCTGGGCGGCGGGCACGGGCTGGCACCCGGGCGTGGTCGGCATTGTTGCCTCGCGCCTGAAAGAAAAGTTCAACCGGCCCACAGTGGTGATCGGGATTGATGAAAACGGCATTGGCCACGGCTCGGGGCGCTCGGTTTCAGGCATTGACCTTGGCGCGGCGATTTCGGCACTGGCGCGGGCGGGCGATATCACCAAAGGGGGCGGCCATAAAATGGCGGCGGGGCTTAGCGTTGGTGAAAGCGATATTGAACCCGCCATGGCCGCGCTGGCCGCAAAACTGGCGGCGCAGGGGGCAGCGCAAATCGGCCCGCGTGATCTGGCGATTACCGCCACCATCGGCGGGGCCACACCCGAGCTGATCGAGCAAATCGAGGCCGCCGGCCCGTTTGGGGCCGGCGCCCCTGCCCCGCGCTTTGCCATCCCCTCGGCGCGTATTCGTTTTGCCAAACCGGCAGGCGAAAGCCATTTGCGCCTGACCATCGACAATGGCGGCGGCAAGCTTGATGTGATCGCCTTTCGCGCCTTTGAAAGCGAGCTTGGCCAAGCGTTGCTGAACCATGCCGGACAGGCGTTTCACTTTGTCGGGCGGCTGGAGATCGACGAATGGGGCGGCCGCCGCAAGGCCAAATTGCAACTGGAAGACGCCGCCAAGGCGCTGTAAGCTAAGCCAAAGGAGCGCCCCATGACCCATATTCTTATCCTCAACGGCCCCAACCTTAACCTGCTGGGCAGCCGCCAGCCCGAAACCTATGGCACCATCACGCTGGCCGATATAAAAGCCATGTGCGCCCGCGAGGCCGGTAAACTGGGCGTGACGTTCGAGTTCGAGCAAAGCAACCACGAAGGCACGATGATAGACCTGATCCACGCGACCTCGGCCGAGGGGATTATATTAAATGCCGGGGCCTATACCCACACCTCGATCGCGATTATGGATGCCATTACCTCGGTCAACAAACCGGTGCTGGAGCTGCATCTAAGCAACATTCACCAGCGCGAGCGCTTTCGCCATCATTCCTATATTTCGCATGTGGCTTTTGCCATGGTCTGCGGGCTGGGCGCGGCAGGCTACCCGCTGGCTTTGCGGGCCATGAGCGAGCATCTGGCGATTTAATCGGTGCCGCACACCTGATTTTCATACTGGTTTGGCCGCTTTTCTTGCCGGTTGCCCAAAACCTGTATAGGCGGGGTTGGCATACTGGCGGTGCGGGCAATGGCGCTGGCCATTCACAGCCTCGCGCGGGCGCTGCCGCCGAGGTCGATAGCTGCTTATTGCGGCCATATTGCATTCCCGCTGGCCCGCGGCCCCGGGCTAGGCTGATCATCGCGGGACAAGAGCCGGCGCATAACAGCTTTTATTTGCCCGCCAAGCGGTATTTGAGCCGCCAAGGTTTCAAGACGCGGGACTAAACACCTCCTGGCCGCCATATATAGCCCCTCAAAAAATCCACGGCTTTACAGGTTTTGGCTTGCGGTTCTTAGCCTTTACCTCGCTCAAAGCCATGCCGGGGGCGCGCCGGATAGGATAAAATCAAGCTGGATAAATTTATCTGCAAAATCACTCATCCACAAGAAAAACAGGGAGTCAGCGGATTATACGAAAAGCGATTGTGGTGCAGCCAATAAGACCAACTTAGAACCGAGCACCCAAAGGCGTGACCACGCCTCGGCCGGTCAGGCCGCCCCATCGGAGGTGCTACGCACCGTGAGATAAAAAAATGGTGCCGGCAGCAGGAATCGAACCCGCGACATCGTGATTACAAATCACGCGCTCTACCATCTGAGCTATGCCGGCCCTTCAGGGTCTTTACCCAGCCAGTTTTTTGAGGTCAAGCGTGAATTCCACCCAAACCCCGGCGCCGAGAGCGTTATAGCCCGCCCAGGGCTGGGTTTGGGCCGCAAAATCGTGCGCAACCGGCATAACCGTGGGAAACCGCGCAAAGCCCATTGATTTTCGCGCCGGCATCGCGCAAACCAAGAAAAAAGTGACGAGGTGCCCGTGATGAGCCGTATTGATGCCAAATTTGCCAACCTGAAAGCCGAAGGCAAATCGGCCTTTGTGTCGTTTGTTATGGCGGGAGACCCGAATTATAACCAATGTCTGAAGCTGGTGCGCGGGCTGCCTGCGGCGGGTGTGGATATTATCGAGCTTGGCATGC
>CAYWXQ010000186.1:0-4045 GCA_964462475.1 uncultured Rhodobacterales bacterium | reverse complement strand
AAGGGCGAGGCGGTGCTGGTGGTTGGCGCGCCGCTAAAACCCGTGGCCACCCCGGAAGCCATTGACGAAGCACTATTGGAAGCCCTGAAGCACAACCGCGTCAAAGACGCCGCCGCCGAGGTCGCCGCCGCCTTTGATCTGCCCCGCAAGCCGCTTTACCAGCGCGCGCTGGAACTGGGGCGCACATGAGCCGCGGCAGCACCGCCTTTCACAACGGTATGGCGGCTGAAGACATCGCCGCCCGCCATTATCGGGCCCTTGGCGGGCAGATACTGGCCCGGCGCTGGAAGGTGCCCGAAGGCGAAATAGATTTGGTCGTCGGCCTTGATGGCGTGATCGTGTTTGTCGAGGTCAAATCCAGCCAAACCCTTGCGCGGGCCCTTGCGGCCCTGCGTCCGGCGCAACAGGCGCGGATTGTAGCCTGTGCCGAGCAATATCTGGCCCGCCATGCCACGCTAAATACCGATTGCCGCTTTGACCTGCTGGCGGTTGACCGCGCCGGGCGGCTTGAGCAGCTCGAAAATATTCTGGCAGGATAAAAAACCAACCGGCATGGCCACCAAATAGACATAATTTTCGGTTATCGAAATTTTACCGATGTTGCCATAAGCTCGGTAAAACGTTTTGTCGCGAACCCTTCGCGCCTGAAAATACTGTATGTGATGCGCTACAAAGCTCGGAGCCGGTATGTTGTCCGAAAAAAGGATAATTCCATTGCTGTCCGCAACCGCTGTAATTGCGGCGGTTTTTTTCGCGCCGGTTGTGGCGTCGGCGCAGCCGGATATCAGCGACGTCGTCTTGCTGGCCGCGCTCGACACGCTGGCAACAGAGATGGACCTCGACCGTCTTGCCAGCCGGCTAGAGCGCACCAACGCAAATGTGGCGCGGCGCCTGCCGCAAATCGGCCAGTCTGCGGGCAACCCGCTGAAAGCGTGCGAGGCGCAACTGGCGCAGGCAAAAACCGGCCTCGCGCGTTTCAAGGTGGCCCGGCGCAAGCCCGATGTTTCGGATGACTATCTTGCGGCGTTGATCGAGTGCTACGCCACCGCAACCGGTGAGCTGGATGCGGGCCCCGCCCCGGCATCGCCCGGCTTTTAACCGGTTAAACGCTGCGGCTGGCAGCGCACCCACCGCCCGTGAAAATCCATGCGGCCAAGGCAATAGGTATGGCGGCCCGGCCACAGGGTGCAGCGCATGGCAGCGCTGCCTTTGGTGGCATCGGCCTCGATAGAAAACCACGCGAGCGGGGTTTCTGGCGTGGCGGCGGCACCGGCGGTATTTATCGCGCTGGCACAGGCTTTTTGTGTCGCCCCGGGCAGGTATTGCCAAAAGATCGAGTGATAAACGATGTGCGACACGCCCGCACGCCGACCGGATGATCGGCGACTATGCGCGCCCCGAGCAGGCGGCAAAGCCGGGCGGTAAAGGGCGAGCCACGCGCGGCGCAGGCCTCGGCCTGACCTGCGCAATGGGCCTGAAAGCGGCTCAAGTAAAACGGTCTTTTAGCCGTTGCAGCGGGCTGCGGGGGTCTTTTGGCGCGGGCGGGACGGGGGGCGCAGGCGGGGCGGCTGCCGGTTTTGGCGCCGGGTGCCGCGTGCCGCTAGAGGGCCGGGGCGGGGCGAGCCTGAGGGCAACGGTGTTCAGAAACTTCGGGCCTTCGCCGGCGGCAAGATCGCCAATGCCATCCTCTATGCCGCGCAACAGGTTTTCAAGCCAGCCCGCATCGGCTTTGGCGAAATCATGCAGCACATAGCGGGTGACCTTGTCTTTATGGCCGGGGTGGCCGATGCCGATGCGCACGCGGTTATATTCCGGCCCGATATGCTGGTGCAACGAGCGCAGCCCGTTATGGCCGGCATGGCCGCCGCCCTGTTTCAGCCGCAACTTGCCGGGGGCAAGATCAAGCTCGTCATGAAAAACGGTGACATTGTCGGGGCCGAGCTTGTAAAACCGCATCGCCTCGCCGACCGACTGGCCAGACAGGTTCATGAACGTCGCTGGTTTTAGGAGGATCACCTTTTTGCCGCCAATACGGCCCTCGGCAACCAGCCCCTGAAACCTGGATTTCCAGCCGCCAAAACCGGATTCGGCAAGGCGATCAACGACCATAAAGCCGATATTGTGCCGGTTGTGGCGGTATTTGGGCCCGGGGTTACCGAGGCCGACAAAAATCTGCATGGCGGGGTCCCTGGGTTTGGTGTCATGCCATAAACGGCTTTGTGTGGCAGAGTATGCCTTGCCTTGCGTTTGTATATCAAGCGCTGTATCAAGCCGGCCGGCGTTTTGGTCGGGGCCCGCGCGCCACGCCGGTGAACCCGATATCGGGGAAATGCCGGTATCGGTTATATATCCGATACCAGATGGTCACGATGGCACTGCCGGGCGCAGGTCGCCGATGCGTCTGGGATAGAGCAAACCAAAACTGAACGGGTGGCGAATAATCGCGTCTTCGACAGCGGTCAGATAGGCAGCAACAACCCGGGCGGCGTAGGTCTCGAAATCTGTATCTGGCCCCGGTGCTTTTTGCAACACCCGCGAATGCGCCGTTAGCCCTGAACCCTGGTCGCTTCGCGCCGCGTAAGCCCAGAGCACCGGGCAATTTGCTTTCCAGGCTACCCAGGCAAATCCGTCGGAAACGTTTATATCGCGGTCGAAAATCAACCCTTTGGCATTGTGGCTGCCTTTTTTTCCGTCTGCGGCGATCATTACCGACGTGCCGCGTTTAAGCTTTTTTAGCATCAAAATGCGCTGGGCATTGACGTGCTGCGTGGTCAGCAGCGATCCGGCAAGAACCGAATACAGGCTGTCGCCAAATTGTTTACCCAGCGGCACCACCAGATCACCGCGAAATCTGGAATGGACGGTTATAACCATTTTGGGAATATCCGGCTCAACTAGAACGGCGGTGCTGTCAAGCTTGCCTTTTAGGCGGTGCAACATCTTAAAATAGGCCCTGACCAGCGGGGTATCAATGCCGCGGTTGCGGTGCATAAAAGATACCGAGATCATAAACGTATCAAATAATTCGCCGCAGGAAGCCATATCTTTCCAGTCGGCAAAGCGGCGCGCACGCGGCGTGTATGCAAGTCGTTTTTGGAAGGTCTCGTTGGTCTCGATATTCGCCAGCGTGCTTTTGGTTTTTCGACTGACAAGATGTATGTGGGGGCGAAGAAGGTTAATAAACTGATCCCAGTTGTCAATACTTTCAGGATCCGGGACCAATTTGGCCGCAAAGGTCTTGCTGATGAAAAATAACAGCGTCTTGTTGACCTCGGGCAAGTTCGAAATCCGCAACAGGTCGGCGTCTATTTCCCCGAGCGGCAATCGCTCGGCGTTGATTTTTGTAAAGTTTTCAGGCGTATAGGATTGGTCAAGCATAAAATCTGCCCAGACTTTGCTGTGCGTGGGGCTAAAGCCAGCCCACGCCAATGCCAATTGATATCGGTTGGTATCACCCATGCTTTTGTTATCCCGCTGCGCTAGATGTCGTAATAATCCGAAAGGTATTCCAGATCGTCGCCGCAATAGGCAATGATCTTTTTTCGGGTTTCATCTGAAATTGGTTTGGCCGCGTTGACAGATGTTTTAGACGAATTGGATGATTTTAGTTCAACAGTTTTGCCCAGGGCCTTGCCGAGGTATGTGCCGAATTCGTCAAGCGCCTCGAGGCGAAAAATCCGGTCGAAATACCCGATATCATCGCCCATGTAAAATCTGGAGGGGCGCATATGTTCGCGAATCACCGGCGCGCATTCGAAATACTGGTCGATCTCGCTAAAAAACAACTCGGGTGAGGGCTCCAGCGGCAGGCCGGCTTCGTTTAGCTGTTGTTCGGCCCTGGTGCCTTGCAATACCAGTTTACGCGCCTTGTCTCGATAGGCAGAAAGCACCCGGTCAATCGGGTTGCGCACCACCGCGACTTTGGCATAGCTGCCGAATGCCGAAAGGTCGGCAGCCGCAAACGGCAGGCTGCCAAACCCGGCCAAGGTATGAACCTGCCCAAAGCCCAGCCGGGCGCTGTTCCACGCGACATTGTTGTTTGCTT
>CAYWXQ010000185.1:0-4071 GCA_964462475.1 uncultured Rhodobacterales bacterium | reverse complement strand
GGCGAGGCGCAGGGCATTTTGCCGTGCGCGGGTGGGCGGAGGAGCTGTTGCGCGATGGCTCCTCCGAACTTTTTAGGCCACTTTTGGCCCTTGGATTTTCGCGTCATAATCACTTTATTACGCATATAAGACCCCGGCATAACCCGAGGATTGCCGTTAGCCGGAACATTTGGTATATTCTGGCAGGCAAAAACCGTTAATCACCCGGCCAGAACTTTTAGCAACAACACGCGGTCTTGGGCCTTCCGCCGTTGATGTGCGTGGCAATCCTGAAATGTTTACGCCGTGCAGATCAGGCGCAACAAAAAGGCCGCCACAAAAAACCGTTGGCACAAGATTTCAAGTGCACTGACAAGATTGCGGTTCGAAAGTGATGCCTAGGCGATTTCACCCGCCAGTGAATTGCGCCCTGAATGCAGGATTTTCACCGCCACAACCTGTCCGGCCAGTTCAGGCCCGGCATCCAGATGCACCGCATGCAGATAGGGCGATTTGCCAACCATCTGGCCCGGGTCGCGGCCCGGGCGCTCTAGCAGCACCGGCATGGTTTTGCCGACCATGCTTTGCTGGAAATCAAACTGGTGTTCGGTCAGCAGGGTTTGCAGGCGTTTTAGGCGCTCGGCCTTAACGCCTTCATCGACATGGGCGCGGTCTGCCGCAGGTGTGCCGGGGCGGGCCGAATATTTGAAGCTATAGGCAGCCCCATAACGCACCTGCTTGCATAAATCGAGGGTGGCCTGAAAATCGACCTCTTCCTCGCCGGGAAACCCGACGATAAAATCGCCCGAAAGCGCAATGTCGGGCCGCGCAGCGCGGATGCGCTCCAGCACCTTCAAGTAGCTTTCGGCAGTATGTTTGCGGTTCATCGCCTTTAGCACTTTGTCCGAGCCTGATTGCACCGGCAGATGCAGATAGGGCATCAGCTTTTCAACCTCGCCAAAGGCCTCGATCAGATCATCGCCCATATCATTGGGGTGCGAGGTGGTAAAGCGCAGGCGCTTTAGCCCGTCAAGTTTGGCCATTTCGCGTAACAATTTGGCCAGCGACCAGCCATCGGCCATATAGGCGTTCACATTCTGGCCCAGCAGCGTAATTTCAACAACCCCGCGCTCGATCAGATCGCGGGCTTCCTCCAGCAGGCGCGCGGGGGGGCGAGAGACCTCGGCCCCCCGCGTATAGGGCACCACGCAAAAGGCGCAGAATTTGTCGCAGCCTTCCTGCACGGTTAAAAACGCGCTTGGCGCGCGCTTGGCCTTGGGGCCGCGGGGCAGTTGGGTGAATTTGTCTTCCTCGGGAAAGTCGGTATCAACCACATGGCCGCCGTTTTTAACATGCTCCAGCATGGTCGGCAGCCGGTGATAGGCCTGTGGGCCGACCACAAGGTCAACCATCGGCTGGCGGCGAATGATCTCTTCGCCCTCGGCCTGCGCCACGCAGCCGGCGACGCCGATTTTAAGGTCGGGGTTGGCGGCCTTCAGGCCCTTATAGCGCCCCAGTTCGGAATACACCTTTTCTGCCGCTTTTTCACGGATGTGGCAGGTGTTGAGCAGGATCATATCGGCATTTTCAGGGCTGTCGACCTGCTGATAACCACCAACCGCCAGCGCATCGCCCATGCGTTCGCTGTCATAAACATTCATCTGGCAGCCATAGGTCTTGATGAACAGTTTTTTGGGGCCGGTCACGAGGCTTTGGCCTTTTTATGGTGGCCAAGCCCGATCTTTTTGGCCAGCTCCTGACGCTTTAGCGCATAATTGGGCGCCACCATCGGGTAATGGTCGGGCAGGCCCCATTTTTCGCGGTATTGATCGGGGGTCATTTTGTAAACCGTGCCGATATGGCGTTTCAGCATCTTCATCTTGCGGCCGTCTTCAAGGCAGATCAGGTGGTCATCGGTCACCGATTCGCAGATAGGCACCGCAGGCTCGGGGCGCTCATAGACCTTGGTTTCGGGCATGGAAATGCTGGCGAGCTTGTTAAACACCGTATCGATCAACGAGGTAATATCATCGGGCTGGGTGGCCGTATTGCCGACATGGGCGGCAACGATGGTGCTGGTCATCTTCAGCAGATCGGTTTGTTGGGGTGTCTGGTTGGCTTCGGTCATGGTCTTTTGCCTTTTATTGGCGCGCAGGTTTTACTTGAGTTGGATAGGTGCTAAACAGGGAATCCTGAAAAATACGGGAAAAGTATTCTTGGTGGTCAAATGGCACTTCATAACGTGGATTTCAACCGCAGATGCGGCAAAACAGCCTTGATCTGGCGCAAGCAGCGACCGGATGCCGCGTTTTTTGGCGGGGCAGTGGCATGAGCGGCAGTCACGCCCGACCCGGGCACAAGCTGAACCTGTCTGCGGGCATGGCCTCGGTCAGCGTGGCGCTGGCGCTGGTGGGGCTTAAACTATGGGCGCTACAGGTTACGGGCGCACTTTCTGTTGCGGCATCGCTAGCCGATAGCGCGCTTGACCTCTTGGTATCGATGACCGGTCTGCTGGCGATCATGTATGCCGCGCGCCCCGCCGATGACGACCACCGTTTCGGCCATACCTCGGCCGAGGATCTGGCGGCGCTGGGCCAGGCGCTGTTGCTGGCGGGGGTGGCGCTTTATATCGGGTATGGCGCGGTCGGGCGGTTGTTTGCCGCCACGCCGCCCGCGCTGCAAAACGAGGCGCAGGGGATCATGGTATTGGGGCTTTCAATTGCACTGACTTTTGCGCTGGTGTGGTGGCAGCGGCGGGTGGTGCGCCAGACCGGCTCAAAGGTGGTGGCGGCTGACAGCCTGCATTATGTTGCCGATCTTATTCCCAATGTGGGGGCGATGATCGCACTGGCGGTGTCGTCTTTCTTTTCATTCCCGCAGCTTGATTCGATTATTGCCATACTGGCGGCAGTGATTTTGCTGAACGGGGCGTTTCGTATTGGCGGCGCGGCGTTTGATGCGCTGATGGACCGGTCGGCCGGTGCCGAAACGGTAGCGGCGCTTGAAGATATTATCAGCGACTGGCCCGGGCTTTTTGGCCACCACGACCTGAAAACCCGCACCGCCGGCACTACGCTTTTCGTGCAGGTGCATATAGAGCTTGACGGGGCGCAACCCCTGTCTGAAGCCCACGATATAGCCAAGGCGCTAAAGGCCGGGATACGGGCAAAATACCCGCAGGCGGATGTGATTATCCACATGGATCTGGCGCGGGTCTGAGCGGGGAGCAAGACGAAGGTTGTGTTAAGCGTGCAAAGGGCGCGGGAAAAGACTGTGCAATCAAGACGGTGCAATTAATGCGGTGCAATCAATGCGGAGGGGTGGGCTCTTAAAGCACATGCTTTGGACGGATAATAAAGTTGGGCCCTGCCATTGGTTAAGTTTTTTGCCCTGAAGTATTGGTTGAAGCCAGATGGCAGCCCACGCCAGCATCAGCCCCCTTTTTGACCGTCCTCAAGCTGTTTTAGCGCAGTCTCGTCATGCTCCATCGCGATTTGTTTGGCGGCTTTGGCCCCAAGGGTTTTCAGCGTCTCGACCTGCCCCACCAGATTGCCACTGCCGTTTGACAGCTTGTTGATCGCCGCCGCATGGCTGGCTTGCGCCTGGGTCAGGCGCTCTCCCACCTTTTCCATATCTTGGGTGAAGCCCACGAACTTGTCATAAAGCAGCCCCGCCCGCTTGGCGATATCCAGCGCGTTTTTATTGCGCCGGTCAATCGACCACAGGTTATCGACCGTTTTCAGCGCCATCATCAGGTTGGTCGGCGAGGCGATCATGATGTTGCGCTCCGAGGCATAGATCGAAAGATCGGGTTGGGCTTTAGCCGCCTCGGCAAATGCGCTTTCTATGGGCATAAACAGGATCACATAATCAACCGAGCCGTCATCGAATTCGTGGTATTTCTTGGCGCTCAACTCGTTAATGTGGTTTTTTATAGATCTCACATGCAGCTTCATATTCGCCACCTGTGCCGCCTCGTCCCCGGCATTCACCGCGCGCTCATAGGCAACAAGCGAAACCTTGCTATCCACCACCAACCGCCGCCCGCCGGGCAGGTTGACCACCACATCGGGGCGAAACGCCGCACCTTCG
>CAYWXQ010000184.1:0-4075 GCA_964462475.1 uncultured Rhodobacterales bacterium | reverse complement strand
ATCAGCGTCAGCAAATAGCCTTCGGCGGCGTGGTGGGGCACGCCGCACATGGCAATATCTTCACCTGCGTGTTTGCCGCGCTTGGTCAGGGCGATGTCGAGCGCGGATGATGCTGCCACCGCGTCACCAAAAAACATCTCGTAAAAATCACCCATGCGGTAAAACAGCAGCGCATCTGGGTAGCGCGCCTTGATCTCCAGATATTGCGCCATCATCGGGGTTATGGTTGGTTTTGCCACGGGCTTTCCTTTGGTTTGGCGCAAATCTACACATAGCCGCCGCTATGGGAAAGCCAGAAATTCCCCCCGATGTGCAGGAATAACATTGCGCAAATGATGGCGAAATTGTAATAAAAGTAAACACACCCCAGAAACGAGATTGAAAATGTCTGACAATAGCAAAGTGACCGACGAGGAGGCGCTGGCCTATCATCTAGAGCCAACGCCGGGCAAGATAGAGGTGATCGCCAGCACCGCGATGACCACGCAGCGTGACCTGTCGCTGGCCTATTCGCCAGGCGTTGCGGTGCCGGTGCAGGCGATCGCCGACAATCCGGCGCTGGCCTATGATTATACCACCAAGGGCAACATGGTGGCGGTGATCACCAATGGCACCGCGATTTTGGGCATGGGCAATCTGGGCGCGCTGGCCTCGAAACCGGTAATGGAGGGCAAGGCGGTGCTGTTCAAGCGCTTTGCCGATGTAAATGCGATAGATATCGAGCTTGATACCGAAGATCCGGATGAATTTATTAACGCGGTCAAGCTGATGGGGCCGACCTTTGGTGGCATCAACCTTGAAGATATAAAAGCGCCCGAATGTTTTATCATCGAGCAAAAGCTTAAAGAAATCATGGATATACCGGTGTTCCACGATGACCAGCACGGCACGGCGGTGATCTGCGCGGCGGGGCTGATAAATGCTTTGCACATTTCGGGTAAGAAAATAGGCGATTGCCGGATTGTGCTTAATGGCGCGGGGGCGGCGGGCATTGCCTGTATAGAGCTGCTTAAAGCCATGGGGGCAAAACACGGTAATTGCATTGTTTGTGACACCAAAGGCGTGATCTATCAGGGCCGTGCTGATGGCATGAACCAGTGGAAATCGGCCCACGCCGCCAACACCGAGCTGCGCACACTGGGCGAGGCCATGAAGGGCGCAGATGTGTTTTTGGGCGTCTCTGCCAAGGGCGCGGTTACCGCCGAAATGGTCGAATCGATGGCCGCGCACCCGGTTATTTTTGCCATGGCCAACCCCGACCCCGAGATCACCCCTGAGGAGGCCCACGCCGTGCGCTCGGACGCGATTGTTGCCACTGGCCGCTCTGATTACCCCAATCAGGTTAACAACGTGCTTGGTTTTCCCTATCTGTTTCGCGGTGCGCTTGATATCCACGCGCGTTCGATCAACGACGCCATGAAGATCGCCTGCGCCGAGGCCTTGGCCGCCCTGGCGCGTGAAGACGTGCCCGACGAGGTTGCAATGGCGTACGGCCAAAAGCTGACTTTCGGGCGTGATTACATTATCCCGACCCCGTTTGACCCGCGCCTTATTCATGTAATTCCACCCGCCGTGGCCAAGGCGGGCATGGATACCGGCTGCGCGCGCCGCCCGATCATTGATATGGAGGCCTATGAAAACAGCCTTAAAGACCGGCTGGACCCGACCAGCTCTATCCTGCGCTCACTTTATCAGCGCGCCAAGCGCGAGCAAGCGCGGATCGTGTTTGCCGAGGGCGACGACGAGCGCGTGGTGCGCGCGGCTGTTGCCTATGTGCGCTCGGGGCTTGGCCAAGCGGTGGTTGTGGGCCGCGATGCACAGGTGCAACAATTTCTGGACGAGGCCGGCATGCCCGAGGCGATCAGCGAGATCGAGGTGATCAACGCCGCCAAGGTTGATAACCTGCCAGAGATGACAGACATGCTTTATGCCCGCTTGCAGCGGCGCGGGTTTGACCAGCGCGATTGCCATAAAATCGCCAGCCGCGATCGGCATGTGTTTGCCTCGCTACTGCTGGCGCATGGTGAGGCCGACGGCATGATCACCGGCGTTACCCGCAAGTCGGCACAGGTGCTTTCGCTGATCAACTATGTGTTTGACGCCGAACCGGGCGATGGCGCGGTTGGTATAACGGCGGTCATAAATGGCGGCAAAATGGTGCTGATCGCCGACACATTGGTGCATGAATGGCCCGAGGTCCATGATCTGGCCGATATCGCCGAGCGCGCCGCCGAGGTTGCGCGATCGTTGGGGTTGGAACCGCGGGTGGCCTTTGCCAGTTTCTCGAACTTTGGCTATCCGGTTTCGGAGCGCGCCGAAAAGATGGAGCACGCGGCTGCCGAGCTTGATAAACGCGGGGTTGATTTTGAATATGACGGCGAGATGACGGTTGATGTGGCGCTTAACCCTGACGTGATGAAAAACTACCCGTTTTGCCGCCTGTCTGGCCCGGCCAATATATTGGTGGTGCCGGCGCGGCATTCGGCCTCGATCTCGGTTAAGCTGATGCAGGAAATGGCGGGGGCAACGGTGATCGGGCCGATCCTGACGGGGATTGATAAACAGGTTAAACTTGGCTCGACCAGCTCGACCGTGACCGATATTTTGCACATGGCGGTGATGGCTGCTTGCAAGGTGGGTTAGGTGATTTTCAACCTCGGCTCGATCAATATTGATCATATCTATAATGTGCCGCACCTTCCAGCGCCCGGCGAAACCTTGATAAGTGATATGTATTTCAAGACCTTGGGGGGTAAGGGTGCCAACCAAAGCATCGCGATTGCCCGCGCGGGCGGGTGTGTGGCGCATATTGGCGCCATCGGGCAGGATGCCTTGTGGGCGCGTGATATGCTGGCTGAAGCGGGGGTTGATACCTCGGCGATAACGGTTTTGGATAGCCCGACCGGCCACGCGATTATCAATGTCGATCGCAGGGGCGAAAACTGCATTGTGCTGTTCGAGGGCGCCAATATTCTGGTTAGCGAGGGCCAGATCAGCGCGGCGTTGGCCGCTGCCAAGGCAGGTGACTGGCTGTTGCTGCAAAACGAGGTCAATAACGGGGTATTTGCCGCCAAGCTTGCCCAGGCCAAGGGGCTAAACGTTGCCTATGTTGCCGCGCCGTTTGACGCCGCCAAAGTGCAGGCCATGCTGCCGCATGTTGATCTGCTATCGGTGAACGAGGGCGAAGCTTTGATGGTTTGTCAGGCGCTCGGGGTGTCGGAAGACGAGGTTCCGGTCAATAGTCTGCTGGTCACGCGCGGGCAGGGCAGTATCAGCTACCGCGATGGGCCCAGCCGCTATACCCAGCCGGTTTTTGCGGTTGATGCGGTAGATACCACCGGCGCGGGCGATACCTTTATGGGCTATTTTATTGCCGGGCTTGATGCCGGCAAAGCCCCGCAACAGGCATTGCGGGTTGCGGCGGCGGCGGCAGCATTAAAAGTCACAAAAAAAGGGACCGCCGTGGCGATCCCCTTGATGGAAGGTGTTACCAGTTTTATCCGGTCATACCCTCCCAAAAGCTTTTCACCCGGCTAAAAAAGTCGTGGCTGGCGGGGTTGTTGTCTTTTGACTCGGCTTCAAATTCGCGCAACAGCTCTTTTTGCCGTGCGGTCAGGTTGGTCGGGGTTTCGGCCTCGAGCTCGATATAAAGATCGCCCATACCGGTGCCGCGCAGCGCCGGCATGCCCTTGCCGCGCAGGCGCAATTGCTTGCCCGATTGCACGCCCGCGGGCACTTTTACCTTGGAACGGCCTCCGTCTATGGTCGGGGCTTCCATCTCTCCGCCCAAGGCGGCGGTGGTCATCGAAATAGGGATCGAACAAAACAGGTTTACCCCGTCGCGCTGGAAAATAGAGTGTTCCTGCACCTCGATAAAGATATACAAATCGCCCGAAGGGCCGCCGCGCGCCCCGGCCTCGCCCTCGCCGGTCAGGCGAATGCGGGTGCCGGTTTCAACCCCTTTGGGGATGTTGACACTAAGCGAGCGGTCTTTTTGCACACGGCCCGCACCGGCGCAGGAGCCACAGGGGTTTTTGATGATCTGGCCACGGCCATGACAGCTGGGGCAGGTGCG
>CAYWXQ010000183.1:0-4124 GCA_964462475.1 uncultured Rhodobacterales bacterium | reverse complement strand
TTGGTTTTTTTAACCGGTTATTACGGCCAAAACATCGGGCTTTCGGCGCTAAAAGCGGTCGCCCTGCGCGATATGCGGGCATGGATGGCGCATGAGCGCGGGCGCGGGCTTTCGGCGCGTAGTTTGGCGCGGGCCTTGTCGGCGGTAAAGGGGTTTTATGGCTGGTTGCACGAGGCCAAGGGTGTGGATGCAACCGCCGTTTCGGCCATGCGTGGGCCGCGGGTAAAGCCGCGCTTGCCGCGACCGGTGGCGGCAGGTGATGCCCGCGAAATGCTCGCAACAGTTGAAGTTCAACATTCCGAACCATGGGTGGCGGCGCGTGATACCGCGGTTTTGCTGCTGCTTTACGGTTGTGGGATGCGGATATCGGAAGCACTGTCGCTGAACCGCAGCGACGCGCCCCTGCCCGAGGTGCTGCGGATGCGTGGCAAGGGCGGCAAGCAGCGTTTGCTGCCGGTGCTGCCGGTGGCGCGGGTGGCGGTAACGGCGTATGTTGCGGCCTGTCCCCATGATCTGCCAATGACCGGCCCGCTGTTTATCGGGGTGCGCGGTAAGCGGCTGGGCGCGCGGGCGATCCAAAAGCTGATGGCGACGGTGCGGGGGCAACTTGGCCTGCCCGAAACGGCGACGCCGCATGCGCTTAGGCATTCGTTTGCCACCCATTTGCTAGAGGCGGGCGGCGATCTGCGCACCATTCAGGAACTGCTCGGCCATGCCTCGCTTTCGAGCACCCAGATCTATACCAGCCTTGACGAAACCCGTTTGATGGATATCTATAACCAAAGCCATCCGGCGGCAAAGCGTTAGCGCCACAGATGGGCGTGTGACGCAAAGCGACCCTGTAGTTTAGCAAGCAATTTCAGCCGCATACGGCGTTTTCCTTTGCCGGATTCCAGCCGTTTTACCAGCAGCTCGGGCGCGCAGGGGTGGCCGGTTTCGGGGTCCAGGTAAAGCGGGTAGTCTATCAAGCTGGCGTGAAGCAGCGCTGGCAAATCCGGGCGCGCCGTGCGGCGCGGGCACGGCGGACCAAGGTCTTGTGTCAGCCCCCACCCAGCGTAAAACGGCGTGCCAAGGCAGGTTACTTTTTTGCCACGCAGCAGGGCCTCGAACCCGGTAAGCGAGGTTATGGTCCAGACCTCGGAGGCAGCCTCGATCAGCGGAGTGATCGGGGCAAAATGCGCCACAAGATCGGCGATATTTCCGGCGTTTTCCACCGCCCCGGGGCGCAGGCCGGCCTCGACATCGGGGTGGGGTTTATAGATGATATAGGCCTCGGGGTTGGCCGCCCGCGTGGCTTGCAACAATGCCAGATTGCGGCGAACATCCCCCGCGCCGCAGGTGATCGAGGCGTCGTTTTCAACCTGACCGGGCACTAAAATAACCTGCCGACCAGCAGGAATGGATATATTGACGCTATCCAACGCAAGGTTGTATTTAGAAATATTGGCCGCAATGATCTGGCCCGCCAGATTTTGCGCCCGCCTGCGCGCCACTTCGGGCAGATCAACCGATTGCTCAATCAGGCGTTCCAGCCGCGACGGGCGGGTCGGGTCGTAATAAATACCCAGATCATCGACGACCACAGATTCAGCCGGGGTCAGTGCCGCGCCCAGCCCGCGCGAGCGCAAAAACCCGTCTTCCATCCGCCACAGCGCCACGCCATTGGCTGCACACGCGGTTTTGAGCGCCTGATCCTGCCGGTTGGCCCAGACCACCACCCGCGCGCCGCGTTTTTTGGCGGCTGGCGCTGCCTGCGTGGGCGGTAAAAATACCGGCTTGGCCAGAAACCGCGCGATTTGCGGCCGCTTCCAGTTGCGCATACCCACCGCCACGCTTGGCCCCGGGTTTTGCCAGTGGTGCCGCGCCCGCGCCAGCAGGCCTTGGGCGGCGGTCTCGAAGCTGCACAAACGGCCGTTGGCGATATCAACCCATGCCGGATAGCGCAGCATCGCCGCCACAAAAAGCTGATCAACCGATAGTGCACGCTGGCGGCGGGGGCAGGTTTGCATGTCGTCGCTCAACCCCCATCCGGCGTAAAACGGCATGCCGAAAACCACGGGTCGATGGCCGGCCAGTATCGCCTCGAACCCTAGTTGCGAGGTTACGCAATAAACCGCCGCCGCGCCCTCTAACAGGTCCCACGGGTTAATCGGGCGGCTTAGGATCGTGGTGCGCTCGTCAAGGTCGGCCAACCCAAAGTGCCCCTGCTTGGCGCGCGGACTAACAGCGGGGTGGGTGCGGATGATGATGCGCTTTTCGGGGTGGTCGGCGCGGGCCTTGGCCAGCATGGTGGCAAAGCTGTGGTCCTGCGCCATGCCACAGGTGATCGAGGCATCGCCACGGGTTTGGTCAACCACCAGCACATAGCCGGGCACCGGTTGCCCGACACTGCCCCGCGCCACCGGGTTGTATTTTGACAGCCCGTAATGGCGCAAAAACGCGATCCCCGCTTGGGCGCGCGCAAGCTCTTCAGCATCGTCAAGGGTTTCGAAATTCAGGATGTTTTCGATACGCGAGGGTTGGTTGGCATCAAAAAAAATGCCGATATCATCCAGCACCAGCCCGGCAGGGGCCGATTGCGGGCCAGGGTGGACCGAGCGCAAAAACCCGTCCTCGACCGTTAGCAGCGGCAGGCGGCGGTGTGCGGCGGCCTTTATGCCGCGCTTGGCCCGCGGCTTTCGCCCCCATACACCAACGGCGGCCGCCCGTGGGGCCAGCGGCCCCGGCGCTACCTGCCATCCCGCAATCCGCAGCATTTTGCGAATATACGGCACCTGTAGGAAACCAAGCGTATAGACCGCCAGTTTTTGCACAATTCTATCCCAACATCGACCAACCGGTCAGAGCGCACCCGCAATGGTTGCGAGGCTATCCAGAGTATTAACCGTTCCGGCGATGGATTCAAGCACCCGTGTCCAGGCAACAAACGGCGCTTCGGTGATATAAATCGTGTCACGATCGCGAATCTTGAAGGCTTGCGCGGTAAATATGCTTTCTTCGGCGGTCAGGTCTATTACATAGGCCATCCGCTGCGGTGTGGTGAAGCGATCGGTATTCAGCACCGCGTTGGCAATGGCGGGAGGCTCCATACGAAAGATGAAAATGCCGCGCGGGTCAGCGACGCGGCTGTTAAGCCCGCCGATCAGGGCAAGGGCGTCAACCACATTGGGGTCGCGGCTCAAAAAGTCAATGCGCTGCTGGCCCGATGCCGCGCCGAGCACCGTGAAATAACGTTGGTCTTTTTGCACGATAATGCGGTCCAGAGCGCGCAGGGTGATATCGTTGTCGGGGTTCGCATACAGGTCACGCAGCCATACCGCGCCGGTTTTATCGCCGCGCTGCACAACAATTTTGGTACCCGCCGGGTCTTGCGACACCCCGCCGGCGCTGGCGAGCATGGCGGTAAGCCGGCGCGAGGCCGTGTGCAGCAGGTAAACGCCCTGTTTATTAACGCCGCCAACCACATTGACGGTGGCGCCATTGCCGGGCTTGCGGCGCACCTCGACCTGTGGATCGGGGGTTTGGCGGGCCAGTAGGCGGGTGATTTCAATGCGCAAATCCTCTGGCGTGCGGCCAGATGCGCGCACAATCCCGGCATAGGGCACAAAAATATTACCAAGCTCGTCAACCTGAATTTCGGATAAGGTGCTAGAGCTGCTGCCCGGGGCGGTCAGCAGCCCGTTATCAACGTTTTCCCAGATGGTGATCGTAATCAGATCGCCGGGGCGAATCCGGTCTACGGCGGCAACGCCCGCGTTTAGAAAGGCGCGTGAAAAGCCCAGTGTTTGGTCAAGGGTGGCGGCGCGGGCCACCGTGTCACTGACCATAACAATATTGGTGCTGCCGCCGTTTTCAACCGATCCTGCCAAAATTTCCTGCTGCGAGGGGCCAGAGCGCGGCAATCCGCAGGCCCCGACCGCCAAAGTGGCCGCCAAAAGCGATACGAGCCGCAATGGTCTGGCGAAGTTATTTGCTATTTTCACTGTAATACCCGCGACTTGGTGTGGCTGCTCTGGTTTTTTATATTTTTGTTAACGCCACCATAGCGGCGAAATTTGCAAAATCCAAGCTTAAGATTTTGGTAGGGCAGATTTAGGGGCGGCTCCAGTCTTTTTTGCTACATT
>CAYWXQ010000182.1:0-4124 GCA_964462475.1 uncultured Rhodobacterales bacterium | reverse complement strand
GCAAAAAAGGGGCGCGAGGTGATTATCTAAAACTGACAGCAAAAAGGTGCTCCAGTTTCCAACCGCGCGCTACACCTAGTTTAACAAATCGACACCAAAGAAATATACAGCCAAGGGAATGGGGGCGGTGGCAATTGCCAAGGTCAAAACCGTTGCGGGAAAAGAAAACACACGGCTCAACCCCGCAACCATCAATATGCCGCCACCTCCGCCGATCAGGCTGTTGCCGGGAATGTTGATTAGCAGCGCAATCATCAGATACCGATGTGCGATCAACCATCCAGCGAATCGCGCTGGCACCGCAGCCTCGAGCATTGCCAGCCGCGCCCTGCGTGGCATCGCTTTGGTTTTATCAATAAAGGCGCAGGCGCTGTGCAGGCCCAATGTTCCTAAAAACTTGCAGGAGAACTTTTCAGAAAATGCATGCCCCAGAGAATATGCCAGCAATAAGCCGGCAAGAGTGGCCAAGTAGACATATGGCACCATGGCCGCCCCTTGCATAACCAGCAACGAAATACCGATTTCAACACCCGGCATAAAAGGGATTGCCAGCAATACCGCATAAAGCGCCAGCACAGCAAAGCCCATCCACACTCCACCCGCCGCGCCACTGCCAAGCGGGCTTTCCAAAAATTGTTTTACCCCGTAAGAGGCCAGAAGATTGAAAGCAACAATGGCACCAATAAGCAGGACCCACCGAAAAACCGTCCGCAACGTATTTTTCGGGGCTGCAGCTTTGGCTGTGCCGGGCTTTGGCAACCTATCTTTCGGCCGTTGCCGCGCCATATAAAGCGATATCCTTTTTGTTGGGGCCACAGGGAGCCACAGGGAGCCACGCTGGGAGCCACGCTGGGGGCCACATTTGGCAGCCGCCCCCCGTATCAGCGTTGGCAGCCGGGGCACGCGCGTAATTTCCCGGCCAAATGGTTGGTCTGGCGCCGAACAGGTTTTTGACACGGTTACGCCCATACCCGCCACCCGAAAATAAAAAGACGCCCGATATAAAATCGGGTGACAGCACCAAAAGTGGCAGAAAAATTGTCTTGATTTTAACGGTTCACCTCACACATTAACCAAGCCTTTGCAAGCGATAGCGCCAATCCTGCACCCTGTAGCGCCTACGGTGTCAATCCGCAAAATCGGCTTTTCTAAAAGCACGCCCAACCCGAGTGTATACGCCCGGCTTGTGATGCGTCGGGTTTATTGTCGAGCGTCCCGGATCTGGGTTCCGAATTTTGCGGATGGCTTTAGACAGGCTGAAGACACCTTCGTGGCCTTCACACTAAAATAACGCTTGTCGCATAGGCTTGCTGTGATCGCGTAGGCCGCCGTGCAAGCAGCCTGACCGACCGCGTATGGCAACGAGTATTCCGGCAGGGCAGCCCCCTGCCGGGGGTTCACGCCTTTTTCAGAAACTCGGTTTTCAGCACGATCGTGGCCTTGCCGATCCGGCACTCTACCTGCCCGGCGTTGCCGGTTAGCCGGATGCTTTTGATAACGCTGCCGCGCTTCAGGGTTTTGCCCATGCCTTTTACCTTCAGGTCTTTGTTGACCATCACGCTGTCGCCATCGGCCAGTTCGTTGCCGTTGCAGTCGGTTGCTTCCATTGCGGGGTTCCTTATATGATGCCTGACACCCTCCTAACCAAAGGTTTGATAAATGGCAAATGCGGATGATTTTGAGCGGCACAACAAAAAGATGGCCAAGAAAAAGGCGGCGCGCGACAAAATAATGGCCTCTAAAACCGCCGATAAGGGGTTGGTGATTGTGCATACCGGCAAGGGCAAGGGTAAATCCTCGGCCGCGTTTGGCATGATCTTTCGCCATATCGCCTGGGGGCGGCCCTGTGCGGTGGTGCAGTTTATAAAAGGCGGCATGGAAAGCGGCGAGAAAAAGCTGATCACCGAGCGGTTTGCGGATATCTGCCCGTTTTATGCCATGGGTGAGGGGTTTACCTGGGAAACGCAGGATAAATCCCGCGATATTGAAATGGCGCAGGCGGCGTGGGCAAAGGCCAAAGAGCTGATATTGGACGAGCGCAACCAGATGGTGTTGCTCGACGAGATTAACATTGCGCTGCGCTATGATTACCTTGATATCACCGAGGTGGTGCGGTTTTTGAGCACAGAAAAGCCGGAAATGACCCATGTGGTGCTGACCGGCCGCAACGCCAAGCCCGAGCTGTTGGAGATCGCAGATCTGGCCACCGAGATGGAGCTGCTGAAGCACCCGTTTCGCGCGGGGGTAAAGGCACAGGAAGGCGTTGAATTTTAGCCGGCTGCCGGTTGCGGCGCGTGAAGGTTGCGCTTGTGGCATGGTTTCGCCCGCGCCGCGCATTAGCGTTGGCGCTTGTGGGCCGCGTGGTCAGGGTTGTGGCCGGATTGTCCAGTCGGCACTCGCCATCTCGGCGAGCCGTGAGGCGGTGCGGGCGAACTCAAACGCGCCGGTGCCTTGCGCAAACAGCTGATCGGCGGGAACTTCGGCCGAACAAACCAGTTTTACCTTTGCTTCATAGAGCGCGTCGATCAGGGTCACGAACCGTTTGGCGGGGTTGGCTTGTTCGCGGGTCAGTTTAGGGATGTCGTCCAGCAGCAGCACCGCGACGGCGTCGGCGATGGCGAGGTAATCGGCGGGGCCATAGGCGGTCTCGCACAAGTCGGCAAAGCTGGCGCGGCCCACGCCCTCGCAATGCAGCGGCAGGGTGGTGGTATGGCCAAGAACCGTGAGCGTCAACGGCTTGCCTTTGCAGACGGCAAAGGCCTGCCAGGCGGTATCCATATCGTGGCGGGTGCGGGCGTTGAGCGGGGTGAAATAGACCTTGCCACCGGGCAGGCGGTTTTGGCGGTAATCGGTATCAGAAGCAAGGTGGAAGACCTCTAACCGTTGTTTTATGTGCTCAATGAAGGGCAGAAAAAGCTGGCGGTTTAACCCGTTTTTATAAAGATCGTCGGGGTGGCGGTTGGAGGTGGCAACAATCACCACCCCGCGGGCGAACAGCTTGTCAAACAGGCGGCCAACGATCATTGCGTCGGTGATATCGCCGATTTGCAGTTCGTCAAAGCAAAGCAGGGTGGCGCTATCGGCAATGCTTTGGGCGACCGACTCTATCGGGTCTTTTTGGTAGGCTTTGCGGGCGGTGGCGATGCCGGTATGGACCTCTTGCATGAAGGCATGAAAATGCACGCGGCGTTTTTTGGCCACCGGGGCGGTATCAAAGAACAGGTCCATCAGCATGGATTTGCCGCGCCCGACGCCGCCATAAAGATAAAGCCCCTGAATATCGAGCTGTTCGATATGCTCGCGCCCCCAGCCAAACATGCCAAAACCAAAGCGGCTGGGTTTGGCGGGGTTATAGCCCGCCAGCCGCCGGTGCAGCAACTGCAGTTTTTCAATGGCGAGGCGCTGAGCGGCGTCGTCTCGCAGTTCGCCGGTGGCGACAAGATTGCGATAGCGAAACAGCGGGCCAAGGGGTGTAGACATAAAAACCTTTTTGCGGCGATTTTTAGGATGGGCGGGGGTGAGCGTCAAGCAGATCTATCAGCTTGGTAACGGTGTTCATGTTGCGGGCGGTGCCGGGCACACCGGCCAAGGTTTCGATTTTGGCCGCGAGGCGAGAGCGGCCAATGCCGTCGGGGGCGTGCAGATAAATGGCCTTTCGGGTGATATGCAGGCGCTCGGTGTTCGTGCGCAGGGTATCGGCTGTTGCTTGATCAAAGGTAAATGGCGTGGTGGCAAACCAGATATGGGCAAGCTTGCCGTTTGGTTCGGTAAACGGCATATCGCGGGCGATTTGGGCGAAGTTTTCAGCGCTGAATATCAAAACCTGCGGTTTGAACCCCTTGGCCGTGGCAACAGCATTGGCAATGTCCGGCGCAGATAGCGCACCGGTGACGACAACATTGCCGCTTTGAATGTAGCTCTGCGGGTGCTTTGCGCCGAGACCTTCCAGAATTGCGCATAACTCTGCCATGGGCAGATTTCCATGACCGCCGACATTGACACCGCGTAGTAAAATAACCTGATGTTGCATCTAAAATACCTTTACCAGCAGTATAGACCACCGAGCGAAGCGAGGCCACCGCCGCCGGCCAGCCGGGTTTTCAGCTTTGCTGAAAATCGTGCCT
>CAYWXQ010000181.1:0-4215 GCA_964462475.1 uncultured Rhodobacterales bacterium | reverse complement strand
GGCCTCGGCTGCGCCTCGGTGGGGCAGGCCTAGGATGCCGCTCTGAATTCAGGCATATACCCCCTCGGGTTTGGCCCTTAGCCCCCGCGCCAGCAGGTCCATTGCGGCCATGCGCACCGCCACGCCCATCTCGACCTGGTCCTGAATCACCGAACGGTTGATGTCATCTGCCAGCGCGCCGTCTATTTCAACCCCGCGATTCATCGGGCCGGGGTGCATGACAATCGCATCGGGTTTGGCATGGGCCAGCTTGGCGGCATCCAGCCCCCAGCGGTGGTAATATTCGCGCTCAGACGGGATAAACCCGCCATCCATGCGCTCGCGTTGCAGCCGCAGCATCATCACCACATCGGCACCCTTTAGCCCCGCTTCCATATCGTCCGTCACCTCGACCCCAAGCTCGGCAATGCCGCTGGGCATCAGGGTGCGCGGGCCGACCAGCCGCACGCGGTTTTCCATTTTACCCAGCAGTAAAAGGTTAGAGCGCGCCACGCGGGAATGGGCGATATCACCGCAAATCGCGATGGTCAGCCGGTGCAGCCGCCCTTTGGCGCGGCGAATAGTTAGCGCATCAAGCAAAGCTTGCGTGGGGTGTTCATGGCGCCCGTCACCGGCATTCAGCACCGCGCAATTCACCTTTTCGGCCAGTAACGCCACCGCCCCCGAATGCGGGTGGCGCACCACCAACAGGTCGGGGTGCATGGCGTTCAGGGTCATCGCGGTGTCGATCAGGGTCTCGCCCTTGGCGATCGAGCTTGCGGCCATCACCATGTTCATCACATCCGCCCCCAGCCGCTTGCCTGCAATTTCGAAACTCGCCTGCGTGCGGGTGGAGTTTTCAAAAAACATGTTTACCTGCGTCAGCCCTGCCAGCGCGGTCGAGTGCTTGTTGTCGCCCCGGTTTTGCGCGGCATAAAGCTCGGCGAGATCCAGGATCGTGGTGATCTCGGCCTTTGAAAGCCCCTCGATCCCGAGAAGGTGACGGTGTTGGAGCATGATCGGCCTCGCTAACGATTACCCGCCAGTGGCGGCGTGTTTGCTAGCCTGTTTATAGCAAGGATTGCGGATGAAACAATCACGTTCGCCATAAATCCATCCGCGTGGCAACAACGCGGCGCGTCAGCCGGTGCGTGATTTTGCAACGCTCTTCCCGCGCCGCACCGAACCCTTTGCGCCTGTGGTCAGGCAACGCAGGGCCAATCAAGGGCGCTGCCCTTCAAGCGCGGCGCGCACAGTGGCGGGCAGCAAAGAACAACACCCACCGCGCCGCCACCGGGCCTTAACCGGTTTTCAAATGCCCGGTGCTGCGCTAGGCTGCGGCCAGAGGAATCACCAATGCCGAACGCCAGCCAATTTCACCACGACCTTGCCCTGCTCGACTGGCACATAGAGCTTGGCGCTGACGAGGCCATTGGCGAAGCCCCCGTCAACCGTTACCAGTTGCAGGCCCCCGCGCCCAAACCGAAACCTACAGCGGCTGCCCCGCCCACGCCCGTTCCCACCGCCCCGCCGCAACCGCTGGATACAACCCCGCTGGCCGCCGCCTGTGACACCCTTACCGCCCTGCGCGCCGCCCTTGAAAAATTCGATGGTTGCGAGCTGAAAAACGGCGCCCGCAACACCGTGTTTTCAGATGGCAACCCCGCCGCACGGGTGATGATAATAGGTGAAGCCCCGGGCCGGGAGGAGGACCGCGCCGGCAAACCCTTTATCGGCCGCGCCGGCCAGCTGCTTGATAAAATGTTCGCCGCGATCGGGCTGTCACGGCACGAAGCATTGGCCGAAAGCGCGCTTTACATCACCAATGTGCTGCCATGGCGGCCGCCGCAAAACCGCGACCCTTCACCAGATGAAACCGCCCTTATGAAGCCGTTTTTGCTGCGCCATATCGCGCTGGCCCAGCCCGACTTTATTGTCACCATGGGCAATGCCAGCACCAAAACCCTGCGCGACACCACCATCGGTATTACCAAACTGCGCGGCGAATGGGGCACGGTTCAGGGCATCCCCTCGATCCCGCTATTCCATCCGGCCTACCTGCTGCGCTCACCCGGGCAAAAGCGGTTGGCATGGGCCGATCTGCAAAGCCTGAAGGCCAAACTGGAGACATAAATGACCGACCGAGAATTCATCCCCGTAAAAATAGCTGTTCTGACCGTGTCTGACACCCGAAAGCCGGAGAATGACAAATCCGGCGACACGCTGGTAAAACGCCTGCAAGCGGCGGGGCACATTCTGGCCGACCGCGCCATTATTCGCGACGAGCGCGATCAGGTGGCCGATAAACTGCGCCAATGGGTGGCGTCAGACGCGGTGGATGTGGTGATCTCGACCGGCGGCACCGGACTAACGGGGCGCGACATCACGGTCGAGGCCCATCGCGATGTATACGAGAAAGAAATCGAGGCGTTCGGCACGCTTTTCACCATGATCTCCTATCCTAAAATTGGCACAGCGGTCACGCAATCGCGCGCCTGCGCCGGTGTGGCGGGGGGCACATATATGTTTGCGCTGCCCGGCTCGCCCGGGGCCTGCAAGGATGGCTGGGATGATATATTGGTCCACCAGCTCGATTACCGCAAAGGCCCGTGTAATTTTGTGGAAATCATGCCGCGGCTTGAAGAACACAAACAACGGACAAAAAGCTGACATACCCGCGAGCGCCCCTCACGCCATAGGCGGGGGCGCGCCGCGCGAGGGGGCTTGACAGGGAAGCGCAGCTTGCCGCATCAATGTCCCCGAGCGCGGCGCGTTTTCGGACCTGTCCGGCTGTCTCGACCGTCTTGCCTTCTCCTCATGGAGGCTACGCCCCCATCGTCGAAGGCACTTTATCAGCAAAGCTGAACAGTGTTTGCCGACGGCGGTGGCCTCGCTACGCTCGGCTGGCATGGGGTTAGGGCGGGCCAAACTTGCCAAACGCGCCGCCAGCGTTTACCCCTGTTGGGCAGATATAGGGGCAAGCTAGATGGCCGAATTACGGCGAGGTTGGACAACAGGAGCCTGCGCGGCAGCCGCGGCCAAAAGCGCCTGCGCCGCCCTGCTCGGCAAAGGGTTTATCAACCCTGTGCCGCTAACACTGCCCCGCGGCGAAACCCCGAGTTTTGCGCTTGAAACCAGCGAACAGGGCGCGGGCTGGGCCAAGGCCTGTATTATAAAAGACGCGGGCGATGACCCCGATGTTACCCACGGCGCGCTGATCTGCGCCAAGGTTTCAAACGGCAAAAGCGGGTTGCGGTTTTTGGCGGGCGAGGGCGTGGGCACCGTCACCAAACCCGGCTTGCCGATCGCGGTGGGCGAGCCCGCGATCAACCCCGTGCCGCGCCTGATGATCGACGCCGCCATTGCCGAGGTGCTGGGCGGGCGCACCCCCAATTTCGATGTCGAGATCTCGGTTAAAAACGGCGCGGCGCTGGCTGAAAAAACCTGGAACCCGCGCCTTGGTATTGTCGGCGGGCTTTCCATTCTTGGCACCACCGGCATTGTGCGGCCGTTTTCGTGCTCGGCGTGGATCGCCTCTATCCATCGCGGGGTGGATGTGGCGCGGGCGTTGGGGCGCCCCCACCTGATTGCCGCGACCGGTGCAACATCTGAAGCCACGGCGCGGGGTATTTACGGGTTGCCCGAGGGGGATTGCCTGGACATGGGCGATTTTGTGGGTGGCACGCTGAAATACCTGAAGCGCCATCCGGTTGAGCGCCTGACCATCGCCGGCGGCATTGGCAAAATCACCAAGCTGGCGCAGGGCGCGATGGACCTGCACTCGGCCCGCACGCAGGTTGATTTTGCGCAGCTGGCAGCGCTTTCCGGCAGCGCGGCGGTGGCGCACGCAAATACCGCTTTGGAGGCGTATCAGATCGCGGGGGCCCCGATGGCGGCGGCCATCGGGGCGCGGGCCAAAACCGTGGCCGAAAAGACCGTGGCGGGCGCGGTAAAAATCGAGGTGATTGTGATAGATCGCGCGGGGGCTGTGCTGGCGCAGACCGGGTTTTGAGCCTGCTGGTTTTGGGCGGCACCGCCGAGGCAAGGGTTTTGGCTGAAACGCTTGGGCCGCAGGCTGTGCTTTCATTGGCGGGGGTTACCAAACGCCCGTTGGCCAGCCCGCAGCATTCAGGCGGGTTTGGCGGGGTGACGGGGCTGGTGGGTTATCTTGAAACCGCCAAAATTCGCGCCGTGGTTGATGCGACCCACGCCTTTTCAACACAAATGAGCGAAAAC
>CAYWXQ010000180.1:0-4251 GCA_964462475.1 uncultured Rhodobacterales bacterium | reverse complement strand
TGTTTATCGCCTCGGGGGCGTTTCACATCGCCAAACCCAGTGATCTGTTGCCCGAGCTGCAAGGCCGCCTGCCGATCAGGGTAGAGCTGCGCGCCCTGACCGAGGGCGATTTTGTGCGTATTCTAACCGAAACCGACAACGCGCTCACTTTGCAATACACCGCCCTGATGGCAACCGAGGAGGTGACGGTAACCTTTACCCCCGAGGGCATCGCCGCGCTGGCCAAAATTGCCGCCGAGGTCAACCTGTCGGTTGAAAACATCGGCGCGCGCCGGCTTTATACCGTGCTTGAACGGGTGTTCGAGGAGCTAAGCTTTGAAGCCCCCGACCGCAGCGGCGACAGCGTGACGGTGGATGCCGATTTTGTTGAAAAGCATCTGGGAGAGCTAAGCCGCAGCAGCGATATTTCGCGCTATGTGCTGTAGAAGTTGTTGTTTTTATATTAAAGATTGCCTGACAAAAAAACCAAGCGTAAACTTGAAATGATTCTTCAACCAATAGGGTCTTCAACCAATAGGGACAGAGAGATATGAAAAAGCACATTTACATGATTTCCACCGCACTGGTGATCGGCGTGGCCGCCCCCGTCGCCGCCCAGGACAATTTCGCCGCTTTCTCCGAGGGTATTCTGGGCATGCTCAGCGCCAACGGGGCCACGGTATCGTTTGACGCCCGCAATGTCGGGGATGACGGCTCGGTAGAGCTGGTTGGTTTTTGGATGTCGGCCCCTGACGGCAGCGGCACCGTGCGCGCCGACTGGATAAAAGGCGTGCCATCGGCCACCACCCCGGGGCAGGTGACCTTTACCCTGTCACCCTCGGCAACGTTTTCGTTTACCGACCCAAAGACCGGCGAGCATGTTATCAACATCTCAAACAGCGGGCTTTCTATCACGCTTGACGGTATTACCAGCGGCCAAGGCGCTGAAACCCTCAACTTTTCGCTGATCGCCAACAGCCTTGGCTTTACCTCGGGCAACCCCGACGACACAATTCTCAAGGCGCTGGACATCGCTTTTACCAACCTTAGCCAGACGGTGGCGTTTTCGCCCGCCAGCAACTTGCTGCGCGGCGAAACCAGCCTTGCGGCCCTAAGCACGATCTATGATATCACCCCGCCTGACGGCACCCAAATAGCCAGCAACGGGCAAATGGCTGATCTGGGTATGTCGTTTCAGGTCATCGCCGACGATAACAAGCGCAATATCATTGATTACCTAAGCGGAATCACCACTGCCTTTTTCAATATCAGCGTCGGGGCCTCTTCGGATTCGGGCAAAATGGTATCGCCCGATGGGCGCATCGCCTATACCGGCACCAGCGAAGGCGCCAACCTGGAGATTCGCGCCGAAAACGGTTATCTAAAACTGCAAGAAGGGATCAGCGCCGCGCAGTATTCGTTTAGCGAATTCAACGTCGGCGGCATGCCGTTGCCGCCGTTTGATGTGGCGCTGGAAAGCATGTTGATCAAGCTCACCACCCCGACCGTTGACCATGGCAGCCCCGAAGAGGCCAATGCCGTGATCGCCCTGCGCGGGCTCGAGGTATCGGAATCGATCTATTCGATGGTGGACCCAAAGCAGGTGCTAACCCGCAGCCCGATCAATGCCGTGGTTGATATCAGCGCCACCGTGACCCCGAAAATTGACTGGAGCAACCCCGAAACAGCCATGCGCGGCAACCCTGCCAATATTGCCGATGTGCAGGATATCACCATAAACGAAGTGCTGTTTACCGCCGGTGGCGCGAAAATTACCGCCGATGGCAGTGCCGTGGTTGATAACTCTATGGGCTTTCCGTTACCGACCGGCAAGGTCACGATTACCGCTGCCGGTGTTCAGGCACTGGTTAACGGTCTGGTATCAATGGGGCTGATCCCGCAAGATCAGGCCGGCCTTGCTATGGGCATGATGCTGACCTTTGCCCGCCCGGGCGATGCGCCAGACGTGTTTATCTCGGACATCGAGTTCAGCCAGCAAGGCATTACCGCCAACGGCGTGCCGCTGCCGATGTAACCGCCGCTTAAATCAATTATTTAAGGCCGTGGCTTAGCTGCGGCCTTTCTTTTTGAGGTAAACATAATACGCCCCACCGCCGCCGTGGCGGATATGGGCCGCGCTGATTTGCAGGATCAGCGGGTGCATATCGGGCGCGTCCAGCCATTGCGGCAAGGCATGGCGCAAAACCCCGTTTCGGGTTGGCATAATGCCGACCTCGTCACGCATGGTGGTGCCCTTGCCGGTAATCACCAGCACCAACCGCAACCCGCGCCCAAAGCTGGCATGAATGAACCCGCGTAGCGCCCCGTGCGCCTGTGCGGCGGTCATCCCGTGCAGGTCAATTCGCGCTTCGGGGGCAGATTTGCCCTTGCGCAGGCGCTCGTGGGTGCGTTTATCAAGGTTTTGCGGGGCGCGCGATAGCGGCTGCATCGGGTCGGGGGCCAGATCCACCCGCCATAGCGGTTCTTTTTTTATGCCACGGGTTTTTTGCGGCCGCGCCGGTTGCGGCAGTTTTGGCGCGCGCGGCGTTTTAACCAAAGGCGGGCGCACCACCGGCGGCCCTGCCGGGGTAAAGCTGGCCGTGTGCAACGGCGTGGCTGATTTTTTAACCAGCGCCCACAGCTTTTCATCCTCTGGCGACAGGGTTTTGCGGCGTCGGGCCATGGTTAATGGCCCCTTAAACGCGCCGCCGTGGCGTTGGGCACAAGCGTGATCATCTGGCCCGAATAACGAATAAGCCCGGCCTTGTCACCCGCCGCCTCGCCGGTGCCATAAAAGATATCGGCCCGCTGCGCCCCGTTTACCGCGCTACCGGTATCTTGCGCCACCATCAACCGGTTGATAGAGCGCGCCCCCGCCTCCATTTCAACCCAGACCGGCGCGCCAAGCGGGGTAAAGGTGGTATCAACCGCGATCGAGCGCAGGGCGGTCAGCGGCACCTGTTGCGCGCCAATCGGGCCAAGCTGGTCGGGGATATCAAGTTCCTGAAAAAAGATGAACGAGGGGTTATGCTGCAACGCCTGCGCCGCCGCTTGCGGGTTTTCAGCGGCCCATGCCCGAATGCCCTGCATGCTAAGGCGGGTGTTATCAAGCACCCCGCGCCGCGCCAGATCACGCCCGACCGAGCGGTAGTTAAAGCCGTTACGCCCAGAAAATCCGACCCGCATGGTGCTGCCATCAGCCAGTTCTATGCGCGCCGAGCCCTGCACATGCACAAAAAATGTATCGACGATGTTATCAAGCCAGACCAGCTCTAACCCGCGGCCATTCAACAACCCGCTTTCGATTTCGGCGCGGGTGTTCCACGCGACCCCGATTTTAACCTCGGGCGGCAGGCGGTATAGCGCAAAGCGGTATTTGGCGGTTTTAACGCGCGAGCCATGCAATACCGGCTCATAATAGCCGGTAAAAAGCGCGCGCGTGCCGGTGGAGATTTTAACCGGCGTAAAATTGGTTTCAAAAAATGCCCGCGCCGGTCCGGGGCCGGATTGCGCCAATGCGCAAACCTGATCCCAGTCGCGCACCGGAATCGCGTCGGTGGCCCGCAAACGGGTGCAGCCGCGCTGAAACGCCTGCAAGGCGGGCTCCAGATTATCGTTCGCCCAGCCGGTGATGTCTGCATAGGCAACCGGCGTATAACTGGCCGCGCCCACACCCGCAGGCAGCAGCGCGACCAATAGCGAAAGTATAAATTTAAGCGCGGCGCGCATTATTCATCGGTGGCGACAAGCAGCCAGTTGGGGTTGTCGGTGCCCATCAGGCGGGCAAATGTCCAGACGTTGGTTTGGCGTTTGATGGTGCTGGCATCGCCTTCAACCACATTGCCCGAGGTGTCTTTGACCACCGAGGTCAACTCGCCGACAAAGCGCATAGTGATCTCGCCCTCTTTTTCGGTGCTGTCAAAACGGGCTGATTTTAGCGAAATTTCACGCACGCCGATAAAGCTGGCCTCGACCTCGTAACCCTTCTCCTCGCGCCCGATGATAACCTTTGAAAAGCTGTCGTAAATATCGGGGGCAAGCAGGCTTTCCAGCAGCTTCAGGTCGCCTTCCTCAAACGCCATCAAGATCATCTCGTAGGCTTGGCGCGAGCCTGACACGAATTCTTTTACCGAAAAACCGCGGTCGAGCCGCTTCATTTCGGTCAGGGCTTTGCCGGTCGGGCTGTCAACCTCGGTGAAATCGGCAATATCGGGGTCATCGGACCCTTCGATCACATCGAATTTACTGGCCGCAGGCTTGGTTTTGGCCTCT
>CAYWXQ010000179.1:0-4309 GCA_964462475.1 uncultured Rhodobacterales bacterium | reverse complement strand
CCAGGCAATGGATGGCAGCTTTGAACCGGAATTGATCCGCAAAGGCCAGACGCGGATTGACGGGATCGACGACAAGATAATTGGGCTGTATGCCGCCGGATTATCGACCCGTGATATTCGCGGCCACCTCGAAGAGGTTTACGGATTAAAGGTTTCCGCCGACCTCATTAGCCGTGTCACCGATGCTGTTCTGGATGAAGTTTCGGATTGGCAAAACCGTGCTCTGGAACCAGTATACCCAATCGTCTTCCTTGATGCCCTGCGGGTCAAAATCCGTGACGCAGAAAGCCGACAGGTTAAAAACAAGGCGGTTTACGTGGCATTGGGCGTCACACCAGAGGGCGATCGCGAGGTGCTGGGCCTGTGGATCGCCGCCAACGAGGGCGCCAAGTTCTGGCTTTCAATCATGAACAATCTCAAGAACCGTGGGCTTGAAGACATCCTGATTGCCGTGGTAGACGGCCTCAAGGGCTTCCCTGACGCCATCAACGCGGCCTATCCCGACACCAACACCACGGTCCAGACCTGTGGTCCAGACCTGTATTGTGCATCTTGTGCGCCACTCCCTGAACTTCTGCGGCTGGAAAGAGCGCAAGGAAGTAGCAAAGAGTCTGAAGGTCATTTACCAAGCCGTAGATGATGAAGCCGCCGCCAAAGCACTGGACGCATTCGAGGAAGAATGGGGCCAGAAATACCCCTCCATTGCGCCGAGTTGGCGACGGGCGTGGCAGGAGGTCATCCCGTTCTTTGCGTTCCCACCAGACGTGCGCAAAATCATCTATACCACCAACGCGATTGAGAGCCTGAACCGGGTAATCCGGAAAACCACCAAAACCCGTGGCAGCTTTCCAACCGATGATGCCGCGACCAAACTGATATATCTGGCCATCCGCAACTTCGAGAAAAAAGGCCGCCACGTCAGAGAATGGGTTGCGGCAAGAAACCAGTTCGCTATCCTATACCCCGAACGGTTCAACAAATGACCCGTTTTAACCGCATGGGCCAATCCCCATACACAGACTTTCGGATACTCCCTCCGTAGGGTGCGTGGTCTCCACGCACCACCTCACGGCAAACACCAACGCCCGTCCGCTGCCACCAAAGGTGCGTGGGGACCACGCACCCTACGGGTTATTGCCATTCTGGGGGCACGGTGCCTAACCGGATATCGCGGTGGATTGACGAATGGGGCCACAGGGTGGGGCGGTCGACCAAACCGTGTTTTACCGGATTGAGCCAACAATATTCCACATGCTTGCGGTAATCCCGTTCATCCCGAATATGATGCTCCCAATACCGCCGCTGCCACACCGCGCGCTCCTTGCGGGCCACATGGCTTGGCCGCAGATGCCCCTTGGCTACGTTGCGCGAGAACCGCGCTTTAATAATGCGCCAGCGGGTGGCGTAATCTGTGTCTGGCAGCGTTAAAACCGTGTGCAGGTGGTCTGGCAGAATGACAATGGCATTTATGGTAAAGGGCCGATCCGCCATTGTGGTGATAAACGCGTGGCGGAGGGTTTCGACTTCGTCCACCAAAAGGCGCGTGCCTCGGTTGGCGAGGTTGAGGGTGAAGAAAATGGGGGTGCCTGATATTTTGGGGCGGATGTAGTTGGACACGACTATGGGTGCCATATCAAGGTTAACGGGGTGTTAATTGTCGCAAAGGTGCGTGGGAAACCACGCACCCTACGGGTTATTTCCACTCGGGGGGCACGTTGCCAAACCGAATATCCCGATGGATCGACGAATGGGGCCATGCTGTAAACGGCGGAGCAATCCTAGGCCACAGTAGCGGCGGCAAAACAGGCGCTCGCGTTTGGACGGTGGCGGCGCGGCAGATGTTGCGCTTGTGAATAGGTTTCGCCCGCGCCGCGCTGCTGTCCTAAGCGCAAGTGAAAGGCGTTGAGGGGCAGAACCGAGCGTTGGTCCTGGACCGCCGAGCCGAAGGCGAGGCCACCGCCGGCGGCAACCCGTGTTTTTAGCTTTGCTAAAAACCGTGCCTTGGCAGAGGGGGGCTTTAGCTCCCCGAGGTCAAGGCAGGCTGGCGCTGCATTACGCCTGTGCGCTCGATTTCGCTAGTGCGCGTTTCATTGCAGGGCGGGCGCGAAGGCGTTTAAAATAGGCGCCGACCTTGCCGTCCGGTAGCGCGAATTTTGCCCCCAGTGCCCAGCCCGCGCAGTGGCTTATCAACAGGTCCGGCACGGTTATTTTATCGCCCATAACAAATTCGTTGTCGCCAAGCCGCGCTTCCAGATTCACCATCGCGCGGGCGAAATCCCATTCGGCGGCGGGGCGCGTTTCGGGCACCCGCAGCTCTTCGGGGTAGTAAAACGTGTGTTTGGTGGCGGCCCATAGCACGCCGTCCATTTCATCAACCGCGAATTGGGTGAAGCTGTCTTGCACCGCGCGTTCAATACTGCCGCACGGGTAGGTCAGCGCGTTGTGGCGATCGGCCAGAAACTGCATGATCGCCACCGAATCAAAAATCACGGTGCCGTCTACCAGCAGGGCCGGCACCTTGCCTGCGGGGTTCACATCTGTAATTGCCTTGCCGCGCGGGCCGGATTCGATGATCTCGTATGCCTGCTCCAGCTCCTCCAACATCCAGAAAACCCGCATGGCGCGGGAGCGGGCGGTGCCGATGACTTGATACATGGGGTTCTCCTATCGAGGGTGCATCATTGCGATGCGGATAAAGGCGCGCTCGGTCATGGCCATAGCCGGAAAGGGCTTGCTTGAGCGCAGGTTGAGGTCGGTTTCCATCAGCACGCCAAGCGCGGCCTCCAGCCGGGGCAGGCCCCAGTTGCGGGCTTGGCGGGCCATCTGGTCGCGTCGCGGGCCAAAAACCGGCGGGCGCAGACGGCTGAGCGCCTGATCAATGCCCTGGCCGCTGGCCGCTGCCGCGTGCAGTTGGCGAAAATGGCGGGTGGCGGTGATGGTCAGGGTGGTGGGGTTGGCCCCTTGGCTGGCCAGCCGTGCCATATGCGGGCCAATTTCGGTGCTGTGGCCCTCGGCAACGTGGCGCACCAGCGTATCCAGATCAACATCAACGCTGGCGGGGGCGCAATCCAGCAGGTCTTGCGGGGTGGCGGGGGTTGGGTCATTCAGCTTGTAAAGTGACAGTTTTTCAAGGGTTTGGGCCAGATCGCCGGGGTCTAGATCTTGGGCCAGTGTCTGGATGTCGCGCATCGTGTCGGGGGGCAGGTTTTGCAAGCCTTTGGCGGCAAGTTGTGCCTCGATTTCCTCACGCGTTGGCGGGTCGGTATAGATGCCGATGGCAACGGTATTGCGCCCGCTTTCAACCAGTTTTCGCAGGGTTGAACGGGCATTTAGCTGGCCAGCGGTAATCACCAGCACCGCGTCACCCGCTTGCCAACCGTCCAACGCGGTTTTCACCGCTTTGGTGGTGGTATCGGTGGCGGTTTCCACATGCACCACCCGCAAGCCCGGAAAGAACCCGACCGCTTTGGCCGCATCCGACAGCGCGGCCGGATCTTTGCGCAACAGGGCAGCGTCGAGCCTTGTCAGGCGCATTTCAAGCTCGGCATCGGGGCCGGTGAGCGCGGTGATCAGGGTTTTGCGTTTAAGCGCCACCCGCATCGCATCGGGTCCATAAAGCAGGATCGCGGCTTTTTCGGTGTCGGGTTTTTGGCAAAACCGGACCGCATCGCGGGCGCTTAGCTTCATAGCCCGAAGCTTTCGGCGCTAGAGGCAAGGCGGGTGGTGATCTGGTCGGCCAATGATACCGCAAGTCGGCGGTTGGCGTCGCGCTCGGACACAAAGGTGGCATAGGCGCTGGCGGTGGCGCTATAGGCGGTAAAGGCGCGCAAACGGTCTTCAAGCACCACGGTATCGTCAGAAATTCTGGTCAGGGTAAAGGCGGCAATGCCGGTCAGGTTATAGCGGGTGATGGCGTTGTTTTGGGTGATCGCCAAGCCCTTAGAGCTGACGCTTAGGGTGACATCAAGCCGGAAAACCGCTGTTTGGGTGCGGCCAAGCCGGTTTTCCAGTTCTTCGTTGAACTGATAGGTCAGCCTTGAATCGACCGCGCTGAATGCAATTTTGCCCCGCAACGCCTCGGCGGCGGAACCCCGGCCATAGATAGGGGTGAACCCGCAGGCGGCGAGCGCCAGCGGGGCCAGTAATATAGCGCGGCGGCTAATGCTTTTGGGGTCTATATCGGGCCATTTTTTTGCCAAACGCGTTTGCGGTGCAAACACTGCCTTGGCAAAAAAACGGCGGGTCGTTTCACGGAAAACCCGAAATGCATTAAATGACGACATTGATAATCCTGCCCGGCACGATGATC
>CAYWXQ010000178.1:0-4352 GCA_964462475.1 uncultured Rhodobacterales bacterium | reverse complement strand
CGTTAAAGATGGCGATAGCTCTGATAAAACCACCCAAAGGCGGCATCCATCACTCGGGTCGTGCAAGCCCGTTGTTTGCACGATTACCAGAAGCTTCGGCGCATGCACGGCATCGAAGCCTCTATGAGCGCCAAAGAAATTTGCGACGATAATGCGACGCTGGAAACCTTTTTCAAAACCATCAAAACCTAGCTGATCTGGTGGCACTGATGGCAAACACGCCGGACCCATTAACGTTAAATCCTAAAATTTCCGATGTCGTTTTGAGATTTTCAATGGTTTTGACCATATTGGCAACGTCAGGGGCATAAGTTTGAGCCTTTGTGCTTCTTCGTGCTCTTAATGCGGGTTTTGGATCTGTCAATGTTGCCAGTAAGGTGTCATGCTGTTGCGCCTACTCAACCTCCGGCACCACCGCTTCTGCGTAAGAAACAGGGCCACAAGGCTGCGTGCAAACTTCAATCTCCAGCGTCTTGTGGTGTCGACCGGGAACGCGCCGCCGAAAGAAAAACCGGTTGCGATCTTTCTATAAATATTTGGCCGTATGTGCAGGTCGTGTGTCAAAAACTCCCTAAATTGTATCGAAAGAGACACTATTATATGGGGGCGCACCTTTACAAAGCACCTAATCAAAGGAATTTCAGAAGTGGTGGGCGACCCTGGAATCGAACCAGGCGTGAGTCGCCTCGAGGGAGTTACAGTCCCCTGCCACACCTTGCGGCCTGTCGCCCATTCACTTCTGTTGGGTTGGATAATCTGCCCGCCTCGCGGCGTCAATGGGCAAATCTGTTTGCGCCTAAAAAAGTGCTATCGCGCCCGCCCCAAACGAAACGCCCACAGCCACCCCGCCCCCAGCCCGAGCGAGATAATGCCGTTCCAGCCCGCCATTGAAATGCCAAACAGGCTCCAGGGAATATCATCACAACGCACCACGGGGCGGGCCCATAGCGCCTCAACCGTTAGCGGCGCGCCCAGGTCGGGCAGATCGGGCAGGCCGGTGCAGCTGTTTGGCCCGGCCCAGTATTTCAGCTCTACACCCGCGTGGTAAAAGGCAATGCCCGCCCCCGCCAGCACCACCAGCCCGCCAAGCAGGGCAATATAACGGTTGGGAAGAAACAGCATAACAACCCCCAGCCCGATGGCGATTTTATGCGGCCAGCGTTGCCACAAGCACAGCTCACACGGGGCCATGCCGCCGATATACTGAAACCCCCACGCCCCGAGCATCATCAAAAGCGAGCCAAAAGCCGCCAGCAATGCCAGATTTTTCATATTGATCCGGTCAAACAAATTTCACCACCGCAAACCCGCCAAACAACAGCACCACGGCCACAATAAACATCAGCCCCAGCCGTTTTTCGATAAAATTGCGAATCGGCACCCCGAATTTCCAGAGCAGGGCGGCGATCAGGAAAAACCGCAACGCCCGCGCCAGCACCGAAGACAGCACAAAAACCCAGAAATCAAGCCCCGTAGAGCCCGAAAGAATGGTAATGACCTTGAACGGAAACGGCGTGACCCCCGCGATCAGCACCGCCCAGGCGCCATATTGGTTATAGGTCTCGCTGAACTGGTTAAACTGCGCGGCTTTGCCGTAAAAATCCAGCACCGGCTGACCGATTGAATCAAACAACACCGCGCCGATATAATAGCCGAACATACCGCCCAGCACCGAAAACACCGTGGCAACGGCGGCGATCAAAAATGCACGGCGCGGCACCGCGATCACCATCGGAATAATCAGCACATCGGGGGGGATAGGAAACACCGAGCTTTCGACAAAAGCAATAACCGCCAGCGCGTAAAGCGCATAACGGCTTTCGCCGAGGCGCATTGTCCAGTCATAAAGGTGGCGTAACATAGAGGCTCCGGTAAAATACCGTTGCCTTGCACCATGTTCCGCGGTCGGGGTCAAGGGTCTCGCCATAGGGTCGACGACGCCCAAAAGGCCAAAAAACCGGGCTAGCGCCGGACGTGGACAAGCAAACCGGGGCGCAGTTTGCCAATATTCAAGGCTTTTTCATGCTGGCGAAAGCAGACCGCCAGCAGGCCGCCAACGGGGGCACGCTGGCGGTAATTTCGCCCAAATCCAATACCAACCTCCCGGTAATCCCTGCCAGAATTATAGCACGAAAATCAGGGCGTTGTTCTGATATCCCCTAGGGCACAACCGCCGGGCTGGTGCCGACCAGCAGGCCAGAATCATCGGCCGAGATCGGTATTGTTGCCCCGTCGAGCACCGCCCCCGAAAGCAACAGCTCGGCCAGCTGGTTTTGCAGGGCGCGCTGGATGACACGTTTTAGCGGCCTTGCGCCATAAACCGGGTCATAGCCCTCATCCGCCAGCCATTTGCGCGCGCTTTGGTCAAACTCCAGCAAAATCTTGCGGCCCGCCAAGCGGCGCTGCAAGATCCCGATCTGGATATCGACGATTCCGCCCATATCGGCACGGCTGAGCCGATCAAAGATCACGATCTCGTCTAAACGGTTCAGGAACTCGGGCCTGAAATGCCCGCGCACCGCCTCCATCACCTGCTCTTTGGCCGCGCCCACATCGGCATCATCCGGCAGGGTTGACAGCGCCTGCGAGCCAAGGTTGCTGGTCAGGATAATCAAGCTGTGCTTGAAATCCACCACCCGGCCCTGCCCGTCGGTCAGCCGGCCATCATCCAGCACTTGCAGCAGCACGTTAAACACATCGGGGTGGGCCTTTTCGACCTCGTCAAACAAGATCACCTGATAAGGCTTGCGGCGCACGGCCTCGGTCAGCACCCCGCCCTCGTCATAGCCCACATAGCCCGGAGGCGCCCCGATCAGCCGTGCGACCGAGTGCTTCTCCATGAATTCAGACATATCAATCCGCACCATCGCCTGATCATCGTCAAACAAAAACTCCGCCAGCGCCTTGGTCAGCTCTGTTTTGCCTACACCGGTTGGCCCCAGAAACAGAAAACTGCCCTGCGGCCGGTTGGGGTCGGCCAAACCAGCGCGTGAGCGCCGCACGGCGTTGGCCACCGCGCGCACCGCTTGGCCCTGCCCAATAACCCGTTTGCCCAGCTCGGCCTCCATGCGCAGCAGCTTGTCGCGCTCGCCTTCCAGCATTTTATCCACCGGAATGCCGGTCCAGCGCGCCACAACACCGGCCACATGCTCGGCGGTCACGGCCTCCTCGACCATCACGTCGCTTTCTTCGGCTTCCTCGGCCTCGGCCAGTTCCTTTTCCAGCTTGGGGATCACGCCGTAAGACAGCTCGCCCGCCTTGCCAAGGTCGCCCTCGCGTTTGGCTTGGTCAAGCCGCGCCCGCGCTTGCTCCAGCGCTTCTTTAATGTCGCGCGCGCCGGCCAGCTTGTCGCGCTCGGCCTGCCAGCGGCTGGTCATGGCGCTGGATTGCTCTTGCAGCTTGGCAAGGTCTTTTTCCAGCTTTTCAAGCCGGTCCTTGCTGGCGCTGTCTTTCTCCTTTTTCAACGCCTCGGCCTCGATGCGTTTTTGCAGGATCTCGCGGTCAATCGCGTCCAGCTCCTCGGGCTTGCTGTCGGCCTCCATGCGCAGGCGCGCAGCGGCTTCATCCATCAGATCAATCGCCTTGTCGGGCAAAAACCGATTGGTGATATAGCGGTCCGAAAGCTGCGCCGCCGCCACCAGCGCGCCATCGCTTATGCGAATCCCGTGGTGAAGCTCGTATTTCTCCTTAATGCCGCGCAGGATGCTGACAGTGTCCTCCACCGTTGGTTCCTCGATCAGCACCGGCTGGAAGCGCCGCGCAAGGGCCGGGTCTTTTTCAATATATTTGCGGTATTCATCAAGCGTGGTCGCCCCCACACAGTGCAGATCGCCCCGCGCCAAGGCAGGTTTCAGCAGGTTGGAAGCATCCATCGCCCCGTCGCCTTTGCCCGCGCCGACCAGTGTGTGCATTTCGTCGATAAACAGGATGATATCCCCCTCGGCATCGGTCACCTCGTTGAGCACCGATTTCAGCCGCTCTTCAAATTCACCACGGTATTTGGCCCCCGCAATCAAGGCCCCCATATCTAGCGCCATCAGCTTTTTACCGGCAATGGAATCGGGCACATCACCGTTGACAATGCGCAGCGCCAGCCCTTCGGCAATAGCGGTTTTACCCACGCCCGGGTCACCAATAAGCACCGGATTATTCTTGGTGCGGCGTGAAAGCACCTGCATGGTGCGGCGAATTTCCTCGTCGCGGCCAATGATCGGGTCTATTTTGCCCTCACGCGCCGCTTCGGTCAAATCACGGGCGAATTTTTTGAGCGCCTCATAGGTATCCTCGGCGCTGGCGCTATCAGCGGTGCGGCCCCCCCGAATTTTATTGATCGCGGCGTTCAGCGATTGCGC
>CAYWXQ010000177.1:0-4359 GCA_964462475.1 uncultured Rhodobacterales bacterium | reverse complement strand
TTGCCGAACTTGGCGTCAAAAAAGGCGACGTGATCGGGGTGATGGCGTGGAACACTGTGCGGCATTTGTCGGTGTGGTATGGCATTCCGGGGGCGGGGGCGATTAACCACACGCTTAACCCGCGTTTATTTGCCGAGCAGCTGGTTTACATTATCAACCACGCCGAAGACCGGTTTATTATGGTAGACCCCGACCTGCTGCCGATCTTTGAAGCCCTCATCGACAAACTGCCCAAGATCGAAAAAATCATCGTGCTGACCGACCGCGAACACATGCCCGATAGCAAGCTCGACCTGCTGTGCTACGGAGATATGATCGCCGGCCAGCCCGATGACGGCGCGTGGGTGGAGGGCGACGAAAACGAAGCCTGCGGTATTTGTTACACCTCCGGCACCACCGGCAACCCCAAGGGCGTGGTTTACACCCACCGCACCAATGTGCTGCACGCCATGGCCGCCGCGGCGCCCGATATGGTTAATATTTCGTCCAACGACCGCGTGATGCCGGTGGTGCCGCTGTTTCATGCCAATGGCTGGTCTATCGCCTATAGCGTGCCGATGACGGGGGCCTCCATGGTCATGCCGGGCCGCGATATGAGCGCCCCCGGGCTATATGAAATGCTGGAAATGGGGGTTACATTTACCGCCGCTGTGCCCACCATTTGGCTGGGCCTGCTTCAGCACCTAGAGGCCGAAAACCTGTCGCTTTCAACCCTGAAACGGGTGCTGATCGGCGGCGCCAGCTGCCCGCGGGCGGTAATAGAGGCGTTCCAGAACAATTACGGTGTGCGGGTGCTGCACGCCTGGGGCATGACAGAAATGTCGCCGCTTGGCACCATTTGCTCGTTCAAGCCCGAGGTCACGGCCCTGCCGCCCGAAAAACGCCTTGATGTGCAGGAAACCGTCGGCCACCCGCCCTATACGGTTGACCTGAAAATCATCAACGACCTGGGCGAGGAACTGCCATGGGATGCCATGGCCCAAGGCACCCTGATGGCCCGTGGCCCTGCGGTGGTGCGGCGTTACCTGCATGAACCCGAGGACGCGCTTGATAAAGACGGCTGGTTTGACACCGGCGATGTCGCCACCATTGACCCCAACGGCTATGTGCGCATCACGGACCGCTCAAAAGACGTGATCAAATCGGGCGGCGAGTGGATTTCCTCGATCGAGATGGAGAACTGCGCCGTTGCCCATGCCGACGTGGCCGAGGCCGCCGCCGTGGCCGTGCCCCACCCCAAATGGGATGAACGTCCGGTGCTGGTGATCGTACCGATGCCGGGTAAAACCCCGGACAAGGCCGAAATAATGTCTATGCTTGAAAAACGCTTCGCAAAGTGGCAATTGCCGGATGACATTCTTTTGGTAGACGACCTGCCCCACACCGCCACCGGCAAAGTCTCTAAACTGGAGCTGCGCCAGCGGCTAAAGGATATGGGCTATAAACTGCCCGCGTAAAGGCGATAAATGACCGCGATTGACAAGTTTATCCGGCTGGAAGCCATCGGCTGGTGGTATGAGGCCGGCCGGCAAGAGGCGCGCGAGGTGATCGTGTCTTTTGGCGATGCCACCTTGCAGCTAACCAGCCTGAAAGACGTGCCGCTAACCCATTGGGCCTTGCTGGCCACCAAGCGCATCGGCACCCGTGGCATAGCGGTTATCTATTCTGCCGACCCCGAAAAACGCGAGATTCTGGAGATCGAGGACAAAGACATGATCTGCGCGATCAGCGCCGTTAGCTCGGCACTGACGCCCGCGCCCGTGCGCCCCGGGCGGCGCTGGTTGTGGCGCGGGCTGGCCGCGGCGCTGGTGCTGGGCGGGCTTAGCCAAGCCGGCCCGCTTGTCTATTCACTGGCCAGCACCATCACCCCGCCCGCGCGCTTAGCCAAGGTTTCGCTGCGCCTGCAAGACGGGCTGCGCCAACAGTTTGGCGCGCCCTGCAAGGGCTGGCAGGGGCAACGGGCGCTGGCGGGGTTTGCACAGCAGTTGTTTGGCGCGCTGCCACCGGATATTTTGGTGTTTGACGGCCTGCCCGGCCCCGCGCGCACCCTACCCGACGAAACCATCATTCTGTCACGACAAGCGGTTGAAGCCGCGCCAAGTGCGGAATCGCTGGCCCTGACCACGCTGCTGGCATGGGCCGACGGCCAGAACCACGGTCCCAAACGGGCGCTGATCGCGGCGCTCGGCCCGTTTGGCGCGCTGCGTTATATGATAACAGGGCGGTTTCCGGCCAACCTGCCCGCCATACCCGAAGGGCAAATCAATGGTGACGATTATGTTCTGGCCCGTGATCTGATGGTCGGCATCGGGGTCTCGCCCGCCGGATTGCAGCCGCTGGCCGAGGCCAACGGCATAGGCCTGCCGCTGCCGCCCCCCCCCCTGCCCGCGTTTGAATTTACCGGCTTTGCCACCCTGCAAAACATCTGCGCTGAATAGGCGCATGGGCGGCGCAAATATATTCTATATATTGCAAGTGTAATTTACAAAGGGAAAACGTAATATGACCGCACAACGCCTGACCATGACCATCGCCGGTGCCTTTATTCTGGTAAGCCTCGCGCTTGGCCACATTAACGGCCAGTTTGACCTGACCAAATTCGGCTGGACATGGATGCTGCTATTTGTTGGCGCCAACCTGTTTCAGTCTGGCCTGACACGGTTTTGCCTGATGACCATTATTTTGAAAAAACTCGGCGCCAAATAAGCTGGCTGCGGGCGAGATACCCGCCCTTTTTCTGGTGGGATAAATCCCACCCTACAGCCGTAGGGTGCGTGGTTTCCACGCACCGCAGGAGCGGCAGTTGTCGTAGGGCGCGCTTCAGCCCGCCACCCCACCCAATATCAAATCGGCTGCTTTTTCGCCCACCATAATGCTGGGGGCGTTCAGGTTGCCATTGGGTATGCGCAAAAAGATAGAGCTGTCGGCCACCCGCAAACGGTCAACCCCGATCACCCGACAAGCGGGATCAACCACCGCCAGCGGGTCATCCGCCGCGCCGATCCGCGCGGTACCGCAGGGGTGAAACGCGCTCTCGGCATGGTCGCGAATAAAGCCGTCAAGCGCGTCATCGCTTTGCAGGGCTTCCCCGGGCTGAATCTCCTTTCCCCGATAGGGCGCAAACGCCGCCTGCCCGAAAATCTTGCGGGTCAGGCGAATGCAGTGCCTGAAATCAGCCCAATCCTGCGCCGTGCTCATATAGCTAAAGCGGATATCGGGCGGCGTGGCGGGGTCGCTGCTGGCCAGCGTAACCGCGCCCCTTGAGGGGGAGCGCATCGGGCCGACATGGGCCTGAAAGCCGTGGCCCTCGGCCGCTGCCTTGCCGTCATAGCGCACGGCGATGGGGATAAAATGGTATTGGATATCGGGGTAGCTGGCCTTGGGCGAGCGTAAAAAGGCAGCGGTTTCGAACTGGTTTGAGGTCCCGAGCCCGCGCTTGGCAAACAGCCACGCCGCGCCGATCATTGCCTTTGAAAACAGGTTCCAGTGCTTGAACAGCGTGATCGGCCGGGTGCAGGCCTGCTGGATGTAAAGCTCCAGATGATCTTGCAGGTTTTGGCCAACACCGGCACGGTCGGCCACCACCTCTATGCCGTGTTCGGCCAGATGCGCAGCAGGGCCGATGCCCGAAAGCATCAGGATTTTGGGCGTATTGATCGAGCTGGCCGCCACGATCACCTCCCGGTTGGCGCGCAGCACCTGCACCTTGCCGCCGCGCTCGACCTCGACCCCCACGGCGCGGCCATCCTTTATAACCACCTTGCGGGCAAAGCAGCGCAGCAGGGTGCAGTTTGGCCGTTTTAGCGCCGGTTTAAGATAGGCATTGGCGGTTGACCAGCGCCGCCCCTTCCAGACCGTCATCTCCATCGGGCCAAAACCCTCTTGGTTTTCGCCGTTATAATCCTCGGTATAGGGAAAGCCCGCCTGCTGCCCCGCCTCGAGAAACGCGTTATGCAGCGGGTTGCTCATCGGCCCACGGGTAACATGGAGCGGGCCGGCAGTTCCCCGCCAGTCAGAGCGCCCGCCGTGCCAATGCTCCATCCGTTTGAAATAGGGCAACACACCGGCATAATCCCAGCCGGTGGCGCCCTGTTTGGCCCAGTGGTTGTAATCCTCGGCATTGCCGCGCACAAAAACCATGCCGTTAATGCTTGAAGAGCCGCCAATAACCTTGCCGCGCGGGGTCACGAGTGAGCGCCCGCCCAAATGCGGCTCTGGCCGGGTTTTGAACCCCCAGTCATAGCGCTTCATGTTCATCGGGTATGAAAGCGCGGCAGGCATCTGGATAAACGGGCCAATATCGCTCCCGCCCGCCTCCAGCACCAGCACCGAGTGCTTGCCGGATTCAGATAGCCGATA
>CAYWXQ010000176.1:0-4376 GCA_964462475.1 uncultured Rhodobacterales bacterium | reverse complement strand
CGTCAATGTCCGGTTGGCGAGGCGAGGGGGCGGCGCATACACGTTTAGCGCGCATCCGCGCCGCCACACCGCCAAAAACCGCCAAAAAACCCGAGAATTTTTCAAGATGCGTCATTTTGTTGGGTGAATTCTGAATCGGCATGGGCTATAGATTCGGCACGCCTTTTTACCGGAGACCCGCTTATGGATTATAACGCACATTTGGACGTGGCACTTGACGCGTTGCACAGCGAAGACCGTTATCGGGTCTTTATGGATATCGTGCGCCAGAACGGCCAGTTTCCGCGGGCAAAATGGAACCGCCCCGATGGCACGGTGCAGGATATTTCGGTGTGGTGTGGCAATGATTACCTTGGCATGGGGCAAAACCCCGTGGTGCTTGCGGCCATGCACAAAGCGCTGGATGTTGCCGGTGCCGGCTCGGGGGGCACGCGCAATATTTCGGGCACCACCGCTTATCATACCGCGCTGGAATCAGAGATCGCGGACCTGCACCAAAAAGAAGATGCGCTGATGTTTACCTCGGCCTATATCGCCAATGACGCCACACTTTCGGTGCTGCCAAAGCTGTTTCCGGGGCTGGTTATTTTCTCGGACGAGCTGAACCATGCCAGTATGATCGAGGGCTTGCGGCGCGGGCGCGGTGAAAAACACATCTGGCGGCACAACGATGTGGCGCATCTGCGAGAGCTGTTGGAGGCCGCCGACCCCGCCGCGCCAAAACTGATCGCGTTTGAGTCGGTTTATTCGATGGATGGTGATTTTGGCCCGCTGCAAGCGGTGGTCGACCTGGCTGAGGAATTCGGCGCGCTGACCTATCTGGACGAGGTTCACGCCGTGGGCATGTATGGCCCGCGCGGTGGCGGGCTTTCGGAACAACTGGGGTTAACCGGACGGATTGATATTATCAATGGCACCCTAGGCAAGGCCTTCGGGGTGATGGGCGGCTATATTGCGGCGTCGCGTAAAATGGTTGATGCGGTGCGCTCTTATGCGCCCGGGTTTATTTTTACCACCTCGCTGCCACCGGCGGTTTTGGCGGGGGCGGCGGCGTCTATTCGTTACCTGAAGCAGCATCAGGAGCTGCGCGACCAGCAGCAAGAGGCCGCCAAGGTGCTGAAACTGCGCCTAAAAGCCATGGGGCTGCCGGTAATGGATAGCCCAAGCCACATTGTGCCGGTGCATGTTGGCAATCCGGCCAAATGCAAGTTGTTGTCAGATGCGCTGCTTAGCGATTTTGGCATTTATGTGCAGCCGATCAACTTTCCGACCGTGCCGCGCGGCACAGAACGGCTGCGGTTTACGCCCTCGCCGGTGCATGATAGCGGCATGATGGACGAACTTGTTCACGCGCTTGATAGCCTGTGGCAGCGCTGCGAACTTTCACGCTCGGCGGTTGCCTGCTAGGCGTGGGCGCTTTTCTGCTTAAGCTACTGGACAGGTTGGAATTAAACCCCTAGAAAAGGTCAATAAAGTGTTACCATCGGGTCAAGACTTCGGTAGGGAGTGATTCGTATAGCAGTTGACAACGCGCAGAAACCGCACAGAAACTGGGCAGAAACCGGGCAGAAACAAGGGCAGCACAGTGACACTCACTGAACCAGATTCATCGGTATTGCAGGGGTTTGACTCCTTCGATTTACGCCTTGGCGACGAGCTGCGCGGCGAGCGCGCCACGCTGGGCAAGTCGCTACTGGATGTGCAGCGCGACCTGCGGATCAAGGCTTCCTATATTGCCGCGATTGAAAATTGCGACCTTTCTGTCTTTGAAAACACAGGATTTTTGGCCGGTTATGTGCGCTCTTATGCGCGCTATCTTGAGCTTGATCCTGAATCAACTTATGCCCGCTTTTGCGCCGAATCCAATTTCAAGGGCGCCCATGCCGACCTTGGCCGCCACCGCGAGGGCAGCGAAAAAACCCGCGTTGCGGCGATCTCTGCCTCGGCGGTAAATGATTTCAACCCTGTTTTTGGCGGCGGGGTTGCGCAGCGCTCGCGCGGCATCAATCTATCGGCCTTTGCCCCCCTTTTGGTGATGATCGCCCTGATCGCCGCGCTGATCTTTGGTGGCTGGACCTTGCTAAAAGACATCCAGCGGGTTGATATTGCCCCGATCGAGCAATCGCCCGTGGTGCTGGACACCGTTGAAATCGCCGGTTTTGCCGGTGGGGCGGGCAGCGCGGTGATTGACCGCTCAACCGAGCAGGCGATGGACCTGAACCGCCTATATTCAAACCGCGCGCTTAGCGTGCCGGTGGTAACCCCGCGTGACGGGCCAATTGGGCAAATCAACAGCCAGATGGTTAGCAGTTTTGCGATCCCTGCGGTGCCGCAGGCCTCGGTCGTGGCTGCGGTTGAAAATATCGCGGCTGTCGGCGCGCCGGTGGTCAGCGTTGCTAATGACCAGCCCCTTATCAGCCTGTTTGCGCAAAAAGAGGCGTGGGTGCGGGTTAGCGCCGCCGATGGGTCTGTTTTGTTTGAAAAGCTGTTGGCAGCGGGCGAAGAATACACCCTGCCAGCCCGCACCGAGCTGGCAACCCTGCGCGCGGGCAATGCCGGTTGGCTTTATTTGATGGTTGACGGGCAGGTGTTTGGCCCGGTTAACGGCACCAACGGGGTGGCCAAAAACGTGTCGCTGGCGGCGGCCGATATTGCCAGCAACTTTACGCCGCTCGGCACATTGACCGCCGAAATGCGGGTGGCCTCCGAGGGATTGACCCGCGCTGCCGCCTTGGTTAACCAATAATTACATCTTCAACGTCAAGGTGCGGTTGCAGTGCCTGCGGGGCGGTTGTATCTGTTGATGTATCTTAACGAAATGGCCGAGTCAGAATGACCCATAATCCTATTCGCCCGTGGCGCGATATCGAGCGCCGCAAAAGCCGCCAGATCATGGTTGGCAATGTGCCGGTTGGCGGCGACGCTCCGATTACCGTGCAAACCATGACCAACACCATTACCTCTGACATTGCGGCGACGGTGGCGCAAATTCAGGCCTGCGCCGAGGCCGGTGCCGATATTGTGCGGGTTTCCTGCCCCGACGAGGCCGCGACCAAGGCGTTCAAGCAGATTGTCAAGGAAAGCCCGGTGCCGCTGGTGGCGGACATCCATTTTCACTATAAGCGCGGGGTCGAGGCCGCGGCGGCGGGCGCGGCCTGCCTGCGTATAAACCCTGGCAATATCGGCAAGCCCGACCGGGTGAGAGAAGTGATCGCGGCCGCCAAAGACAACGGTTGTTCGATCCGCATCGGGGTTAATGCCGGCAGTCTGGAGCGCCACTTGCTGGAGAAATACGGCGAACCCTGCCCCGACGCGATGATCGAAAGCGGGCTCGACCACATTCGCATCCTGCTCGACAATAATTTTGACAACTTCAAAATCAGCGTTAAAGCGTCTGATGTGTTTATGTCGGCCGCCGCCTATCACGGGCTGGCCGACGCCACCGACGCCCCCATTCACCTTGGCATCACCGAGGCGGGAGGGCTGGTTTCGGGCAGTATAAAAAGCGCCATCGGCCTTGGGTCGCTGCTGTGGGCGGGTATTGGCGATACCATTCGGGTGTCGCTATCGGCCGATCCGGTGAAGGAGGTCAAGGCGGGGTTCGAAATTCTTAAATCGCTGGGGCTGCGGCACCGCGGGGTTAATATCATCTCTTGCCCGTCATGCGCGCGCCAAGGGTTTGATGTGATCAAAACCGTTGAGGCGTTGGAGCTGCGCCTTGAGCATGTGCGCACCCCGATCAGCCTCAGCATTATCGGCTGCGTGGTTAACGGCCCCGGAGAGGCCCTGATGACCGATGTCGGGTTTACCGGTGGCGGCGCGGGCGCGGGCATGGTTTATATGGCCGGCAAGCAAGACCACAAGTTGGACAATGCCGCCATGATCGACCATATTGTCGAGCTGGTAGAGGCGCGTGCGGCGCTGATCAAGGAAGGCCAATAAATGCTGCGCATGGCGATTTATCTGGTATTGGCGATTGTGGCGATTGTCGGCGCGCTGTTTGTGCGGGTGGCCACCATTAACCACGACCCCGCCGTGTGGCATGTTGACCCGTATACCATCACCCGTCCGGCTTCGCCCAACACCTATTACGTTGCCCCACAAGCCCGGGTAGAGGCCACGGTTGACCGTGAAGCGCCGGTTTATTCGGCACCCGCCGTGATCATGGCCAAAGCGTTTGACGATTACGTCATGACCCAGCCCAATGTTATCCGGCTGGCGGGCGGCGTTGAACAGGGCTGGCTAACCTATGTGCAACGCACCCCGACCCTGCGGATGCCCGATTATATCTCGGTCAGGTTCACCGATCTTGACGGTGGCAGGTCAACGCTGGCGATCTATTCACGCTCGCGCTTTGGCTATGGTGATTTGGGGGT
>CAYWXQ010000175.1:0-4510 GCA_964462475.1 uncultured Rhodobacterales bacterium | reverse complement strand
AAGGAGGGCGCTAAGTCTTGAGGCAGGTTTCATACAGGCAAGAAACCTATCGAGCAGTGAGTCCTTTATACGCCGCCACCAAGAATGAGCCAAGAGAATTATTTCAAAAAAGCGTTATAAATAGTGATCTTAGCCTTGAAACCTCGAAACAGCCTTAAGACTGTGGCATTTTAGTCACGGATTCGGGGGCGGCATGGCTGAAATTTACGAAATTGGTGATTCCTTTTGCCGTTAACCAAGAAGCAACCCCGCCGCCAATACCCACATCAGCAAGCCAATCGCGGCATCCATTATGCGCCAAGCGACGGCCGATCGCATAATGGGTGACATTAACTTTGCCCCGTAACTTAATGAAAAGAAAAATATAAATGATGCGGCAATTGCACCGGTTGCAAAGGCTACCTTGCCCGAAGCCTCGGTAAATTGGGTTGAAATCGCGCCGAGCAGGCCCAGGGTATCAAGATAGACATGCGGGTTCAGCCATGTCAGCAACAGGCAGGTAACCACGGTTGCCCGTTTGCTGCCGGCCGGTTTTGCGGCAATCAGGTGGCCGTTACCCTGCCACGCCGCCCAAAACCTCAGCGCACCATAGCCCAGTAAAAAAACAGCGCCGCCAATGCGCATCACCCCGGGCAGGGCCGGAAACACCGCGATCAGGCTGCCAAATCCAATAACGCCAAGGGTGATCAGCACCGCGTCTGACAACGCACAGGTCAGCGCCACCGCAAACACATGCTGGCGCAGCATGCCTTGCCGCAGCACAAAGGCGTTTTGCGCACCAATCGCCAGAATCAGCGCAAACGACGCCAGAAATCCGGTAACCAGCGCCGCGATCATTTAGCCGGTGCGAGCTTTTTTCCGGCGGCGATCTCGGCGGCGGTGGGGGGCGTGACCAGCCCGGCCGAGATAATCAGCTTGGCGGCTTCCTCGACGGTCATATCGAGCAGCACCACATCCTTGCGCGGCACAAACAGCAAAAACCCCGAGGTCGGATTGGGGGTGGTTGGCAGAAAAATTGACAGCATCTCGCCTTGGTCTATTTTTCCCAGCACCTCGCCCTTGGTTGTGGTCGAAACAAAGGCAATCGCCCAAATCCCCTTACGCGGGTATTGCACCAGACAGGCGTTTTGAAACGAGTTGCTGCTTTGGCTGAGCACGGTTTCTGCGATCTGTTTGAGCGCGTTATAAATACTGCGCACCACCGGCATCCGGTCAACAAAGTTTTCGCCGAGCTTCAGCAACTGGCGCCCGAACAACCCCTTGGTCAGCGCGCCAACGGCAGCGGTAAACACCAAAAACACGATCACGCCAAAACCCGGGATATCAACCCCCAGATAGGTCGAGGGGTTATATAGTCTCGGCACCCACGGCACGATCAGGCGGTCAACCAGGTTGATCGCCCACCAGATCAGGTAGAAGGTCAGCATTACTGGCGCGACAATAACGATACCGGTAAAAAAATTGGTTCGCGTGCGATGAAAAAATGACGCCTTTTTACGCCGCGCTCTGGTTTTTTTTGCCATGGGATTCCCTCTTGGCACAAGAGTTAGGGGCTGGTCGCGCCGCTTGCAAGCCTTAACCGGATTTCAGGGCCCGCGCGATGGCGGCGGCAAGGCGGGCATTGTTGCGCACCAGCGCGATATTGGCGGTAAGCGAGGCTCCCTCGGTTAGCTCGAATATGCGCTGCAACAAAAACGGAGTCACGGCTTTGGCGGTAATCGCTTGCGCCTCGGCCTCGGCCAGGGCCTGTTCAATATGCGGGCGCAGCTCGGCCGCCGGAATTTCGGCATCAACCGGAATGGGGTTGGCCACCAGCTGGCCGCCGGGCAGGCCAAGGCGGGCGCGCATCAGGTGGCTGGCGGCAATCTGGGCGGCGCTATCGGCGCGCAGGGGGGCGGGCAGGGCGCTGGTGCGTGACCAAAAGGCGGGCAGCACATCCTGCCCATAGGCAATAACCGGCACCCCCCGGGTTTCCAGCACTTCCATGGTTTTGGGCAGGTCCAGAATGGCCTTGGCGCCGGCGGCGACAACCGTAACCGGCGTTTGCGCCAGCTCCTCCAGATCGGCCGAAATGTCAAAACTGTGTTCGGCGCCGCGATGCACCCCGCCAATGCCGCCGGTGGCAAATACCGCAATGCCCGCCAGATGGGCGCAGATCATGGTGGCGGCGACAGTGGTGGCGCCGGTCTGGCCACTGGCCAGCGCAAAGGCAAGGTCGGCGCGGCTAAGCTTGGCCACGTTCTGCGCTTGTGCCAGTGCTTGCAGCTCAACCGGCTCCAGCCCGATATGGATATGTCCGTTCATGATGGCGATAGTGGCAGGCACCGCCCCGGCAGCGCGAATATCGGCCTCGACAGTTTCAGCGGTTTCCACATTTTGCGGATAGGGCATGCCGTGGGTGATAATGGTGCTTTCAAGCGCCACAACCGGCTGGCCAGCGGCACGGGCGGCCAAAACTTCGGCAGAATATTTTATCGGGGCGGTCATGTGAGCTTTCGGGTTATGTGGCGGGCAGAGGCATCTATTGCCTCCTGCAACCTTGATTTAGCCGAGACCCCCGTGCCGCCAGCCGCGATATGGGCGGCCATAAACACATCCCCGGCGCCGGTGGTGCTGTGGGCGGGGGTTTTGGGCGGGGCAAGCGCAACGGTTGTCGCGCCATCAGAAAAACATACCGTCTGTGCACCGTTGGTGACGATGGCGCGCGCGGCGCCAAGGGCCAGCAGGGCCGTGGCGGCGGTTTCGCTATCGTCAAACGTGGTTTGGCACAGGATTTCGGCCTCGCCAAGGTTTACATAAAGCGTCACCTCGCCACCGCTTAACGCCTTGCGCAGCCGTTCGGCCTTGCCGGGCGATGCGGGCACAATGCTAAGCTGGCAATTTGAAAACTCGACGCGTTGCGACAGCGTGGCCATTTGTGCTGCGGGCAGGTTGCCGTCAACCACCACGCGGTAAGGCCACGGCGCGGTTGGCGTGCCAAGCCGCCCGTCACGCAACGGGGCAAAAATGCGCTCCCCTGCCAGTTCTAGCGAGGCGCAGTCGGCAATCGCGCCAAACACGCCCCCGTCGGGGTTTTCGATTGCCAGATAGCTGTCGGTAGGGTCGTTCGAGCGGTAAACAAAACGGCAATCAACGCCCTCGGCTTCAAGCGCCTCTATTAGCGCGTCGCCCTCGGCACCGTTGCCGATGGCTGATAGCAGCGCCGCCGGCTGGCCCTGGCGCACCAGCGCCACCGCCACATTCAACGCCACCCCGCCCAGTTGGCGGCGGATGCAGCCGGCAATGTCGCCGCCTTGCTGCATGGGCGCGCTGGCACTGGCGATAATATCCCACAACGCCGAGCCAATGCACAAAACCGGCGGTTGCGCCATTATTGGCGGCCCAGTTTCAGCGTGTGTTCACGCAGATGCGCCGCCATCTCCTTTGGGGGCAGTTTCAGCGCATCAAGGTCTTCAAAGCTGATCGGCGCGCCGACAATGGGCCGCATATCGGTGTTGAGCGAGCGCACCACCTCGTGCATCAACAAACCCTGACGCATGGTTGGCGACAGCTTTGCGGCCATCAGATAGGCGCGGCTGTTCTGGCCATGAAAATACATCGGCGATACGGCTGCCTTGCCCCGCATGATCAGCCGCGCCAGAAAGTTTGTCCAGTCTGCATCGACGGCGGCGCCAAACAAGGTGTCGCTATGGGCCACCCGACCGGCGGGAAACAGGATAAGACAGCCACCGTTTTTAACATGGTTCAGCGCGTCTTTGCGGGCCTGCACGTTTTTCTTGATCGCGTCGTCCTCGTGGTCAAACGCCACGGGCAGCATCCGGTCGTTAATGTCGGGCACCTTGGCCAGAAAGGCGCGGGTCATGATCTGGAAATCAGGACGCACGCGGCTCATGATCTCGCACAATACCATGCCGTCAACCAGCCCGTGGGGGTGGTTGGCCACCACAATTAGTGGCCCTGTTTTGGGGATGCGCGCCAGTGCCGCGTCGCCGATATCGGTGTTGATGCCCATGCGGGTCATGGCTTGCTGCCAAAAATTGCCGGGCAGGGGCGGCTCTTTTTGGTGCTTTTTAGCAAGTTTAAGAATAGTGATTCGTCCGGTCAGGTTTTCCACCCACCGGATAACAAAATGCCGCTGTGGCGAAGGAAAAGAGTTGGAATAGCTCAGATCCTTGGCCTCGATATGGGTAAACCCATCGTTCATAGTCGTGTCTGCCCGCTGCCTACCTTTTGACCTTGGATAGACAAATGTTTGTGCCCCGTCACCCGAAATCGTTCATTTCGCCGTGATTTACGCGATTTTCCACTTAAGCGCTTGCGAAACCGGCTGGATTGCTCTAAATGCGCGGCTATTGAAACCACAGGCAGGGTTTAGGGCTGTCGAGGGAGAAATCCTCGAACGGTCCACCGGTTGGCGAAAGCCTCAACTCTCTGCCGAGGCATAAACCGGAAAGGAAATTCCAATGGCTCTACCCGAGTTCACATTGCGCCAGCTGCTTGAGGCCGGCGT
>CAYWXQ010000174.1:0-4646 GCA_964462475.1 uncultured Rhodobacterales bacterium | reverse complement strand
GTTTATACTTTGTCTGGCAGCCCATGCGGGTGGTCTGCTCTCCTTGGGGCATGATTGCCCGTGTGTTCCCCGGCATTCCGGGCATTGTAGGGTGCGTGGTTTCCCACGCACCTTAAACTCTAAAAATGATCTTCGAACTTTTTCGCCAGCTCTTCGATATTGTCCGGCGGCCAGTCGATGATCTCCATGCCCAGATGCAGGCCCATGGTGGTCAGCACTTCCTTGATTTCGTTCAAGGATTTGCGGCCAAAGTTCGGCGTCCGCAGCATTTCGGCTTCGGTTTTTTGAATCAGATCGCCGATGTAAACGATATTGTCGTTTTTCAGGCAATTGGCAGACCGCACCGAAAGCTCCAACTCGTCGACCTTTTTCAGCAGCAGCGGGTTGAACTCCAGATCGTCTTCCTCATCCGCGCGTGTCGCAGCTTCAGGCTCGTCAAAGTTCACGAAGATCGACAGCTGGTCCTTCAGAATACGGGCCGCAAAAGCGATCGCGTCTTCAGGGGTGATCGAGCCGTCGGTTTCAACATTAAGCGTCAGCTTGTCATAATCAAGCACCTGGCCCTCACGGGTTGGCTCGACTTTATATGAAACTTTCTTGATCGGCGAATAAAGCGCATCCACCGAGATCAGGCCAATCGGCGCATCCTCGGGGCGGTTTTTATCGGCGGGCACATAGCCTTTGCCGGTTTCGACCGTCAGCTCCATGAACACCGATGCGCCCTCGTCAAGGTGGCAGATCACATGGTCTTTGTTCAGCACTTCGATGCCGTTGGTTTCAACGATATCGCCAGCGGTAACCACGCCGGGGCCTTTGGCATTGATCGCCACGCGCTTGGGGCCTTCGACCTCCATACGGATGGCCACACCTTTAAGGTTCAGCACAATATCGGTCACGTCTTCACGCACCCCGACCACGCTTGAAAACTCGTGCAACACGTTGTCGATCTGCACGCTGGTGATCGCGGCACCTTGCAGCGAGCCAAGCAGCACGCGGCGTAGCGCATTGCCCAGCGTCAGGCCAAAGCCACGCTCAAGCGGTTCGGCCACAGCCACAGCGGTGCGCAGCGGGTCAGCCCCGGCTTTTACATCAAGCTGGGTGGGGCGGATGAGTTCTTGCCAGTTTTTATGGATCATATTTGGCCTCCATTCTAGTTTGCAGCGGGATCCGGTGCCGCAAACGCCCGAGGGAAATTCGTGGGGCTGCGCCCACCAAAGGCACAGCCCGAAATATGTGCGGTTATACGCGGCGGCGTTTTGGCGGACGGCAGCCGTTATGGGCCATCGGCGTAACATCGCGAATAGATGTCACGATCAGGCCGGCAGCGGCCAAGGCGCGCAGCGCGCTTTCACGGCCCGAACCGGGGCCCTGCACCTGAACCTCTAGGGTTTTCATCCCGTGTTCCTGTGCTTTTTTCGCTGCATCTTCGGCCGCCATCTGCGCCGCATATGGCGTAGATTTGCGCGAGCCCTTAAAGCCCATAGTGCCCGCCGAAGACCATGAAATCGCGTTGCCCTGGGCATCGGATATCAGGATCTTGGTGTTGTTGAAGCTCGAATTGATATGCGCAATACCCGAAGAAATATTCTTCCGAACCTTGCGCTTTGTTTTAATTTTATCGCGTGCCATGTGCCTGCTCCCCTATTTCTTTTTGCCGGCAATCGCGCGGGCAGGGCCTTTGCGTGTGCGGGCGTTGGTGTGGGTGCGCTGGCCGCGCACAGGCAGTTTACGGCGGTGACGCAAGCCGCGATAGCAGCCAAGATCCATCAAGCGTTTGATGTTCATCTGGGTGTCGCGGCGCAAATCGCCCTCGACCATCAGGTTGGCGTCGATATATTCGCGCACTTTCAGCACTTCGGCGTCGGAAAGCTCGTTTACACGACGGGTGCCTTCAATACCGGTTTCGGTGCAGATCGTTACAGCGGTATCCCGGCCAATGCCGTGGATATAAGACAGGGCGATTTGCACCTGTTTGTGGGTCGGGATGTTAACCCCTGCAATACGTGCCAAATTGGCTCTCCGTTCATTTGTTTGCGGTTCCGTAACACCGGAACCTTTTTTCACAACCAAAACCCACCGCCATTTCGCCGGTGGGTTAACTCTTTTTCAGCCTTTTTGTGCTGATTCGAAAATCAGGCCAAAGCGATCGAGAGAGCGCGAATTATAGGCAACGTCCTGCCGCCGTCAACCCCTCAAATGCTCAACCGTCAAGGGCGTCTGCGATGCGGGCTGCAACCTCGTCTATGTCGCCCAAACCGTCAATGCGTTTCAGCTTATGCTTGGCATAATAATAGCCGATCAACGGCGAGGTATCTTTATAATAGGCCATAAGACGGGTGCGCAGGGCTTCTTCGTTATCGTCGGGGCGGCGCTTGAAGTTGGCCCCGGGGCCGCAATTGTCACAGGCGCCTTCAACCATCGGGGGCTTAAAGGTATCGTGGTAGCCCTCGCCGCATTCCGCGCAGGTAAAACGGCCGGTAATACGCGCGACCAGCGCCTCGTCATCGGCCTGCATTTCAACCACCGCGTCCAGGCTGGCCCCCTTGCTTTCCAGCAATTCACCCAGCGCATCGGCTTGCGCCAGCGTGCGGGGGAACCCGTCAAAAATAATACCTTCGCCCGAGGCGTTATCAAGTTGCTCGGCGATCAGGCCAATGACGATCTCGTCGGTGACCAGATTGCCGGCATCCATTACCGCCGCCACCTGCTTGCCCATTTCGGTGCCAGAGGTGCGCGCCGCCCGCAGCATATCACCGGTTGAAAGCTGCACCATACCGCGCCCGGCCACCAGCCGGTGCGCCTGTGTGCCCTTGCCCGCCCCCGGCGGCCCCAGCAGGATTATGTTCATTTACGACGTCTCCGCGCTTTGCTGCGGTCTTTGCCCCGCATTTTCGATTTCTCGATCAGGCTTTCATATTGCTGGGCCAGCATATGCGATTGCACCTGATTAATGGTATCCATCGTCACCGATACCACGATCAGCACCGAGGTGCCGCCAAAGTAAAACGGGATCGAGGTTTTGGCGATCAGCAGCTCGGGCAACAACACCACGGCGGCCAGATAGAACGAGCCAAGCACCAGCAAACGGTTCATCACATATTCAAGGTAGCTGGCGGTTTTGGCCCCCGGGCGAATGCCGGGCACAAAACCACCCTGTTTTTTAAGGTTGTCGGCAACATCGTCGACCTTGAACGCCACATTATGGGTGTAAAAATAGGCAAAAAACACCACCAACGCCACGGTCATGAACATATAAAGCGGCTGGCCACGGCCCATATAGGCAGAAATCGTCGCCATAATACCGGTGGCGTTGGGGTCGGAAAACGCTGTAACCGTGGTTGGCAACAGCAACAGCGACGACGCAAAGATCGCCGGAATAACCCCCGCCGGATTAAGTTTGACCGGCAAGTGGCTGCTTTCGCCACCATACATCTTCATGCCGACCTGTCGTTTGGGGTATTGAATATGGATCTTTCGCAGCGCCCGCTCAACGAACACCACCAGCCCCAGCACCACAACCACCATCACCATCACACCAAGGATCAGCGGGGTTGAAATGGCACCTGACCGGCCAGCGGCAAAGAACTGCGCGGTGGCGGCAGGCAGGCCCGCCACGATGCCCACGAAAATAATCAGCGAAATACCGTTGCCGATGCCGCGCGCGGTGATCTGCTCACCCAGCCACATCAGGAACATGGTGCCGCCAACCAGCGTGATCACGGTTGACGCCCTGAAGAACATGCCCGCCTCGGTGGCCAGCCCCTGCCCTTCTAGCCCGACAGCAATGCCATAAGACTGCGCCAGCGCCAGCGCCACGGTGCCATAACGGGTGTATTGGTTGATTTTCTTGCGCCCCTGCTCGCCCTCTTTCTTAAGGTTTTCAAGCGATGGCACCATAGAGGTCAGCAACTGCACAATGATCGAGGCCGAAATATAAGGCATGATCCCGAGCGTAAAAATAGCCATCCGGCTGATCGCGCCGCCGGTAAACATGTTCAGAATACCGCCAATACCGCCTTGCTGGTTCTCAAAAAACGCCTTTAGCTGCTCGGGGTCAACCCCGGGGATGGGGATATAAGTGCCAACGCGGTAAACGACAAGCAACCCGATAGCAAAAAAGATCCGGTTTCGAAGCTCTTTGGCTTTGCCAAAGCTGCCCCAGCTCATATTCGCTGCCATTTGTTCTGCTGCAGATGCCATATCAGGCCCCTTAACTGAAAGCGCCGCCCCGAGCCGATTAACCGGCTGAGAGCGGCACAAATTAATCTATATACCGATGTAAGGCGCAAGCTGCACCTTCGCAAGGCTTTATGCCGCTATTTACAGAAGTGTGACCTTGCCGCCAGCTTTTTCAACCGCTTCAACCGCGCCTTTGGAAGCACCCTTGACGGTGATGTCGATCTTCGAGGTCAGCTCACCCTTGGCCAGCAGGCGCACGCCTTGCAGCTTGCGGCGCACCAGCCCGCATTCAACAAGGCTATCCTCGGTGATCGGGCTTGAAGCGTCGATCTTGCCAGCGTCGATGAATTTTTGCAGCACCAAAAAGTTTACAACCGCATACTTGTTGGGGCGGCGCATGTTAAAGCCGCGTTTTGGCAGGCGTTGGTAAAGCGGCATCTGGCCACCCTCGTAGCCATTGATCGCCA
>CAYWXQ010000173.1:2107-4658 GCA_964462475.1 uncultured Rhodobacterales bacterium | reverse complement strand
AGATCAGGCCCTTGGCATCCAGATCTTTGATCGCGGCTTCGATTTTACCGGTGCCGTATAGCGATTTTTCAGAGAAGAACACATCCATTTCAACGCCGAGCGACGCAAGGTCGGTGCGCACAAGCTCCATCATCGCCTCGGTGGCAAACAGCCGGATATCGGCCAGCCAGTCGCTTTCGGGCTTATCAAGCAGGGTATCGCCGTATTTTTCCTTGAGGGCCTGACCAACCGGAATCAGGTAATCTCCGGGGTAAAGCCCCTCGGCTATTTCGGGGGCATGGCCGCAGGCCTCGCGGTAACGCTCATAGGCCGAGCGCGCCAGCACATCAACCTGCGCGCCACCGTCGTTGATGTAATATTCGCGGGTCACATCGTAACCGGCAAAATCCAGCAGGCTGGAAAGCGCATCGCCAAACACCGCGCCACGGGTATGGCCAACATGCAACGGGCCAGTGGGGTTGGCCGAGACAAACTCCACATTCACCTTGCGGCCCGCGCCAATAGTCGAGCGCCCAAAATCATTGCCTTGTGCAAGGATATCCCCGACCATGTCCTGCCAAATGGCCGGATCAATCCGCAGGTTCAAAAACCCCGGTCCGGCGACATCGGCGCTTAAAATCCGGGGGTCATCGGCCAGCAATGCCGCCAGCGCCCCGGCAATGTCGCGCGGTTTCATCCGGGCCGGCTTGGCCAGCACCATGGCGGCATTGGTCGCCATATCACCATGCAGGGCATCACGCGGCGGCTCGACCGCGACATTGGCAAAGCTCAGACCGGCGGGCAGCGTGCCGGCAGCCACCAGCGCATCGAGCCTATCCAGCACAAGGGTTTTGATTTCGGCAAACAGGTTCATAACATCATTCCAAAGCAGTTTCGGCAGGCTTTAGCATATGGCATTGTACAGGGCCATAGAGCAAGCGCAGGTTTCCCCCCACCCCGCAGCAAGCGCTTGGGTTTCAGCGCGGCGCGTGCGCTACCCTGCCACGGGCGCGGCCTATCCGCGCCGCCACGATATCCGGCGCTAAAGGTCTTTGTGCAACTGCAAAGCAAAGCGGTCGGTCATGCCCGCAATATAATCCGACACCATCCGCGCCTGCGCCACCTCGCCGTCAATCTGCCAGCCTTTGGGCAGGCGCGCTGGATCCGCCATAAATGCCGCAAACAGTTCCCGCACTACCTGCGCTGTTTCAACCCTCATTTTTTTGACAGTCTCGTGGCGATACATATGGCCAAACAAAAAAGCACGTATCTGTTTCAGATCGGCCCATAAACCAGCCGAAAACTGCACCACTGGCCGCCCGAGGTCGCGAATCTCTTGCGCCGAACCGGCACCGGATTTGGCCAGCCGCGTCGCGCTTTCCGCCAGAACATCCTCGACCATCACCCCAAATACCCGCCGCAAGGCCTCGTGCCGTCGGCGGTCGGCCTCTAGCCCCGGATAACGGGCATCGACCTCGGCAAAACACGCCCCCACGATCGGCAGGTGCAAAATGTCTTCCACCGCAAACAACCCGGCGCGCAGCCCGTCATCAAGGTCGTGGTTGTTATAGGCAATATCATCGGCCAGCGCCGCCACCTGCGCCTCGGCACTGGCATAGGTGCCAAGCTCAAGGTCAAACGCCGCATTGGCCGCAGCCAGCGCATAGGGAATATCGCCCCCCACCGGCCCGTTATGTTTGGCCAGCCCCTCAAGCGTTTCCCATGTCAGGTTCAGCCCGTCAAAATCAGCATAATGCTGCTCGAGCGCGGTCACAATCCGGATAGCCTGAGCGTTGTGGTCAAAGCCGCCATAGGGCTGCATACAAGCGTTTAACGCGTCTTCGCCAGTGTGGCCAAACGGGGTGTGCCCCAGATCATGCGCCAGGGCCACCGCCTCGGTCAGCTCGTCATTCAGCCCTAATGTTCCGGCAATGGTGCGCGCCACCTGCGCCACCTCGATCGAGTGGGTCAGGCGGGTGCGAAAGTGGTCGCCCTCATGCTCGACAAACACTTGCGTCTTGTGCTTTAGCCGCCGAAACGCGGTTGAATGGATAATCCGGTCGCGGTCGCGCTGAAAGCACGAACGGTGGGCGCTGCTGCCCTCGTCAACCAACCGCCCGCGGCTTTCAAAGGGGTTTGAGGCGTAAATGGCTGGCATGTGACAAGGCTCCGCACTTGTATCGGGGGCAAAGCCCGCTTACATTTGCTCTGTTACAGCAGTTTGAACAGGTTGAACAGATGCAGCTTACCTTACCACCAAAAGTCACCGACCGCGCCTTTGCGCGTCTGGCCGAAATAAATGAAGCCACAGCCGCCCCGCAGGTGCTGCGCATCGCGGTAGAGGGCGGCGGTTGTTCCGGCTTTCAATACGAGATCGACCTTGATGCCCAACGCGATGATGATCTGGTGCTGGAGGGCAACGGCCAGAAAGTGGTGATAGATCCGGTATCGCTGCCGTTTTTGGCGGACGCCACCATTGACTTCACCGCCGAACTGATCGGGGCGCGTTTCGTGATCGAAAACCCCAACGCGACCTCAAGCTGCGGCTGCGGCACCAGTTTTTCGATGTAAG
>CAYWXQ010000173.1:0-2007 GCA_964462475.1 uncultured Rhodobacterales bacterium | reverse complement strand
AAAACCAACCCCGCCGAGGCGAAGCCGAGGCCACCGCCCAATCGCGAGGATTATTTTGCGTCAGCAAAATAACCGGAGTGGAGGGCATCACGGCTGGCCGGATGCAATGCCTGATCCACACACCAAGCCTTCAACCGGGTGTGCCTTTCCCTCTGGGAGGGCCGAAAAGGTGCGTTTGTGAACAGGTTACGCCAGCCCCCCCGCTCGGAAAAGGCACGGTTTTCAGCAAAGCTGAAAACACGGCTGGCCGGCGGCGGTGGCCTCGCCTGCGGCTCGGCGGGTCAGGTTGTCAAGCTTGCGTTATCCCCTGCTGAACGCCTCTGGTGCTCGCATTTCATAGCCAAAGGATGTTGCGACATCCCAATCAACATAGGTGTTGATCGCCGCCACGGCGTTTGCATCCAGTTCGGATTTCCAGGCCTCGCTGGCATAATGGGCGCGGCGCACCTCGCGCCCCATACCGCCGCGCTTGGTTGAAGGCGCTATCTCGGTCAACCCCTTGGCGGGGATGTTGAATTCAGCCAAAGCACGGGTTAGGGCCGCCACCGGCTCCAGCACAAAATCCTCGAACTTCAGCGCGGTTGACGGCACCGGCGCCGCCTTGGCAAACGCCCGGTATGCGCGCAGTTTTTCGTTCCATAGCACCATTGGTGAAATCAGCACCGTATCGATATTGTCGCGGCCCATCGCCAGCCACGGGCGCTCAACAAACGCTTTCACGCTGTCAAGCTTTGGTGCCCGCGTATGATAGGGCCGTTTGCCAAGAGACAGCACCCAGCTATAGGGATCACGCACCAAAAACAGCACCGAGGCATCCTTGGCCCCGTAGCTGTCATCGACCACCGGCGCGGCGTGTTTCCAGGCGCTTAGCCCGCCATTGCGGCGGCGGGCTTCGTCATAAAGCGCGTCGATGTAGATTTCTCGATGAAAACCTTTCAGGGTTTCGATTACCCGCTTTTCAAGCAAATCAAGGTCGGGCGTTGGCACGGCAGGCGCGCTGATCGACACCCCTTTCAGCGCCCGCAACATCTGCATAACCGCCCGCGTGCCGGTGTTGCGCTCGCCAAAAACCTTGACCTTGCGCGCCCGTTTGCGGGGTTCGGGGGTTTCTTTATTGTTCAACCGGTTGGCTCCTTGCCTATTGCCGCCCCGCCCCATAGCATGGCCAAAAACCACCGGAGCCAGTATGAAGATCGCCTCTTTTAATATCAACGGGATCAAGGCCCGCCAACCCCGATTAACCGAGTGGCTGCAAGAAACCGCCGTCGACGTCGCGCTTTTGCAGGAAATAAAATCAATGGACGCCCCCTTCCCGCGCGAGGCGATCGAGGATCTGGGCTATAATATAGAAACCCATGGTCAAAAAGGTTTTAACGGCGTGGCGATCCTGTCCAAGCACCCGATAGAGGACGTGCAGCGCGGCCTGCCGGGGGATGAAAGCGACGAACAGGCGCGCTGGATCGAGGCGACCATTAACACCGTGCGCATCTGCTGCTTGTATCTGCCCAACGGCAACCCCGCGCCAGGGCCGAAGTTTGATTATAAACTGGCCTGGATGGCACGGCTTTACACCCGCGCCCAAGCGCTGCTGCAATCCGAGGAAGCGGTGGTAATGGCCGGTGATTACAACATCATCCCCCAGCCCGAAGACGCCCACCAGATCGAGGATTGGGAGGGCGACGCACTATACCGCCCCGAAAGCCTGAGCGCCTATCGCAAAATTCTCAACCTTGGCTATACCGACGCGTTGCGCGCGCTTAACCCCGCGCCGCTAACCTATACGTTCTGGGATTTTCAGGCGGGGGCGTGGAACCGCAATAACGGAATTCGCATTGACCACCACCTGCTGTCGCCCCAAGCCGCCGACCGGTTAAAGGCCTGCGAAATAGACCGCCACATGCGCGGGCGCGAAAAACCCTCGGACCATGTGCCGATCTGGATCGAGCTTGATATCTAGCAACTGTATCTCTACATCGCTCTCCATACGACATTTTTAGCCACTAAGGC
>CAYWXQ010000172.1:0-4756 GCA_964462475.1 uncultured Rhodobacterales bacterium | reverse complement strand
TCGAAACCCAAACCACCCGCATATCTCTTCGTTTTTATATTCATTTTCAAAGAGCTAGCAGCCTTGAAGCTACATCCCGCTACGATGTCTAAGTGACTGTGTCGCTGCTGGTGAGGGGGGTTCTAGGGCCAAAGCGCGGGGTCCGCAACACCTAATTTCAATCTTTTTCACTTTTTTTGCACTGCGCAATTTTCTAACCGTAAACGGCTATATTTGCAGGGTTTTGCAAAGCCTTCGGCGCAAAATCTGCCATCGCCCGTCTTGCTGGTCGTAATCTCGACCATTGTGCCCGAATTTCAGCCGTTATATAGACAGCCAACCCAGACACCCCAACCCGGCGGACAAAAAATGAAAAAATTCATGATTCCAATTGGCCAGTTTTTCTTCAAATGGCGTAATTTTCTGTTTCCGCTGATCGTGCTTGCCTTGTTTGCCCTGCAGCCCCCGGCCAAACAGATTTTCGGCAGCGCGCAAACCGAATCCCTGCTCGACACCACCGCGATCATCGTGGTGGCGCTCGGGGTGCTGATCCGGCTGCTGGTGATCGGGTTTTTCATTGTGGCGCGCGATGGAGACCAGAAAACCGCCCATGCCGACGAACTGTTCACCCGCGGTATGTTCGGGATCTCGCGCAACTCGCTCTATCTGGGCAATCTAACCATCTATACCGGCGTGTTCATGCTGCATGGCACATGGCTGGTGTTTCTGCTCGGGGTCGGGATATTTATGTTCATCTATTACGCCATCATCTTCAGCGAAGAGGCGTTCCTGCGGGGCAAGTTCGGCGACGCGTTTGCCGCCTACTATAACAGCGTGCCGCGGCTGCTGCCTCGGCTTTCCAACTGGAAGGCCGCCACCACAGGTATGCAGTTCAGCTGGAAGCGTGCGGTTTTTGGCGAATACAATATCATCGGGCAGGCGGTGCTGCTGGTGTCGCTGGCGCTGTGGTATGAAAGCTACGGCATGACCGGCAGCGCGGCGATGCCGGTTTCGGTGGCGGTGTTGCTGGCGGCGGGGGTTATTTTTATGCTCACCATTCGCACGCTCAAACGGCGCTAGACCAAAAATCCGTAGCTAGACAAACTTTCGAAACAGCCGGGTTTTGCCGAACAGCTCTTCCAGCTCTTCCATCCGGGCTTTGCTGCGCTCCCATGACTGGCTTTGCACCGCCGAGATGATCGCTTCGAGGATAAACATCGTCACCACTGACGAATCCCATGTCGAGGGCACCTCTATGCGCGAATGGATCTGCAATTCAGCGACCTTGCCCGCAGGTGAGCCCCACTGGTCGGTGAATAAAATAATCCGCACCCCGCGCGCCTGCGCCATTTCGGCAAACCGCAACAGGTCTTGTTCATAGCGGCGCATATCAAACATCACCAACACATCGCCCGCCTTCAGGCTTAGCAAATAATGCGGCCAGCTCGATGAATTGCGCTCGATCAGGGTCACCCCGTCGCGCATCATTTGCATATGGGTAAAAAAGTAACTCGCCAACGTATGGCTAAGCCGCCCGCCAACCACCGCCACCGTGTGCTCGGTGTCGCTCAGCATTTCGACAATCCGGTCAAACTCGGCGGCGTTCAGGTGTTTCAGGGTGTTGCGCAAGTTATCAATCACGTTATCGGCAAAACGGTTCAGTATATGGGTGTCGGGCGCATCGGCGGCCCATTTATCGTGCTTGGTCAGAGGGTCGCTTATGGTTGCCTCCAACTCGGCGCGCAGTTGCGCCTGCATTTCGGGAAAACCGCCAAAACCAAGCTTGCGCGCCATCCGCGCCACCGTCGGCGTGGAAACATCGGCATTTTCAGCCAGCGCTGTAATGCTGCCCAACCCCGAAACCGGATAGTTCTCCATGATAATATTGGCCAGCTGCCGCTCGGCCCGTGTCAGGCCGTCAAAGCCGTCATGGATTCGCTGGGCAACGGTTAAATCATGGGATGGCATGGGCGTTCCTCGTGAACCATTTCGCGCTATCCGCGAATTTACAACATATTTGATCAGGCAGACAGAATAATTTGTGTAATTATATTGACAGGCGGTATGTTTGTGAAACATATTCTTCATAATCAGGTTATATTACAAATGTTACAGGCGGTCTTTTGAACCTTTCACGCAAACCGGACTGGCAGGCAACCCTGCCCGAAAACGTGGTCAGCACCACCCGCAAGGGCGGCGCCAGCCCCGTGTTGCTGGTTTGCGAACATGCGTCGCGCTTCATCCCCGAGGGGCTGGGCCGGCTGGGGCTGGGCAAAACTGCCGCCCAAAGCCATATCGCATGGGACCCCGGCGCACTGGCGGTGGCTGGCTTTTTGCGTGATTCGCTAGACGCCACACTGGTGGCGCAAAAAATCTCGCGGCTGGTTTATGATTGCAACCGCCCGCCCAGTTCGCCACAAGCAATCAGGGATGTGAGCGAGGTTTACACCATTCCCGGCAATACCGGCCTGAGCGCGGCCGAGCGTGATGCCCGCGCCACCTATATATACCAACCCTTCCGGCAGGCGCTGGCCACACAGGTGCAAAACCGTGCCCAAACCGTGCTGGTGACCATCCATTCTTTCACCCCCGTCTATAATGGCGCGCCGCGCGATGTAGAGATCGGCATTCTGCATGACAGTGATTCGCGGCTGGCCGATGCCATGCTGGATGCCGCCACCGCCGACCCTGCCTATAAAACCGCGCGCAACGCCCCTTATGGGCCAGAAGACGGCGTCACCCATACATTGGTTGAACACGCCACAAAGCAAAAGCTGCTTAACGTGATGATCGAAATTCGCAACGACCTGATAATAACCGAAAATGACCAGCGCGCGGTTGCGGCGTGGCTGGCGCGTATCCTAACATCGGCGCTAAACGCCACCCGGGGGGGGAAGTAATGCCAAGAGCCATTAAAGCCTATGTCAGAGCGGTCGAGGCGGTAAACTACCGCATCGGCCGCATAGCGATGTATCTGATCTTTGTGTTGATGGCGATTTTGCTATGGTCGTCGATTTCAAAAACCTTTTTCGACCCCGCACAATGGACGCTGGAGACCGCGCAATTTGTAATGGTTGCCTATTACCTGCTTGGTGGGCCATATTCTATGCAGCTCAACTCGCATGTGCGGATGGATCTTGTTTACGGCTCATGGTCGATCAAAACCAAAGCATGGGTTGATGCGTTTACGATCTTCGGGCTGATCTTTTATCTGGTGATCCTGCTGCAAGGGGCGCTCGGCTCGACCGCCTATTCGCTGGGGCAGCCCTATAATATGGGCATGTTCGAGTTTTACGGCAAACTGTTTGGCGCGTTTTTCACCGGCGGTTTTGATGCCGCAAAAGAAGTGCTGGGCTATATGGAGCGCTCGGCCACCGCTTGGCGGCCATACTTGTGGCCGATTAAAACCATCGCCACCCTCGGTATATTCCTGATGCTGCTACAAGCCATTGCCGTGTTTTTCAAAGACATTGCCACCATCCGCGGAGAAGACCTGTAATGTCGTTTGAATGGATCGCCCTTTTGATGTTTGCCAGCATGATGATCACGCTGATGTCGGGCCAGCGGGTGTTTGCCGCCATCGGCATTGTCGCCGTGGTCGCGGCCCTGCTGCTATGGGGCACGGGCGGAGAGGACATCCCCTTTGCCGCCTCTATGAAGCTAATGAAGTGGTACCCGCTGCTGACCCTGCCGTTGTTTATCTATATGGGGTTTGTGCTGTCTGAATCCGGCATTGCCGATGATCTTTACCGCATGTTCCATGTGTGGATGGGCGGCATTAACGGTGGCTTGGCCATTGGCACGATCGGGCTGATGGTGCTGATTTCGGCGATGAACGGGTTATCGGTGGCGGGCATGGCCATCGGCGCCACGATTGCGCTGCCAGAGCTGTTGAAACGCGGCTATGACAAGCGGATGATCTCGGGCGTTATTCAGGCGGGGTCCAGCCTTGGTATTCTGGTGCCGCCCTCGGTGGTGCTGGTGCTTTATGCGATGATTGCGCGCGCGCCGGTGGGCCAACTATGGCTGGCAGGCGTATTTCCCGGCCTGATGATGGCGGCAATGTTCGTGATCTATATCTGGGTGCGCTGCAAAATAAACCCCGCCCTCGGCCCCGCGCTTTCGCGTGAGGAGCTGGACAAGGTCACCACCGCCGAAAAGCTGAAGCTGCTGCGCGCGGGGCTATTGCCGGTGTTTATCTTTGCCTCGATGATGGTGCCGTTTGTAAATGGCTGGACCTCGCTGGTCGAAAGCTCGGCTGTCGGGGCTGTGGTGGCCTCGCTCGCGGCGTTGTTTAAGGGGCGTTATACCAAACGGGTGTTTGAGGAGTCAGTGCGCCAGACCCTGTCGATCTCGGCAATGTTCATGTGGATTATTCTGGCAGCGCTGGCCTTTGGCGCGGTGTTTGACGGTGTTGGTGCGGTGAAAGCGATCGAGGTGTTTTTCCTCGGCGACCTTGGCCTTGGCCCGTGGGAAGTTTTGCTGTTGATGCAGCTTTCGTTTTTGATCATGGGCACGTTTCTGGATGATACCGCGATGCTGGTGATCGTCGCGCCGCTTTATGTGCCGCTGGTTGGCTCGCTCGGGTTTGATCTGATCTGGTATGGTGTGCTATATACCATTACCAGCCAGATCGCCTATATGACCCCGCCCTTTGGCTATAACTTATTCTTGATGCGGGCCATGGCCCCGAAAGAGGTTACACTGATGGATATTTACCGATCCATCGTTCCATTCGTGGGGGTGATGCTGCTGGCCCTCATACTCGTAATGGTCT
>CAYWXQ010000171.1:0-4776 GCA_964462475.1 uncultured Rhodobacterales bacterium | reverse complement strand
TTTTTCAGCAAGCTGAAAAACGTTTTGCCTCCGGCGGTGGCCTCGCTGCGCTCGGTGGTCTTATTTGCAAACCTTGCTCTATTTATACCGGCTGGCCGGAAAAGACCCCACGCCCCTTAGGGCGTGATTTTTGTGAGGGGTTTGATGCCCCGAACAAAAATTCACTAGCGCGACTTGAAGAACGACCCCAACAGCCCGCGGGCCAGCGAATTGCCCATCTTGCTGCCAAACGAACGCGAAAATGATTTGGCAAAGGCCTCGCCCGCCGAATCGCCGCGTCGTTTCACCGGTTTGCGCCCGCTATAGGCCTTGCCCGCCGAATATCTTCGGGCCGAGGAGAACGCGCGCGGGGCGTCCGCTGGCGCTTCCGGCTCCGCTGCCGCTTTCGCGCGCTCGGCCAGCATTTCAAACGCGCTTCTGCGATCAACCGGCGTATTATAGACCGCCCCCAGCGATGAGGCCGCCATAACCGCCTGCCGCTCTGCCATGCTAAGCGGTCCCAGCCGTGACGAGGGCGGCCGGATCAGCGTGCGTTCGACCATCGAGGGTACGCCCTTTTTTTGCAGCAGCGACACCACGGCCTCGCCAACCCCGACATCGCGGATCGCGTCTTCGGTATCAAAGCGCGGATTGGGGCGAAAGGTTTCGGCCGCCGCCCGCAGCGCTTTTTGGTCGCGCGGGGTATAGGCGCGCAACGCATGTTGCACCCGGTTGCCAAGTTGGCCCAGAATGTCAGACGGCACATCGTCGGGCTGCTGGGTAATAAAAAACACCCCCACCCCTTTTGAGCGGATCAGCCGCGCCACCTGTTCAACCTTGTCGAGCAGCGCTTTGGGGGCGTCGCTGAACAGCAGGTGGGCTTCGTCAAAGAAGAACACGAATTTGGGTTTGTCGGGGTCGCCGACCTCGGGCAGGTTTTCAAACAGCTCTGACAGCAGCCATAAAAGAAAGGTCGCGTAAAGCCGTGGCGCGCCCATCAGCCGGTCGGCAGCCAGAATGTTGACCCGCCCCTGCCCCGAGGGGGTGGTGGCGATCATATCTTCCAGCTGCAACGCCGGTTCGCCAAAAAACTGCGCCGCGCCCTGGTTTTCAAGCACCAATAAGCGCCGCTGGATCGCCCCGATCGAGGCTTTCGAGATATTGCCATAGCGCAGCGCGATCTTGTCGGCATTTTCGCCCAACCAGACCAGCAGCGATTGCAAATCTTTCAGGTCCAAGAGCAGCATTGATCGCTCGTCGGCCATGCGAAAGGCGATGTTCAGCACGCCTTCCTGTGCCTCGCTTAGCTCCAGCAACCGCGCCAGCAGTAGCGGCCCCATTTCAGAGATCGTGGTGCGCACGGGGTGGCCTTTTTCACCAAACAGGTCCCAGAAGGTAACCGGAAACGCCGCATAGCCGTAATCGGTAAAACCGATCATTTCGGCCCGCGAAACCAGCTTTTCGTGCAGTTTATGCTGGGCAGAGCCCGCCGCCGCCATGCCTGACAGATCGCCCTTGACGTCGGCCATAAACACCGGCACCCCGGCGTTTGAAAAGCTCTCGGCCAGAATTTGCAGGGTCACGGTTTTGCCGGTGCCGGTGGCCCCCGCGATCAACCCGTGGCGGTTGGCGTATTTCAGCAGCATTTCCTCGGGGGTGGTGTAACCCTCGCCCGCGCCACCAATGAATATCCGGTCTTGTGCCATAATGCCCCTCATGTTTGCTTTTGCGTTTGCTTTGGCAAATTCTACAGGTTACGCCCAATAAAAACACCCCGAAAAGCGGGCGGTATTTTGCCGAAACCAAATACACAAGTTGACAGGATGCGCGCTTCCTGACACCAACAAGCTAAACGTATTCATCCATGGGGACCCACACCAATGCGCCGTATATTGACCACCGTTTTAACCGCTACCATCCTGCTGGGCACCGCCGCCACAGCACAACAAGCCGCACAACAAGCCGCGCAAGAGCCCGCGTTTCCGACCTCGCAAGAACTATCCGACAAGGCCAATGGCGTGGTTGCCCGCTTTGCTGGCTGGGAGGTGCGCTGCGCCGATACCGGTGCCAATTGCCGTATCTTTCAGGTCGCGCAAGACGATAAAGGCAATAATGTGGTCAGTGTTACCATGCAGGCGCTGCCCGAGGGGGCCTCGGCCAAGCTCGGGGTGGTAATGGTTTCACCGCTGCTTACCCTGCTGCCGCGCGGGTTGTCGGTTTCGGTTGATGACGGCGTGCCCGCGGCCTATCCCTTTAGCTGGTGTGACCCGCAGGGGTGCTATTCGCGTTTTGGGCTAACGCCGGCGCAGGTAGAAGCGTTTGAGGCCGGCACCGCTGCCAATATCGACATTTTTGCCGTCACCAGCCCCGACGCCGCCGTGCGCGCCGTGCTGCCGCTGGATGGATTTACCGAAGCGGTCGCCGATCTGCTGGCACGGCAGGCGGGCTAAATCAGGGGGCCGCGCGCAGGGCCAGCACCGCGTTCAGCCCGCCAAAGGCAAAGGCATTGCTGAGCGTGGCGGTAACCCGCGCTTGCCGCGCCACATTTGGCACCACGTTCAAATCACAATCGGGGTCGGCGATTTCATGGTTGATGGTCGGGGCGATTATGCCGTCGCGCAGCGCCATGATACAGGCCAGCAGCTCTAGCGCGCCGGTGCCGCCGATCAGGTGGCCGTGCATCGATTTGGTTGACGACACCAACAAATTATCGGCATCGGCGCCGAAAACCGCGCGCAGGGCCGCGCATTCGGTGCGGTCGTTGGCGGCGGTGCCGGTGCCGTGGGCGTTGATATACCCGATTTGGCCGGTGCCAAGCCCGGCATCGGCCAGCGCGCCGCTGATTGCGCGCGCCGCCCCGTGCTGGTTGGGCATTACGATATCAGACGCATCGGCCGACATCGCAAACCCCGCGACCTCGGCCAATATACTGGCCCCGCGCGCGCGGGCGCTTTCAAATGCTTCAAACACAAACACCGCCGCGCCCTCGCCCTGCACCATGCCGCTGCGGTTCTTGGAAAACGGCCGGCACGCGGTTTTTGACATCACCCGCAGCCCCTCCCACGCCTTGATGCCGCCAAAGCTGAGCATCGATTCCGAACCGCCGGTCAGCATAACATCGGCCATCCCCGCCCGGATCATATGAAACGCCTGCCCCATCGCGTGGTTCGAGGAAGCGCAGGCGGTCGACACCGTATAGCTGGGGCCGGTCAGCCCGTGGCGCATAGAAAGCTGGCTGGTGGCGGCGTTGTGCATAAGCCGGGGCACCACAAACGGGTGCACGCGGTTTTTGCCCTCGGCGTAAACCTTGCGAAAGTTCTCGTCCTGGGTTTGCAAACCGCCGCCCGAGGTGCCAAGCACCACGCCGCCCCGCGCGCCCACCAGCGCCATATCCAGCCCCGATTGCGCCACGGCCTCATGCGCGGCGAGCACGGCAAACTGGGTAAACCGGTCAAAAAACGCGATTTCCTGGCGGGTAAAATGCGCGGTTTCGCTATAGCCGTGTATCTGGCCGCCGATGCGGATTTGCAAACGCTCGACATCCCGAAACACCAGTTCGGATATCCCGTTATGGCCCTCGGCCATGGCGTGCATATTGGCACCGGCCCCCATACCCAGCGGCGATACCGCCCCCATGCCGGTAATAACAACCCGCCGTGCCACCCTAGCCCGCCCCTTTTATCAGCTTTTCAACTGCGGCAATAATACTGCCTACCGAGCTGATATCAAAGGCATTATCGCCGGGTGCATTTGCGTTGAAGGGCACCTGTATATCAAAAGTTTCTTCGATGGCGAAAATCGCCTCGACCAGCCCCAGCGAATCAACCGCCAGCTGTTCTAGCGTGGCATCGACCCGCACCTCGGCCGGGTCGATCATGGCCTGTTCGGCAATGATCGCCATCACCTGTGCTGAAATATCATCGGCCATGCTTGCCCTCAAGGTTAGCGTTAGTCAGGGTCTAGTCATTTCCGAGCAGTTTTGAAACCTGTTTTTGCAGCTTTTCGACCTTCGCCACCAGCTTGGGCAGGCGGCGATAGGCTTTATAGCTTTCGACATTGGCCTCGGCCCTGATGGCGGGGTTGCCCATGATAAAACGGTTCGGCGGCACGTTAGACGAAATACCGGCCTTGCCCGCCGCCACCACATTGGCGCCAACGGTCACATGGTCGGCCACCCCGACCTGCCCGGCCAAGACAACCCGGTCAGAGATCACGGCGCTGCCACCAACCCCGACCTGCGCGCATAGCAGGCAATGGGCGCCGACCTGCACGTTATGGCCAAGCTGCACCAGATTATCAAGCTTGGTGCCCTCGCCGATACTGGTGTCGGTAATGGTGCCACGATCAATGGTTGCCCCGGCGCCGACCTCTACGTCATCGGCAATCGTGACTGCCCCGAGCGAGTTGATACGGGCAAAAGCCGATGTAGTGGCCATGCCGGCTTGTGGCTGTTGCCCGGCGCGGGCGGCATCAACCGCGCCCGGTTCGGGGCTGACAAACGAAAAGCCGTCACTGCCGATTACCGCATTGGGCTGGGCAATGAAGCGCGCGCCGATGCGCACCCGCGCGCCAATGCGAACCCCTTGATAAAGCAGGCAATCATCGCCGATCATCGCCCCCTGCCCGATTGTGCAATGCGCCATAATGCGGGCGTTGTCGCCGATAACCGCCCCCGCTTCAACCACCACAAACGGGCCGATCGAGGGTTTTTTGCCGACCCGCGCCGAAGGTGACACCAGCGCAGCGGGGTGAATGCCGGGCGGGGTATCAAGCGGGGGGGCATACATCCGGTTTAGC
>CAYWXQ010000170.1:0-4798 GCA_964462475.1 uncultured Rhodobacterales bacterium | reverse complement strand
TTGGTGGAGCCAGAGGGAATCGAACCCTCGACCTCTTGCATGCCATGCAAGCGCTCTCCCGTCTGAGCTATGGCCCCTTTCAACGGTCCGTTCTTAAAAGCCCCGCGTCGGGAGTTCAAGCCAAAAATGGTGGCAAAATCAACAATCAGATATTTCGCCACCCACCAGGTTTATTTCTGGCTCAGAAAGGTAGCGATCAGGTGGTCAACCACCGCGCGCATCGCCGCTTCCGACCCCGCGCCGGTCGCCAGCGCCGCCCCGTAAACCCGCCGCTGGCGGTCGGCCGAGCTGCCGTTTTTGGCAATTTCACGCATGAAAACCAGCGCGTCATAGCAGCCGAGCGTGGTAGCCTCGGGCCCGACAAGACCGATAAGTTCCTCCACCAGTGCCGCAAACGGCACCATCTTGCCGCGGCCAAGGTCCAGCAGGTTGCCCTTTACCCCGTGGCGCTGCGCCTGCCAGCGGTTTTCCAGTAATAGCGTATCGGGGTAGCGCCGCCAACGTTGGTTTTTCTCTTTAAGGCCATGAAAATAAAGCAATAACGCCTGATAGACCGCCGCAATCGCCGCCGCCTCGGCCACGGTGCCGCAAATGTCGGTGATCCGCTGCTCCAGCGTCGGAAAACTGCCCGAGGGCCGGATATCCCACCAGATTTTGCTGGCGTCTTCGATGCAGCCGGCATCTACCAGCGCCCCGACCAGCCGCTGGTATTCGCCATAGCTTTCCAGCTGGTCGGGCAGGCCGGTGCGCGGCAGGGCGTCAAACACACTCAGCCGGTATGAGCTTAACCCGGTATCCTCGCCCTCCCAAAACGGAGAGGAGCTGCTAAGCGCCAGCAGATGCGGCAAAAAATACGTCACCTGTGTCATCAGGTCGATGCGTTCGTCCTCGTCCTCGATCCCGACATGGATATGCATGCCGCAAATCAGCATCCGCCGCACCACCTGCCCCAGATCGTCGCGCAGCCCGTCATAGCGGGGCTTGCGGGTGTGGCTTTGCCGCCGCCAGTTGGCAAACGGGTGGGTCGAGGCCGCGATCGGGGCATAGCCGAAACCGGCGGCGCACTCGGCCACCCCGCGGCGCAGCGCCAGCAGATCGGCGGCGGCGTCGGCAACCCGTTGGTGGGGTTTGGTGCCGACCTCGATCTGGCATTGCAGATATTCGCCGGTCACCTGCGGGCCCAGCGCTGCGCTGCACGCCGCCAGAAACCCGGGGTCGGGCTGGCGCACCAGATCGCGGCTTTCGCGGTCCACGATCAAATACTCTTCCTCGATCCCCAGCGTCAGGCTTGGTCGCATATCGGCCTCCGTTTTGCCAAGTTTCCCCGCTTTATTTGGCCGCTGTCAACAGGTTTCGGTTGAAACTACGCGCCCACGGGGCCACCTTAGGCGAAACAACCTTATGCGAGGCCCCATGGCACATAAAAAACCGCTGAAAATCGCCTTCCAGATGGACCCGATCGAGCAGGTCGATATCGACGGCGATTCCAGCTTTCGTCTGGCGTTGGAGGCGCAATCGCGCGGCCACACCCTGTTTTACTATACCCCCGACCAGCTGGCCTTTGAAAGCGGCAGGGTAACGGCGCGGGGCTGGCCGCTGAACGTGCGCCGCGACCGCGACAATTTTTTCACCCTCGGCGAAAAGCAGAAAATCAACCTTGATGATCAGGATGTTGTCTGGCTGCGCCAGGACCCGCCATTTGACATGGGATATATCACCAGCACCCATTTGCTGGATATGGTTCACCCCGAAACCCTGGTGGTCAACGACCCGTTCTGGGTGCGCAACTACCCCGAAAAACTGCTGGTGTTGCGGTTTCAGGGTCTGACCCCGCCCACCACCGTTGCCCGCGATCTGGAGACCATAAAAGCGTTCAAGGCCGAGCACGGCGATATTATTCTAAAACCGCTTTACGGCAATGGCGGGGCGGGGGTGTTCCGGCTGGGCCAGAACGACCGCAACCTGACCTCGCTGCACGAGCTGTTTGCCGGTATCAACAACGAGCCGCTGATTGCGCAAAAATTCCTGCCCGATGTTTCCAACGGCGACAAACGCATCATTCTGGTCGATGGCGAACCGGTCGGGGCGATCAACCGCGTGCCCGCCAAGGGCGAGACCCGCTCTAACATGCATGTCGGCGGGCGGCCCGAAAAGATCGGCCTGACAGCGCGCGACCGTGAAATCTGCGCCGCCATCGGCCCGTTGCTAAAGGAAAAGGGGCAAATATTTGTCGGCATCGACGTCATCGGCGACTACCTGACCGAGATCAACCTCACCTCTCCCACCGGCATACAAGAGCTAGAGCGCTTTGACGGCACCAATGTCGCCGCCCTGATCTGGGACGCGATCGAGGCGAAAATCCCGTAATGTCGCGGCGCTTGACGATCCTTAATTTTGTGCTGCGCCTGTTTGAGCGCCGTGCCTTGGCGCGCCTTCAACAGCCCGCTAAAATCCGCCGCCGGATGCATCGCCAGACCGCGCTGTTCTTTCGCCCGCCCCGCCGCACACCCATCAGCCCCGAGCGTTTGGCCCATGGCCAAAACAGCGTATCGGCGCTGAAAATCGGCGATGGCGAGCGCGGCACGCTGCTATACCTGCATGGGGGCGCCTATGTTTTTGGCTCGGCCTATACCCACCGTAAACTGGTGGCGAAACTGGCGGCGGATAGCGGGCTAACCGCCTTTTCTGTCAATTACCGGCTGGCGCCCGAACACCCGTTTCCGGCGGCGATAGACGACGCTTTCACCGCCTATAACGCGCTGCTGGGCCGCGGGATATCCGCCAGCACCATCACCCTCGCCGGTGACAGCGCCGGCGGCGGACTGGCGCTGGCGCTGCTGCACCGTATTCTTGCCGCCGGCCTGCCGAAACCGCGCAATCTGGTGGCCTTTAGCCCGTTCACCGACCAAAGCCTGCAAAGCGCCTCGCTAACTGATAACGCCGAATTCGAGGTCATGCTACCGGCAACGCGCATGCCCGAGGTCCGCGACATGTATCTGGCCAGCGATTTCAAAAACCCGCTGGCCTCGCCGCTATTTGGCAATTTCACCGGCGCGCCACCGGTGTTTTTAAGCGTCGGCACCAAAGAGATTTTGCGCGACGATACCTTGGCGATTGCCGCCAAATTGCGCGCGCAAAACACAAGCGTCACGGTTGATATCCGTGAAAACACCCCCCATGTCTGGCCGTTTTTTCACGGGTTATTGCTGCCCGAGGCCAACGCCACCTTAAAACGGGTGCAGGCCTTTTTGGCCTAAAATGCCAACCGATAGCCGATCGCCTCGGCAATGCTGGCCTTGCCAATCCCGGCCTCGCCGCGCAGGTCGGCAATGGTGCGCCCCACACGCTGGATGCGGTGAAACGCCCGCGCCGACAGCTTTAGCCGCTCAACCGCGCGCAACAGCATGTTGTGGGCCTCGGGCGTAAGCATGCAGGCTTGTTCCAGCACATCGCCCTCGATCGCGACATTGGTGCTGATTCCGGCCATCCCCTGATAGCGCGCGATCTGAAGCCGCCGTGCCGCCAGCACCCGCGCCGCGACCACCGCGCTGGTCTCGCCCGAGGGGGGGTGCGAAAGGTCGGCAACCGAAACCGCCGGCACCTCGATGCGCAGATCAAACCGGTCGAGCAGTGGGCCGGAAATGCGCCCAAGATAGTCTTCGCCGCAATTTGGTGCGCGGCCACAGGCGCGGGCGGCATCCCCCAGATAGCCGCACTTGCAGGGGTTCGCTGCGGCCAAAAGCATAAACCGCGCCGGATAACGCACATGGGCGTTGGCGCGGCTAACCACCACGTCACCGGTCTCGATCGGCTGGCGCAGGGTTTCCAGCACCGCGCGCGGAAACTCGGGGAATTCATCCATGAACAGCACCCCGTTATGCGCCAAGGATATTTCGCCGGGTTGCGCACCGCGGCCACCGCCGACCATTGCTGCCATGCTGGCAGTGTGGTGCGGGCCACGAAACGGGGCCTGGCGTGAAATGCCGCCCTCTTCCAGCACCCCGGCCAATGAATGGATCATCGAGGTTTCCAGCGCTTCGGCCGGTGAAAGCGGCGGCAGCAGCCCCGGCAGCCGCGCCGCCATCATGGATTTACCCGAGCCGGGCGGCCCGACCATCAGCAGATGGTGGCCACCGGCAGCCGCGATTTCAAGCGCCCGTTTGGCCTTTTCCTGTCCGCGCACATCGCGCAAATCGCGGTGGTCTACCAGCCCCTCAACTTCGCCCGGTGTGGCCTCGGGCAGCACGGCGCGCCCCGAAAAATGGTTAACCAGTTCCAGCAGGTTGCGCGGGGCCAGCACCCGCGCGGCCTCTACCCAGGCGGCTTCGGGGCCACAGGCGGCAGGGCAGATCAACCCGCAATCGGCCTCGGCAGCGGCCAGCGCGGCGGGCAGCGCACCCGCAACCGGCACCAGCGAGCCGTCGAGCGAGAGCTCCCCCAGGCTGAACTGCCCGGCCATTTGCTCACGCGGTAGCACATCCATTGCGGCCAGCAAGGTCAGCGCGATCGGCAGGTCAAAATGCGAGCCGACCTTAAGCATGTCGGCGGGCGAAAGGTTAATGGTGATGCGTTTGGCAGGCAGTGCCAGCCCGAGCGCGGTGATGGCCGCGCGCACCCGCTCTTTGGCCTCTGACACGGCTTTATCGGGCAGGCCCACAAGGGTAAACGCCGGTATGCCCGAGGCCAGCGCCACCTGCACCTCTAGGCGTCTTGCCGCGACCCCTGGAAACGCCACGGTATAGCTGCGGGCGATGCTCGCGACATGTGCGCAGATCGGAACAGCACACGTCTGAACTCC
>CAYWXQ010000169.1:0-4837 GCA_964462475.1 uncultured Rhodobacterales bacterium | reverse complement strand
TGCAATCAGGCGGCATGTTTTATTGCATGATCCCGCCCATTACTTTACCCCCGCCCGATAATTTATGGCAACCGAAAGGCACCGTCTGGTTGCCGTTTATGTGGCCATGCACGGAGTCGCCCATGGCTATTCTCCCCTTCTTTTCCGCGCAGTGCGGATAATTCAACTGCAACGGGTATCTGGCGGTGCTGGCGGGTTTGGCAGATAGCGTTCTGCGCAAGTTGCGTCGGTTGATGTTCATCTATGGTCAATGCGCATGGCTGCACGGCGGTCAGCGGGCAGGCACTGGCGCTTTTCGGCCCTGCCGATCCTGCAATCCATATCAGGTTTTCCGTCAGCGAAATATTGCTGGCGTCAGGCGCGGGCACCAAGCCTTATTGCGCGGCCGTCTTTTACAGATTTCAGCGCGGCCTCGGCAATGATCAAAGATGCCAGCCCGTCCTGGCCGCCAGGTGAGGCGGGGGTTCTGGCGGACAGCGACCCGATGAAGGCATTGATTTCGGCGGCGTAGGCGGCAAGATAGCGTGTCATGAAAAAATCATATAACGGCGGGCGGGTGTAGCCGTTGGCATTGGCCAGCTCGATACTGACCGGACGCTGGTTTTCGGCGCTGATCAAGCCAAGAGAGCCATGCACCTCTATCCGCTGGTCATAGCCATATGTGGCGCGGCGCGAATTTGAAATGCTACATTGCTTGCCGCAAGCGGTGGTCAGAATAATATTGGCGCTATCGTAATCACCAAGCGCGCCGATCTTTGGGTCCACAAGAACAGAGGCGCTTGCCATCACGGTTTCAATCTCTTTACCCAGCAAAAACCGCGCCATGTCGAAATCATGGATCGACATGTCTTTAAAGATACCGCCCGAGACCTTGATATACGCCGGCGGCGGCGCGCCGGGGTCGCGAGAGATGATATTGATCATCTCGATCTCGCCAATTTTACCGGCAGTAATGGCGTCTTTCAGGGCGATAAAATGCGGGTCAAACCGGCGGTTGAACCCGACCATCAACCTGGCGTTGGTATCGTCAACAACCTGCAAGCAGGCCTTGACCCGGTCAATGTTCAGATCAACCGGTTTTTCACAGAAAACCGCCTTGCCGGCACGGGCAAACTTTTCAATAAGATCGGCATGGGTGTTGGTCGGGGTGCAGATCAGCACCGCATCTATATCGTCCGATGCCGCGATGGTCTCGATGCTGCGCACTTCACCGCCAAAATCGGCAACCAGCGCATTGGCTGCATCCTCAAACGCGTCAGCCACCGCTACCAGTGTTGCGCGGGGGTTGGTGGCCACCGCCCTGGCGTGAACCTGCCCGATGCGTCCGGCCCCCAGAAGGGCAAATCGTATTGTCATCTGTTCAACCTTTGCTGAATTGCCGGGCACCGATTCCGGTTGGACTTTATACCCGGCCTTTGATAGAATATATGTTCCACCATATGGAATGCGATATCGCCAGCATCGTGTCAACCCAAAACGAAAGAAACATAATGACAAAGCCAGACGCCCCTAAAACGCTAGAAGAGTTCCAGGTCAGGCTGGTTGAAATCACCGGCACCTTGCCCAAACGGTTGCGCCAATGTGCTGATTATGTCGCCCAAAACACCGACATCATTGCGGTATCAACGGTTGCAGACCTGTCAAAGGCTGCCGGGGTGCAGCCATCGGCCTTTATGCGTTTCTGCCAGTTGATGGGGTTTTCGGGTTATTCACAGATGCAGCGTATGTTTCGGGATGCTTTTACCCAGCGCTGGCCGGACTACGCGACCAGACTGGAAGCCTTGCGCGCCAGCGGCGATGAAAGCCCCTCGACCCTGCTGGCCGAGTTTATTGACGCAGGCCGGGCATCGCTGGAAAACCTGGCCAGTTCAATCGAGCCAGACACGCTCGAGCGCGCGGTGGCGGCAATGTCTAAAGCGCCGATGATCCATATTATTGGCCTCAGCCGCGCCTTTCCGGTTGCGGCCTATCTTGCCTATGCGCTTGAAAAGATGAACGTGCCGGCCATGCTGCACGGCAAATTCGGCAATCTGGATCACCGCCACGCCATTCTGCCTGCCGATGTTCTGGTGGTGATAACCTTTGCCCCGTATACCCAAGAAACCCTTGATCTTGCGACATTCGCACGAACCCAAGGTAGCGATATTGTGGCAATTACAGATGCCATCAACTCTCCTCTGCACCAGTTGGGCGCTACAATTCTTACCGTTTCCGAGGCCGATGTCGGATCGTTTCGCGCCCTGACAGCCCCGCTGTCTCTGGCAATAACTTTGGCTGTTGCCGTTGGCACGCGCTGTGGATCGGTCGCAGATGAAAATTAAATTTCATGGGTTTTGTTTTTGGAACTAGTATTCTATAATTACATCAATTGAAATTTATATATGGTGGTCACTGCGGTATGCGCCGTATTGCCCGAAGGGAGAGCCTGTGAAACTCGATGTTGTGACTATTGGTCGGTCTTCGGTTGATCTTTACGGCGCGCAGGTCGGCGGGCGGCTTGAAGATATGCGCTCGTTTAATAAATATATCGGCGGCTCTCCGACCAACATTGCGGCCGGGTGCGCGCGTCTGGGCCTGAAATCGGCACTGATCACCCGTGTCGGTGACGAACATATGGGCCGCTTTATACGCGACGAACTGGCGGCCGAGGGTGTGGATGTGCGCAGCGTCATTACCGACCCTGATCGTTTAACCGCGCTGGTGTTGCTGGGCATTCGTGATGACACGCATTTTCCGCTGATTTTCTATCGTGAAAACTGCGCCGACATGGCGCTGTGCGAAGCGGACATCGACCCTGATCTGATCCGCGACAGCGGTTGTGTGACGGTGACCGGCACCCACCTGAGCCATGACAATACCGAGGCTGCGGTGCTGAAAGCCCTGCGACTGGCGCGCGAAACCGGGGCGAAGACGGCGCTTGATATCGACTATCGCCCCAATCTTTGGGGGCTGGCGGGCCACGGCGCAGGCGAAGAGCGCTTCATCGACAGCCCGGCGGTAACCGCGCGCCTGCAAAAGGCGCTGGCGCTGTTTGATCTGATTGTCGGCACAGAGGAGGAGTTCCATATCGCCGGCGGCACCACCGACACGGTGCAGGCGCTGAAAAACGTGCGGGCACTGACAGCGGCAACACTGGTTTGCAAGCGCGGCCCGATGGGCGCGGTGGCCTTTACAGGCCCCGTTGCCGACAATCTTGGTCAGGGCATTTCCGGCCCCGCCTTTCCGATTGAGGTGTTCAATGTGCTGGGGGCTGGCGACGGGTTCATGTCGGGCCTGCTGCGCGGCTGGCTAAAGGGCGAAAGCTGGGAAACATCGCTGACATGGGCCAACGCCTGCGGCGCATTTGCGGTTTCTCGCCATGGCTGCACCCCGGCCTATCCAAGCTGGGACGAGCTCCAATTCTTTCTAAAGCGCGGTGTAAAAGATCCGGCTTTGCGCAAAGACAAGGTGTTAGAGCAAATTCATTGGTCCACCACCCGCAAGGGCAACTGGCCGGATATGCGCATCTTTGCCTTTGACCACCGTATGCAATTCGAGGAAATGGCAGGCGCCACGCCAGACAAGATCGGCCGGTTCAAAACGCTGTGTCTTGAAGCCTTGTTGCAGGTGTCCGATGGCCGCGATGGTTACGGCTTGTTATGTGACAACCGCCTGGGGCAAAAGGCACTGTGGCAGGCGGCAGGCCGGGGGCTGTGGATCGGCAACACGGTCGAATGGCCCGGCTCGCGGCCATTAAAGCTGGAGCCGGCAATCGGGCCGGATTTCGGCGGGCTGGCTGAGTGGCCACGCGAGCATGTGGTCAAGGTGTTGTGTTTTTATCACCCCGATGATCCCGCTGATCTGAAAACCGCGCAGGAAGCAACCCTGTTGCGCCTGTTTGCCGCCAGCCGTCGTAACGGTCTGGAGTTTTTACTGGAACCGATCATGAGCAAACATGGTAACGTTGACGAAACAACGGTATCGGCAACGATCCAGCGCCTCTATGATATCGGCATATACCCCGATTGGTGGAAATTGGAGCCTTACCGCAACGAGGCCTGCTGGGCCGCGGCGGTCGAGACCATTCAGGCCAATGACCGGCATACCCGTGGTATTGTGGTGCTGGGGCTGGACGCCTCGACCGAAGAACTGTTCAAAAGCTTTGCTCTGGCGGCCCGCCATGATCTGGTCAAGGGCTTTGCGGTCGGGCGCACAATTTTTGGCGACGCGGCGCGCGGCTGGATGAAGGGCGCAATTTCAGACGCGGCGGCGGTGCAGGACATGGCGCAAAAATACACCATGTTATGTAGCACATGGGACAAAGCACGAGAGGCGAACAGATGACACCCATCCGCTTAACCGCCGCACAGGCAATGGTGCGCTATATTGAAAACCAGCTCAACGATGACGGTGACCGGATTATCGAAGGCGTCTGGGCGATTTTCGGCCACGGCAATGTGGCAGGCATCGGCGAGGCGCTTTATGAGGCGCGGGACCGCCTGCCCACCTATCGCGGCCATAACGAGCAAACCATGGCCCATGCCGCCATTGCCTATGCCAAGCAGCTAAGGCGCAAACGCGCCATGGCGGTCAGCAGTTCCATCGGCCCGGGGGCCACCAACATGGTAACGGCGGCGGCGCTGGCGCATGTGAACCGCCTGCCGGTGTTGCTGATCCCCGGTGATGTGTTTGCGGGTCGCGGGCCGGACCCGGTGTTGCAGCAGGTCGAGGACTTCAGCGATGGCACGGTCAGCGCCAATGATTGCTTCAAGCCCGTCAGCCGCTATTTTGACCGCATCACCCGCCCCGAACAGCTGATCACCGCCCTGCCCCGCGCCTTTCATACGCTGACAGACCC
>CAYWXQ010000168.1:0-4847 GCA_964462475.1 uncultured Rhodobacterales bacterium | reverse complement strand
AGGCACGATTTTCAGCAAAGCTGAAAACCCGGCTGGCCGGCGGCGGTGGCCTCGCCTTCGGCTCGGCGGTTTTTGCTGCCAGCCATGAAAAAAGGCGGTACCGGAGCACCGCCTCGTTTAACGCTTTGGGTTGGCTGCCTTATGCAAGGCGCTCCATTAGTTTCATGCCAGCCATACCGCCGATTACCAAAAAGGCAAACGTGATGAACGAGCCCATGGCGAGGGTCGAAACACCGGTAACGCCTTGGCCAATGGTGCAACCCAGCGCCACAACGCCGCCGATCCCCATAAACGCCGCGCCGACCATATTGCGGGCAGTGTCTTTTTCTCCGCTAAAGGTCCGCAGCCGCAATTCCCTTTTCGATGCCGCCCCCAAAAATCCGCCAAAGATAGTGCCAAACACCACCGCCACCGGAAAGGCCATGGTTGAATAGGCGGTAAAGCGCATCAGATAGTCGATCGTCGCCCCCGAAGGCTGCACATAGGTCAGCGAGGTCAGGGCCACTGGCACATCAGCGAAATCATCCTGTGCCATTCCGGTCAGCATCCAGCCGGCCGCGACCAGCAGGCCAATGCTGACACCGGCGATGATATGCACCGGCGAGGCCACGAATTTTTTGTTGAGGAAAACATAACCAAGCATCGCCCCGACCACGACAATAAACGCAATCAGGTTTGCCCGCGCCGCCTCCATGCCGGTCATCGAGCCAAGCAGATCGCCAAACCCCTGACCCTTCATGCCCATATCGGTCAAATTGGTGGTGCCATAACCAACGAACCACACCCGAAGTGGCCCCAGCAGCCCGCCAATGGTCATAAAGGCAAAAACCCCCACAACCGTCAGCACCAGCACCGAGCGCAAATCACCCGAGCCGGCACGCACCAGATTTCGGCTAACACAACCCGCCGACAGCACCATGCCTACGCCAAAAATAAACCCGCCGAAAATAAACCCGATCCAGGTAAAATTAGGGGTTAGATAAATACTGTCTGCGGGGTTCATTACCCCGAGCTTTTGTAGGGTAAACACCCCCAATATCGCGGTAGCCCCCGCCAAAACCCAGCTTCTGAAGCGCCGGTAATCGCCGAAATTCATCAGGTCCGAAACCGACCCCATGGCGCAAAAATTGGTGCGGTAAACCACAAAGCCCATCAACGTGCCGATCAGCAGTCCGCCCCACATCATATAAAATGACGGGCTTTCCAGAATGGAATCCCTCAATCCGTCTAACATTATTACTCTCCCTTTTGGTGATTCTGGCGCGGTTTATCCGTGCCTATACTTGGTTGGTCATACCTTACATTAGCATATATGATAATTTCTATGTAAGTAGAAACTATATAATGCGCCAATTGGGCGCATTTTGTAACTTTTTTGCTCAAAATGTCGTGCGCGCGCGCCACAATTCTTGACCTTGGGCGGTTTTTAGTATTCAATAATTCTAATGTTATAAAGCTACGGGTCAAAAACGGGAGTAAGAATCATGGCTGACAGAGATTTTGGCAATGCTAAAAGCATGTCGATTATTGTAACAAAGGGCTCGCTAGACTGGGCGTATCCGCCATTTATCCTTGGCACTACCGCCGCCGCAATGGATCTGGATGTAACCATGTTTTTCACCTTTTACGGCCTGCCGCTGCTGAACAAAAAGCTGGATCTTAAAATGACCACGCTTGGCAATCCGGCAATGAAAATGCCGATGGCCGGGATGCATATGGCGATGCCCAACATTATTTCGGCCCTGCCGGGGGTTGACCGCGGCGCCACCACGATGATGAAAAACCTGTTCAAGAAAAAAGGCGTTGCCTCGATCGAGGAACTGCGCGAGGCGGCGGTTGAATCAGACGTGCGGATGATCGCCTGCCAGATGACGCTGGATCTGTTCGAGATGGATCGCAAAGACATGATTGACGGTATCGAGCTTGGGGGCGCCGCCACCTATATCGATGTTGCCACCAAATCCGACATCAACCTGTTTATCTAACCCACAAAAGAAAGGCTCCATAATATGGCTGACCAAACCCTTAACGCAGAAGGCCTGAACTGCCCGCTGCCCATCATCAAAGCAAAAAAAGCCCTTAAAGGCATGGACGCCGGCCAAGTGCTTGAAATCCGCTCGACCGATCCGGGCTCTGTGGCTGATTTTGCCGCGTTTTGTTCGCAAACCGGCAACGAGCTGATGAGCTCGAACACCGAAGGCAATATTTTCCTGTTCGAGATTAAAAAGAGCTGATCCGAGCAGAGCCAATTATTAAAGCCTCGCCGTTTTGGCGGGGCTTTTTTTTTATGCTTTCGCGCGCACAAATGCCACAAAACGGGTGGCCCACGGGGTGGCGGCGCTGTGGCGCAGGTGGCAAAAACCGGCCAGCATATTATGGGCGAGCACCCCGTCGTTTTTGCCGTCTATGCCGTGGCCGCGCTCAACCTGATAGGCAAATCTGGTGTCGGCGGGCAGGTTATCAACCCGCGCATAATGAAATTCATGCGCCAGCACATCGCTGCCCTTTGGCCACATGCCGCCCAGCGATTTAAGCTTGGTATACCCACGGCCCTGCGGGCGGGCGTTCATCACCGCATCGCCCTTGACCACACCGACCATTGGCTTTGTTTCGCCGTGCCATGTCAGGCTTTGGCACAAATACATCAAGCCGCCGCATTCGGCATAGGTCGGCAGGCCAGCCTTTATTTTGGCCTTGATATCCGCGCGCAGGGTCGTGTTGGCCGCCAGCGACTCCATGCAGGTTTCGGGGAAGCCGCCGCCGATGAACAGCCCGTCAACCTTTGGCAGCTGCGCATCGGTCAGGGTGTTGAAAAACACCAATTCGGCACCGGCGGCTTTCAGCGCCTCCAGATCATCGGCATAGTAAAAACCAAAAGCGGTGTCGCGGGCGATGGCTATTTTTACCTTTCGGCCAGCGGCAACAGTGGCCGGTTTTGCCGCTGTCAGCCTGGGCGCGCTGGCGGCAATCCGGCGCAGGGTGGCCAGATCAACCGCGCTGCCGACAATTTTGCCAATTTCGGCGATCATCCGGCCAAATTCTCCGCTTTCGGACGGGGTGGTCAGGCCCAGATGGCGCTCGCCGATTTCAAGCGCGGGGCTACGGCCGACCGCGCCAATCACCGGAATATCGGTATAGGCCTCAACCGCCGCGCGCAACTTGCCCTCGTGTCGCGGGCCGCCGAGCTTGTTTAATATAACCCCGGCGATGTTGATATCGGGGTCAAACGCGCGGTAACCCAGCAGCAACGGCGCGATGCCGCGGGTCATGCCGACGGTGTCGATCACCAGCACCACCGGCGCTTTCAGGGTTTTGGCAAGGGCGGCGTTGCTGTCGCTGCCCGCCACATCCATGCCGTCATAAAGGCCCTTATTGGCCTCGATCAGGGCGATATCACCTTGCGCGCGGCTGGTGAATAGCGTGCGCAGTTCGGGCGCGGGCATGGTGTTGAAATCAAGGTTATAACAGGGGTGGCCAGAGGCGGCGCTTAGCCACATCGGGTCGATATAATCGGGGCCTTTTTTAAAACAGCGCACATCTTGGCGGGCAGAAAGCGCTGCCGCCAATCCGGTCGAGACCACGGTTTTGCCCGATGATTTATGGGCGGCGGCAATGAAAAACCGGCTCATGCCGCTAGGCCTTGAGCGGCAAATAACCGGTGTCGCGCGCGGCCCACATGCTTTCGGCCAGCGCCTGTGCCTCGGCAATGCTGCCCGCTTTACCCAGTGATTTAAGCGCAATCGCCAAGGTGCCGGTAACCGAGGCCACCGCGTATTCATCGCCGGTTTTGCCCTGCCACAAATCAACAAGGTCCTGAATATCCATCGCCTCGTCGGGGGGCGCGTGGCCCTCTGACAGCAGTTGCGGCCATGTTTCTGTCTGCATATCACCGGCGCCGATAGTGCTGCCTACCTGCGTTGGTTTGTTGGGGCGGCGCTCGATCTCGCCGCCTTCGCCGCGAAACACGCTGCATACCGGCTGGCCCATAATACTGGCGGCACCGGCGTGGATTTCCATAAACCCGCGATGAAAAATGCCGACCAGCATGGTTGGCGCATCAAACGGGTTGATCATCCGCGAAAAACTGTGCACCGGAGAGCGCAGGCCCAAAAGCGGCTTCAGCTCCATCAATTGTTGCAGCTTGGGCGACAGCACCGATAGCGGGGTATAGGAAAAATTGCGGGCTTTGATATGGATGGCGGCCTCGGCCAGCGACCCGGCGATCGGAAAGCCGAGCGCGGTTAGCACGTCATCGGTATAAACGCGGCCCGGTGTATGTTCGGACGCGCCGTGCATGAACACCTTGGTACCGTTTTGCGCCAGCAAAAGCGCTGACAGCAAAAAATACGGCAGTTGCCGGCGTTTACCGGCATATGACGACCAATCAATATCAACCGCTGGAATTGCATCGGGCAGCTTTAACACATCGCGGGTGCCAAGGGTGAAACCGGCGATCTCGCTCGGGGCTTCCTCTTTTAGCCGCAGCAGCATCAGGAACGCGCCGATTTGTTCGGGTTCGGCCTCGCCGCGCAGGATCATCGCCATAGCGGTCCGTGCCTCCTCAAGCGTTAGCGCGCGTTGCTTGGTTTTGCCGCGGCCAAGTATGGCCACGAATTTGGAAAACGGGTGCAGTGCCATTGGCCCTCCGAAGGGTTAGTCGGCCAAAACAGCCGGATCAACATTATAGCCAAACGACTTGAATTTGATACTATTGTTTGGCTATTTTACTTTTGCCTTTCGCGCATGCTGCGCAAATTTTGAAGTCAAAATTCGCTTCCGTGCGCTGCATCAGCCGAAAGGTTCTCGGGCACAATACGCAAGAACTTCATCCCCAATCCGGTGATCAT